>CALHCP010000045.1 GCA_937936705.1 uncultured cyanobacterium | reverse complement strand
GTGCCCTGGAAGTCAGCCCCTATTAACGGCGAACCGGCCTTTTGCCGAATCCAGAACGACCCAATATCGCCATCCTACCTGAGTTGAGAATGGCAGTTGCCGGGGCACCGCCCCCGTTTCTCCATCAACACGGTAATTCCGGCGAGAGCATTGTCTCCCGGTTAAAGGTGCCCTCTATTGATGATTCAAATGATGATTCAGAATGAGCGGTCGCAGGGGGGCACCCCCCGCTTGGGTTCTCCGTCATCTGGGCGTTCTGGCCAGAGAATTTCCGCTTGGTTCCCATCAGCCAGTCTTTACCCTGATTACGAGTCCGTGGTAACTTATGAAAATTCTTAACTTTCCCAAAATTCGATGCGAATTAACATTGCTCCCCCACTGCAAGCAGCCATTCAGAAACGTTGTCAAGAAACCGGTCAGACTCCCGAAGAAATTGTGGCGATTGCTCTGCGGGGATATTTGGAACTTGATGAAGAGACGCTGTTCCAAACGTCCACCATTGGCGCTTTGGTCGAGGGGATCTATCGAGGCGATTTAACCATCGGTGAATTGAGAAATTATGGAGATTTTGGCCTGGGGACATTTAATGATTTGGATGGGGAAATGGTGGTTTTGGACGGCCAGGTTTGGCAGTTACGTTCCGATGGACGAGCTTACCCCGTTGCCGATGACGCGAAAACCCCTTTTGCGACGGTAACTTTTTGGCAAGCCGATTGGACGGCAACGTTGGCTCAACCCCTGACCTATGAAGAATTACAGCGTTATTTAGACACCCTTTTACCTTCGGATAATATCTTTTATGCGATTAAAATTTCCGGGCAATTTCGCACGGTGCGTACCCGCACGATTGAGCGGCAGGATCAACCCACCCGGTTAGTCGAAGCCGCCGCCCGCCAACCGGTGCATGAATGGCAAAATCTGCGGGGGGATTTGGTCGGTTTTTGGACACCTAGTTATATGAAAACGGTGAATGTACCGGGGTATCATTTTCATTTTTTGAGTGCGGATCGGCAGCACGGGGGTCATGTGTTGGATGTTTGCATTGACCGGGTGGACATTGGTATTGATGATACCCCCCGGTTACGGATGGCTCTGCCGGCAACGCAGGAGTTTTTAGCGGCCAACCTCACCCGTGATACGGAACAGGAACTTCATCAGGCGGAGAAGTCGTAACTTGATGGTTAGAATCACGGTCGCCGGCACCGCCCCGTTGGGTTTTTAACTCCCTTCTCCCATTTTGGGAGAGGGCAAACCGGTTCTAACTTCCAGCCCTAATGCTGAACTTAGCGATGGGTGGCGGTGAGCAGCAACATTTGCCGGAGCGTTTGTTTGTGGGACATGCCCCGGCTGCGGAGTCCATAGTAGAGGGTGAGATTGCGCATAAAATCCTGTTTGCCCGTTTCTCCAGCGGCAACGAGATTCATGCCGTCGAGCATTTCCATCAAGCTGGCGGCAACTTTTTGTTCCTGGAGCTTTTTCCACATGGCAATGGTGGCATAGCCCATTTCTTCCCGAGACTGGCGGTAGTTCACCGAGAGTTCATCCAACACCGTGCGAAACCGGGAAATGGAACTGGCAGAAGCCACCGCCTGGGTCGGTTGGTCGCTACCCAATAGGGCTAATTGATACTCGATGGAACGCTCGATCTGGGCGTACCCTTGGGGGGCACTCAAGACCAGACTCAACACGCCCGCCAGCAGGAAAACGGGATACTTGATAACCAGGCTTTTCATAGCAAACGACTCCCCACACGGTACCGATTCACTTCCTATTTACTTCCTAGCTTAGCAGTACAACGTGGAAATGTATAGGGGAAACTAACGGGCACTTCTGTTGATTACTCGGAGCCAAGAGAAAATCCTCTCGCTGGCATACCGAGTTTAGGGAGAACCAGAGACGGAGACGGCACCCCGGCGACCGCTTGTGCCTAATTCATAAAGGCTCCCTAACGAATAAATCCCCACTTTCCGTTCTTCCTTACCTTGAGCAGGCCGTTTTGATAACCGTTTAGTCCAATCCAGTCGTATTCGGGAGGAATGACAAATTTACCGGTTTTATCAATCACGCCGCATTCCGCCCGTTCGTAATCCGCCCCTCGGCACGCCGGAGCATAGCCATTTTGAAAACTGCCCGCCAAGAGAAATTGGGGTGGAATCACCATTTCTCCCTGGGGATTGATGAACCCCACTCTTGCCTTATCGAAATCGGGTCCTACCCGCACCATCGCCAGTTCATCGCTGAAATTCTCTGCATAGCTAAATTGGGGTGGTACCACATAGATGCCGGTGCGGTTGATAAAACCAAACTCAGAAATGACATTTTCGGGTTTGTCCCCGGTTTTGCGCTCCCGGACGACCCGGGCGACGCCGTTTACAAAAGGACCACAGGGAATTTCGTATTCCCCATATTCACAGTGAAATTGGGGCGGAATCACCATCTCGCCTTTGGTGTTGATAAATCCCCATAGCTGCCGGTCTTTACGGTCGGGGTCAGGGACGGCGGCGGGAGCCAGACCTGTTTCATCAAATTCACCCACATACTCAAATCGGGGGGCAATCGCCACTGCGCCGGTGGGGGCGGTCGCTGCTTCTGTTTTCGGCGTTTGGGGACGGACGTAACGCCGGAGGGTATGCACCAACCCACAACCGCTTAAACCCAGGGTCAGCCCCCCGATGACCCCCAGATTGAGCGCTAATTTCATGCCAATAATCTCCCCATTCGGGTTAACCGGTTTGCTGCATGACCCAGTTTAAGTATCGTTCCGAAGCGGCCACCACCGGCAAACCCAGAATTTCCGGGACTTCATAGCTATGAAGTTGTAAAATTTTGGCTTCCACTTCCGGGTAACGGCTTTTGACGGTTTTGATGACCAGTTGAAATTCCACCTGATTTTCCCACTCCCCTTCCCACAGGTACACGGATTCAATCGGCATGATGCCCACACAGGCGGCGAGTTTCTCCCCCACCAGGGCTTGGGCGATATTATCCGCTTCGCTGCGTTCGCCCACCGTGACCAGGACGATTAGTGCTTCCGCCATGAGGTCAACCTAAACTGCGGCGGATGTGTTCCAACACTTTTTGTTTGCGGGCATCCTGGTCGCTGGCGACACGCTGCAAGTTGATGTCGGTGGTGCGGCGTAGATGTTCCTGGATGCGCCGTTGCCGGGATTCCGAGTCGGCCATGAGTTCCCCCATTGGTTATCAGGTCATATCATAGCCGATTCAGGCGGGGAAAATGCGCAAGCGGCGGTTGGGTTCTTCGCCAAAGCTATCGGAACGCAGGCGGTAATGCTCGACCAATTCGTGCTGCATCTTGCGGATGGCGGGGGGACGCGGCAAAAGTTCCACCGGCTGACCGGTAGGAATGACAATTTGTTCGACGGCGAGGCGGGCTTCCTCCAGGGCTTCCACCTCGTCCTCTTCCCGCCCCTGGGTGAGCAGCGGCCAATCCTCCCCCGGTTCCCCGTCATCCAAACGCAACAACCGCCGTAGGGCGCGGGTGATGTGGGGCAAGGTGTTGCCTTTGACGGTGTAAACGGGCAACTGGCGGGACTTGGCCATCTGGCGCACCTTAGGATTCTGTCGTGCCTGCGCCCGCGGGGTCAACATGACATCGGCTTGGTGAATGTCCCGCACCAGGACAATCGGCAAATCCAAGGCCATGATCACCTGGTTGAGCAGTTCTAAGCTGACACCGTAGGGGTAGAGATGCACCGGGTCATCCCCCTCCCGCTGCAGATAACCCTCGAAGGGGAGGGGGTCTTCGTGGAGGGCGTTGTCCAACAGTTGGGCAAATTCTTCCCCGGCTTCCGGACTTTCCGGTAGGGTGAGCATCCGTCCCGCCCGGCGCCAGCGTCGCAGTTGGGTGGGGGGCTGCGGTTCGGGGGCGGGGAGTTCGTGGGTGGTGACCACTTGGCCGCCTTCACCCAAGGTACGAATCTGGGTGGCACCCTTGCGCCCCCGCAACAGGTTGTCCACCGTATCGGCAACCCGTTCGTGGATCACCCAGCGGTAGCGTTCCTGCATCTCCACGGCAATGGTAAAGGTGGGCGGGGCTTTGCGCTCCAAAACGGTTTTCTGCGTGCCCCGGCGACGGGCTTCGTCATCGCCCAAGGTGACGGCTTGAATCCCGCCGATCAAATCCGCCAGGGTGGGATTTTTCATCAGATTTTCAATTTGGTTGCCGTGTGCCGTCCCGATCAACTGCACCCCCCGTTCAGCAATGGTGCGGGCGGCCAGGGCTTCCAATTCCGTGCCGATTTCGTCAATGATGATCGCCTCCGGCATGTGATTTTCCACCGCTTCGATCATCACCTGATGCTGAAGTTCGGGACGCGCCACCTGCATCCGCCGGGCACGCCCAATCGCCGGGTGGGGAATGTCGCCATCGCCGGCAATTTCGTTGGAGGTATCAATAATCACCACCCGTTTGCCCAAATCATCCGCCAGCACCCGGGCGATTTCCCGCAGAGCGGTGGTTTTGCCCACCCCCGGTCGCCCCAGCAGGAGAATGGACTGGCCGGTTTCCACCAAATCCCGGATCAGACTGACCGTACCAAAGACCGCCCGCCCCACCCGGCAGGTGAGGCCGATAATTTTCCCTTGCCGGTTGCGAATACCGCTGATCCGGTGCAGGGTGCGTTCAATCCCGGCGCGGTTGTCGCCGCTGAATTCCCCCACCTGAGCAATGGCGTAGTCCAAATCCTCGCGGGTGACCGGTTCCGGGTGCAGATATTCCGTGTGGTCGGGGAACCGCGCTTCCGGCGGACGCCCCAAATCCAGGATGATTTCGATCACCTGCTGGCGCTGCGGATGCCGCTCTAAGGGCTGACGAATCGGCGGGGGAATGATGACCAGTAATGCTTGCAGGTCGTCGGTAACGGTCAAATGTTCAGGATGGGCGGGGGAATGAACCATGCCTTCGCACCCAGGGGTGAGCCGTTCAGTATTACCTATCATATTTAGCATTATTCCCCCAAGTTCGACCAGATAGGGTGCCAAAATGGCTGCCGCTTGGGTTGGCGAATCCACCTAGGCATGCCCCCATCCCGTGAGGAATCCCCTGATCCCCAAGGGGGATGTTGCCCCAAAACTTTAGATTTGCTACATCTTTTCATTACACTAGAGGGGTAACCATTGGGGCAAAGGGTATGGCAGGAAAATCGGTGGTGATTGCGCCTTCAATTTTGTCGGCGGATTTTAGCCGCTTGGGGGCGGAAGTGCAGGCGGTGGATGCCGCCGGGGCGGACTGGATTCATGTGGATGTGATGGACGGGCGGTTTGTCCCCAATATCACCATCGGCCCGCTGGTGGTGGAGGCTCTGCGCCCGGTGACGACCAAGCCCTTGGATGTACATTTGATGATTGTGGAGCCGGAGCGGTATGTGGCGGATTTTGCCAAAGCCGGAGCGGATATTATCTCGGTGCACGCCGAAAGTAGTGCCACCATTCATCTGCACCGAACCCTGACTCAAATTAAAGAATTGGGCAAACAGGCGGGGGTGGTGTTGAACCCGGCGAGTTCTTTGGATTTGATTACCTATGTGCTGGATGTGGTGGATTTGGTGCTGATTATGAGCGTCAATCCGGGGTTTGGCGGTCAAGGCTTTATTCCCCAGGTCGTGCCCAAAATCCGGCAACTGCGGCAAATGTGCCAGGAACGCGGGCTGGACCCCTGGATTGAGGTGGACGGCGGCCTCAAAGCTAATAACACTTGGCAAGTCCTGGAAGCGGGTGCGAATGCGATTGTGGCGGGTTCGGCGGTGTTCAAAGCCGCGGATTATCGAGCCGCCATTGAGGGCATTCGCCATTCCCGGCGCCCGGAGTTAGTTCCGGCCTAAAATGTCCGCTCCGGTTGAATTTCTCCGTCCTCCTGCGGTATAGTGGCTGGCAGGTTGAGGAGCAATGGCTCATGCGGTGGTGGCGAGGAGCAATCGGTCTGCTGGCAACGGCAGGGCTCTGTGGTTGGCCGGGGGCGAGCCAGCCGCAGAGTGTGGCCACCGGCAGTTGGCAACAGGCATCGTTCCCGGTAGAACAGTTTGTCGGCTACACTTCTCCCTTTGGCCCGCGCGGTGAGGAGTTTCATTACGGGTTGGATATTGCTGCGCCGGAAGGGAGTTACATCCGTAACTGGTGGGTGGGGCAGGTCGTAGAGGTGAGCCAGGACGGGTTGTGTGGTACCACCCTGATTATTGCTTCGGGGGGGTGGCGGCACATTTACTGCCATCTGCGGGGACGGGCGGTCAACATCAAAGGGGTGAATTATCTGGACGACCCCGGCAGTGGGCTGGTGATTCGGGAGGGGCAATGGGTGGCGACGGGCGCCCGCGTGGGACGGGTGGGCATGACCGGACGCACGACCGGCCCGCACCTGCATTGGGGTCTGAAGTATAACGGCGGCTGGATTGACCCGGCCAGCATCCTCCGGGTCATGTATAGCCAACGGCGGGCGCAGGGTTGACCGCTAAAGGGGGACGGCCTATCTAGGATTGTTCTAGTTTGCCCTGCGGCAATGATTCCGGCAGGGGAACCGGAGCTGAAGCGGACGAGGGCAGCGTACCCATACCCATCTGCGCCTTCAGGGCTAACAATTCCGCATCCAAATCGGTACTACCCTCAAGGAGCTTAAACTGCTCTTCCAGGTTGTCCCCGGACAGTTCTATAGTCGCCTGGGCTTTGGCTTCCTGGGTCAAGACTTTGTCTTCCATCCGCTCAAAGGCGGCCATCGCACTGCTTGTCCCCACTTTGCCCAGTGCTTGGTTCACCTGCTCGGTGGCTTTGGCGGCACGCAACCGGGCTTTGAGCATATCTTTCTTGGTCTTCGCCTCCGCAATTTTGCCCTCTAGAGCGGTCATCTGACGGCGGAGATTTTCCAACTGCACCGACTGCTGATCCAGTTGCGTCTTCATGGCGGCGGCGGTATCCGCATAACCCTTACGCCGGGACAAGGCTTGCTTGGCCAGCTCCTCATCCCCTTTTTGCAAAGCCAGTTGCGCTTTACGATACCATTCCTCCGCCAGGGATAAATTCTGATTGTATTGCTGCTCGACCCGCTTTTGAGTGGCCATCGCCTGAGCGACCGCCTGCCGCAATTGCACCTGGTCTTCCTGCATATCTAAAAGTGCCTGATCCAAAATCTTCTCCGGGTCTTCGGCGGCACTGATCGCAGCATTTAGGTTGGCACGGAACAAACGGCCTAAACGGTCGAATAAGCCCATCGGTTTATCCCCAAGCGACTGATGCACCCATTATACAACCTGAATTGCCTTGACTGGCTGGCATCAACAGACCGCGCCCCGTTGCGTTTCCATGTCCACCGGGCGCATCAGGTACAACCGCAGTAGATTCACCGCAATGCTGAGCGCGTGGGGCAACTGGCGCAGGCGTTTGAGGAATTTTGTCCCCTGGGTTTCGCCAATCTGGACGATTTTCAGGTAGCTGGCGGCACAGGCATCCATCAGCCGTTCGAACAGGGGATGTTCCACATTCAAAATCACCGGAAAGACCCGCCCGGCAGTCCAGTTGGTCTTACGGATCACTTCCAGGTCGTAACTGCGCGCCTCCAGCCCTAGGGCGGCGTAAAATTTCGCCCGCTGTAAATCATTCAGATACATGGTGGCAAACACCGACAGCAGGAAGAAGCGACACCACAACCGGGCTTGCCAACCGTTCAAAAACTGCGGATTGGCGCGCAAAATTGCATCGAAGAAATCCCCGTGCCGGTTTTCGTCCTGGCACCAGTTTTCAAAAAACTTGAAGATGGGATAAATCCGGTTCTCGGGGTGCTGTTCCAAATGGCGATAGATGGTGATATAACGCCAATAACCGATTTTCTCGGACAGGTAGGTAGCGTAGAAAATAAACTTCGGGGCAAAGAAGGTGTAACTGCGGTGGCTGGTGAGAAATCCTAAATCCAGGCTCAGCCCAAAATCCGCCATCGCCTTATTCAAAAAACCCGCGTGACGGGCTTCATCCCGCGACATGAGGGCAAAGCATTCCGCTAAAACCGGGTTTTTCCCCTTCAGTTTGCGGGATAATTCCTTATACAATAAAAATCCCGAAAATTCGGCGGTACAAGAGCGTTCCAAAAATTCGATAAACAAACGCCGGGTCTCCCCGTCAATGTGATCCCAGGAGCGGTTGAAGTCCTCATCCCGAACGAAGTGATGCCGGTTGTAATCCGCCTGAAACTCCTTGAGAATCGCCCGTAATTCGGCTTCGTTGGCACGAATGTCCATCGCCGCCATCGCTTCAAAGTCAGTGGTGTAAAATCGGGGAGTTAAAATCGTTTCTTTCGCCGGGGCTTTGATCCCAGGGCGCAATTCGGCAAACGTGGCTTCTGACGGCGTGGCAACCATAGGTGTTTCTACTAAATCTCTCACTTGCTCAGTATGCTATCACGTCTGCCCCCCCGACCAGCAGCCGTTACATTTCTTGATACACTGAAAAAAAATGTCCGGGGGGTAGGCTCATGCAACGTTGGGTTTTGGCTGTGGGAGCGGTTTTGCTGGCGGTATCTTTATTTTGGGGGCTGCGGGGGCAGGCGGATGGGGTTTCCTTAACCCGCTTGGCGGCTCAATCGGTGCCTTTGGAAATGGCCTTGGCGAACGATCGACCTACGATGATTGAGTTTTATGCGGATTGGTGTCAGACCTGTCAGCAGATGGCGAAGGATTTACAGCAGTTGGAAGCGGCTTACCGGGAGCAGGTGAATTTTGTGTTTTTGAATGTGGATAATCCCCGTTGGATTCCTGAGTTATTGCAGTACGAGGTGGACGGGGTGCCTCGTTTTATTTTCCTCGACCGGGAGAATCATCTGGTGGGGGATGCGGTGGGGTTACAACCCCGTACCGTTATGGATGCGAATGTTGTCGCCCTGGTGCAACACCAGCCCTTACCGTTTGTCCGGGCGGGGCACAGTTCGCCGGTCAGTCCCAATTTCAACGGTAAACCAGGGGTCGAACCCCTCAGCCATGGCAATCCCATCTCTTAGGTGCCGGATTCGAGGGGGGATTTGATGCCCAGGTAGAGTTCGCCGATGGCGGGGTTGTGCAGCAGTTCGGAACCGACCCCGCTATAACATTCTCGACCGTTTTCCAGCACATAGCCCCGATGGGAAATTTTCAGGGCTTGGCGGGCGTTTTGTTCGACTAATAAAACGGTGACCCCCAGGCGGTTAATTTGTTGGATGTAGTTCATGACTTCGCCGACGAGTTTGGGGGAAAGTGCCGCCGAGGGTTCATCTAACAGGAGCAGTTGCGGTTGAGCCATCAATGCCCGTGCCATGGCTAATAATTGGCGTTCGCCGCCGGAGAGGGTGCCGGCACGTTGGTGAAACCGTTCTCGTAGAATCGGAAAGAAATGGGTTAATTCTTCTATGCGATTTTTTAAGGCTTTGCGTTGGGCAGGGACGGCGCCGATACTCAGGTTTTCCCCTACGGTTAAAGAAGGAAAAACATTCGCCAGTTGGGGGACATATCCCATCCCCCTGGCAACCAGTTCATGGGTGGGAATGTCTTGAATGGCTTGTCCTTGAAAGGCAATTTTGCCCCGGCGTTGGGGCAGCAGATTAAAAATTGCCTTGAGCAGGGTGGATTTACCGGCACCGTTGGGGCCGATCAGCGTGACCAATTCCCCGGTATGAACCTCAATACTTACCCCCTGCAAAATATCCAAACCCGCCACATAACCGGCGTACACTTGTGCGACTA
>CALHCP010000044.1 GCA_937936705.1 uncultured cyanobacterium | reverse complement strand
AGAACGAAGCTCCTGATAGACCCTATTTTGAATGGTCGTTTTGCTTGTTATCGCTGGTTTGACTGCCTCATTGGCAAAGTTGCAAGCATCCGCAAATGCCTTCAACAATTCCTCGATTTTGAGAGATTGTTCAGGGCTTGGCTGAAGTTTGCAAACGAGTGTCAGAGTTTGTTTCATGTTAAAGTTATATCATCTATGACGGCGACTAAAGTCACCAACTCGTGTTTCCTCCCCGCACTGAAGTACGGGGCTTCCACCCTTTGGTATAAGGTGATTCCCAATAGCAATCCTAATTAAGTTTAGAACGGCGGTCGCCGGGGTGCAGCCCCCGTCTTGGGTTCTCTGTAAACTTGGTATGCCGGCGAGATGATTTTCTGCTGGTTCCTATCAATAGAGGTGCCCTATAGTAAAATTTTGAGGATTAAGAACTCCCCAATGAAGACTATGGCCATTGCCAGCGTGAATCCCTACAGCGGCGAAGTTTTACAAACCTTTACGCCGTTGACCGAGGCCGAATTGGCAGCCAAATTAGCCCAGGCGGCCACGGGATGGGATACCTACCGCTCCTGGTCCATTACCCAACGGGCGGCGGGGTTGCATCGCCTGGCGGAACAACTCCAGCAGGAACGGGAAACTTGGGCCCGCACCATGACCTTGGAGATGGGCAAGCCGATTCAGGCGGCCTTGGCGGAAGTGGACAAAAGCGCCTGGGTCTGCCGTTATTACGCCGAACAGGGGGCAGAATGGCTCCAGGATCGGGCGGGGCCTTTGGAGCGGCTGCCCGATGGTAGCGTGGCACAGACATGGGTGCGCCGCCAACCCCTGGGTATCATTTTGGCGGTAATGCCCTGGAATTTCCCCTTTTGGCAGGTGTTTCGTTGTCTGGCACCGGCTCTGATGGCAGGGAACGCGCTCCTGCTGAAACACGCCTCCAACGTGCCCCAAAGCGCCCTGGGCATCGAACAGTTGGTCAGGCAGGCGGGGTTTCCTCCCGGAGTCATGCAGACCTTATTGATCGAATCCCACCGGGTGGCTCAGGTGGTCGCCGACCCCCGGATCAAAGCCGCCACCCTCACCGGCAGCGAAGCGGCAGGCATGGCTTTGGCCGCTGCCGCCGGGCGCGCCTTGAAAAAAACCGTCCTGGAACTCGGTGGCAGCGATCCGTTGATTGTGCTGCCCAGTGCCGACCTGAAAGCGGCAGCCGCTACCGCGGTTACGGCGCGGATGCTCAATAACGGGCAGTCCTGCATCGCCGCCAAACGCTTCATCCTCCATCAAAACATTGCCCCGGCGTTGATCGAAGAATTAATCACCCGCTTCCAAGCCCTGAAGATGGGCGATCCCCTCGACCCCAACACCGAACTGGGCCCCCTGGCCACCCCCGCCCTGCGGGACGAACTCCATCAGCAAGTGACCCAAATGGTGAATGCAGGGGCACAGGTCCTCTGCGGCGGTCAGATCCCCCCCGGCGCGGGCAGTTTTTACCCCCCCACCCTCCTCACCCACCTGCCCCCCGGTGCCCGGAACATCGAATTTTTCGGCCCCGTTGCCCTCATTTATACGGTGCCGGACCTGGATACCGCCATCAGCGTTGCCAACGACTCCCCCTTTGGCCTGGGCGCCAGCGCCTGGACCCGCGACCCCCAAGAACAACAACGGCTCCTCACCGAGCTGGAAAGTGGTGCGGTCTTCATCAACGGCATGGTGCGCTCCGACCCCCGGCTCCCCTTCGGCGGCATCAAACAATCCGGTTACGGACGGGAACTGGGGGAATGGGGTTTATTAGAATTTGTCAATCTCAAGACCCTCTGGGTGAAAGAATCCTGAGAGCATTTGTGAAAAAATATGACGAAAACCCCGGTTTTTGCCGGGATACCGGGGTTAATTTCGCCGAATGATAGGTATAAATGCAGAAAATTTCATGTATTACTTGCAATCTCGTTACAAGCGGGGATGAAGCCGTGATAATCCGTTAGATTTTTTTGGAAAAATTTATTCCTGAAGCAGGGAAGGCAGTGCTAACCTTATTTTCACATTCAACCCGATTCAGTTTACTTCTGGAGGTGACCCATGCAAGGAAAAGCGGTGCAAGTCAAGCCGGGAACCCGCAACCACAAAGGTTTTTTTGTGGATGAAGCCCCTTATACTTTGGTGAATATCAATGCTGCCGGCTGGGCGGTCATTTGTATTGATGATGCGATTTGCCACTTTGTTGACCCGGACGATCTAGAGGTCTTTGGGGAAGCCTAAGTTCTGAGAACCATCCCCGCAGGCTGCATCTCCGAGGTGCAGCTTTTTTGGGGCTTATTTTTGCCAAACCAAAGCCGCCGCTCCCAGCAAACCAGCTGCCCGCAACGGCGAACGCACCACCGGCACCGGCTGCATGGCCCGTTCTTGGATGGTGCGGACTAAAGGTTGCCAATAATCATCCCCCAATGCCAGCACCGACCCGCCCACAATCACCCGCTCCGGGTTCAGGGTATGGAGCAAGCTGGTGAGGGCAACCCCCAACATCCGTCCCGCCCGTCGAATCAAATCTTGCGCAATCGGATTCCCCAACCGTGCCGCCTCCCCCACCTCCTGCGCCGTAATCTCGGCGGCGGTCGTAATGGATTTGTGGGTAAATTGCAGTAAACCCGTCTCCCACAGGGTTTGCGCCAGATTGGCCAACCCGGAACCGGAGGCAAACAATTCCACACAGCCCCAGTTGCCGCAGTTACACACCGGCCCTTGGTAATCCACACTGACGTGCCCCAGTTCCCCGGCGGCATAACCGGCCCCCCGCATCACCTCACCGTTGAGCACCACGCCGCCGCCGATGCCCGTCCCCACCACCACATTCAGGAAATGCTGACAACCTTGACCCGCCCCGCACCACAACTCCCCCAGCGCGGCACAGTTGCCATCGTTATCCACCCAGGTCGGCAGCCCCAACCGGCTTTCGGTCAACTCCCGCAGAGGCACACGCCGCCAATCCGGGAGCAGTGCAGTGGCATCCATCACTTCCCCCCGCGCAAAATCCACCCGCCCGCCGGTGCTGATGCCAATGCCGCCGAGTTTACCCCCCTGATGGGCGACCCAGTCCTGCCCTCGCTGTAGCAATGCCCATAGCTGCGCCAAAATAGCGGCGCGGGTCGCCGGAGTAGGTTGTTCTTGCTGATAGAGCAGTTCGGCCTGCGGCGTGACCACCGCCACCCGTAAGCGCGTGCCCCCGAGATCAACGGCCAACGCCCAGCAGTTGGGGTCAATCACCCTGGTCTTCTAACAATTCCTTCAGCCGCTTCAAGCCCTTTTTCATGTGGCGAGCCACCGTGACCACGCTGATTTTCAGGGAGTCCGCCACCTCTTTTTGGGTAAATTCGTGGAAAAAGACAAACTCTAAAATTTCCCGGGTGCGGCTTTCCAGATGGACTAAACATTGCTCCAGGCGGATGCGGTCTTCCTGCGCCAACTGGAAACTGCGGTACTCCGGGTCGCACACCTGTTCGCCCAGGGAGAGGGGACGGCCTTCCTCATCCCCCACACACATATCCAGACTCACCAGGGATTGATTTTGCCAGGCCATCTGCGCCTCCGTCCATTCCTGGGAAGTCACCCCCAAAGCGGTGGTCAACTCCGCCACCGAAGGTTCCCGCCCCTGCGTCCGCCGCCATTGGGCAAATACCTGCATCGCCCGCTGGTGCAATTCCAACCAGCGCCGGGGCAGCCGCAAAGTCGCACTGTGATCCCGGATGTAGTGCTGAATCGCCCCCCGCACGTAGGGTAGGGCAAAACTGCTAAAAGCCACCCCCCGCTCTACATCAAACCGCTCAATGGCTTGAATTAAACCCAGGACGCCCACCTGCATCAGGTCTTCCAAAGGCTCCCGCGTCCAATGCTGACAGCGATGGGCTTCCTGCCGTACCAAACCCAAGTTGGCCTGCACCAAACGATTGCGGATTTCAATATCCTTCGTAGCTCGATAGGCCTTTAACCATACTAAGGATTGGTGCTTCCGCTCCAACCCCTGCCCCTTCTCCTGCCCGTTGCCCTCAGGGTTTTGTCGTTCCGATGGCACGTCCGCAGTTGCAGGCATAGGCTTTAAGGAGGATGGAACAGTCATGATACACAGATTTAACCCTAGCAAGACCACTCCCCGGTTGACAACCGTATATTTACCGAGGAGCGGGCTTAGGCACGGGCAAAACCGCTAGGCGGCGGGGCGGACGCGGGCATAAAAGATGCCCCGAATTTTCACATCCAGGGGTTCCCGCGCACCCAGATCCGTATCGGAAGGCTGTTCGCTCTCAAAGGTACCGGCGATTTCCCCGGTGCTGCCGTCCACCTGCGCCACCTGCAGGGAGAGGTGCCCCTCGCTGATTTCCACCGCCTTCACGTTCGCTTCCGCCAACCGGGCATCGTCGGCTTGAGCCGGCAGCGCCACCGCATTGTCATAGCCGGTGGCCAAGCCCCGGCCTTTGGGGTCGAGAAACAAGGCCGAACGGTAAGAGGGAACCTTGAAGGTGCCCTCAAAATCCGTGGAAGTGTTGATCACCGTTGACCCCGGTTCGGTTTTGGCGACCAATTCCTTAATGGTGAACAAGAACGGCACCCGTTCCCCCCCCGGCAGTTGCACGGTAATGGCTTGGAAGTCAATCCCGTCCCGTTCTTTGAGGGTCAGCACCCCATCGGGCGCGACTTCCAAATCCCCTTCCACCGCATCAATCGAGGAGGTGGCTCGGGTGAGGAGCTTGGCGGGGACAAACGTGGCCTCCTGCCGCTTATTCAGGGGTTCTTCCTTGACAAAATAGCTGGTGGGTTCCAAACACAAATCGGTAATCTGATATTTTTGGCCGGCGGTCAAATTCAACGCCCCCCGGGCAAAATTACTCAACTGGGGACATTTATTAGCTAATCCCGTTCCCTTGACCTGGTCGTAAGATAGACTTTTGATCTGTTCATAGGTCAGCCCTTCGGCGGTGGTGCCCACGGCGGGGGCACAGGCAGTAACCAGAGTCAAACAGCACATCAGCAATACAGCCAGTAATGCACGATACCCCATAACCAACCTCATCAACACAACAGACGTGGCACCTTATTTTACCGTGAACGGGGGTCTATCATGCCCCGGAAGGGGCGGACGCGCACGCCGGTGTGCCCAGCCCCAACTCCTGCCAGACCTGGCCGATGGGAATCCCCCAACTGGAGTCCCCCAGCCGGGAGCGCAAAGCGGGGTCGGGGAGGGTTCCGTCCGCGTAACGGTAGGGGTCGCCCCACAGGGGGTCTTTGTGCATGCCGTTTAAGGCCACCAGGCGCCCGTAGCGATTCAGCACCGGCCCGCCGCTCATGCCTTTTTCCACGGCGTTGGTGTACCCCAGGCGGTAGCCTCCCTCCAGGGGCTGGGGTAAGACCCAACTCACCTGACCGGTGGTAAAGACCAAGCCGGGGTCGGTCTGTCCTTCAGTCGGAAAGGGAAACCCGGCGGCAAACACCGGTTCCCCGGCGGTGGGCAGGTGGGGTTGGGGGCAGGCAAGGGGGTAGGTTTGGGTACTCCGGAAGCGCAGGGCGGCCACGTCGGCTTGGGTGGGGGGGGCGGGCAGCGGTTGCGCCGGATAGCGGTGACCGTCAGGGGTCAAGACCTGATAATCGGTGGCGCGGCTGTCTCCCTCTAAAACGTGTTGGTTGGTGACCAAGGTATAGGTGGTTCCCTGGCGTGCCACCAGAACCCCGGAACCCCAATTCTGTCCCACGACCACCTTCACCGTCACGTTTTCGGCCAGGCGCTGGAGCAACGGGGCGGCCAAAGGGGGAGCCGGCGGGCGGGGTGGTCGCACCGGTCGTCCCTGCCACCAGAGCACCAGTCCCGTCGCCAGCCCCACCAGCCCCGGCCAGCCGCGCCGTAATGGCAAGCGCAATTTCAACGGTTACGGGGTGGGTTCGGGGATGTCTTCACCTTCACCGGTGATAAATTCGTTGAAGTCCACGTAGGGACGCGCCGTGGTTTCGTTGAGCGGGCCGGACGCCCGGGTGCGGATGTTGAATAACTGGTTAATCACCTGGGTCGGGTTGGAACCGGGCTTGAGGGTAAAGAGTAAACCGGCGCAGGGGCCGCCATGACTGCGAGCCACACAAATCACATTCTGACCGTTCATGCGCCCGGTGGTGATAAAGCTCAAACTACCGTCATCGTAATAGGTTTGAAAACGCCGGGAAACTTCCTGACAGCGGCGTTCGGGGGAAAAACCACTCTCGCTAAAGCTATCGGAAGTCCAGCGGATGATCGGCACCACCCGGTTGCCGGATTTAGCCAGCGTAGCGGGTGTCCCTTGACTCGTGCCGCAGTAAAAACTGAGTTTTTTCGGGTTAGCAGTTGCCCGTGGGGTGAGGCTCAACAACCCCACCAGCATTCCTAAGCCGACGAGCCCTGCCCGCATTTGTTGCCCACACGGCATAACCACAACCTCCCAAAGGATTTAACTCAACACCTAAACTGCCCTTAGACTGTCCTTGCCCCCTATTGTAGGGAATTGTAGGGGAAAGAGAGTTCCAGTTGGGTGGGGGCAATCCCCCTGCCCCTGGAGACGGATCACCGGAGGAAGAGTTCCTGTACTCTGAAACTGGGAGGATTTGGTAGGATTTGCCAAGTTTCTTCAGATTGAACCTTTATTTTGAGGCGGTGGATTTTCCATGACCATGCTCCTGAGTCAAGACCAGGTGGATTTATTAGTCCGCAACCAGCACCACGACCCGTTTACCGTCCTCGGCCCCCACGCGGTAGAAAGAGACGGGCAGACCCAATGGCAGATTCGGGCCTATTTGCCCCAGGCGCAGGCGGCCTGGGTGGTGTGTCCCACCCTGCGCCAAGAGTTTCCGATGACCACCCCGCAGAACCCCCATCTGTTTGAATGTTTGCTGCCGGTGGCGGAATTGCCCAACTATCAACTGCGGGTGCTCGAGGGGGAACGGGAGCGGGTGTTTTATGACCCCTACAGTTTCAAAACCCCAAAACTCACCGATTTTGACCTGCATCTATTCGGGGAAGGCAATCATCACCGGATTTACGAAAAATTGGGCAGTCATTTGACGGTTTTAGATGGGGTGGCGGGGGTTTATTTTGCGGTGTGGGCGCCCAACGCCCGCAATGTGTCGGTGATCGGCGATTTCAACAATTGGGATGGGCGTTTGCATCAGATGCGCAAAGGCCATACGGGGATTTGGGAATTGTTTATCCCGGAATTGACGGAAGGAACAAAATACAAATACGAAATTAAAAATTGGGAAGGGCATATTTACGAAAAGTCAGACCCCTTGAGTTTTCAACAGGAAGTGCGCCCGAAAACGGCTTCGATTGTCACCAACCTAGACCGTTACGCCTGGGGGGATCAGGAATGGTTAGAACGGCGGCGGCACACGGATGTTTTGACCCAACCGATTGCCGTTTATGAGGTGCATTTGGGTTCCTGGTTACACCGGGCGTTTGCCGAACCGACCCCGGATGGCACGGCACCGGTGGCGGTCTCGGAGTTGAATCCGGGTGCCCGCTATCTGACCTACCGGGAATTGGCGCAGGAGTTAATTCCCTATGTGAAGGAAATGGGGTTTACCCATGTGGAATTGCTGCCGGTTGCCGACTATCCCTTTGATGGCTCCTGGGGCTATCAGGTGGTGAGTTATTATGCGGCCACGTCCCGCTATGGCTCTCCCCAGGATTTCATGTATTTTGTGGACCAATGTCACCAAAACGGGATTGGGGTGATTGTGGATTGGGTGCCGGGGCATTTTCCCAAAGACGGTCACGGGTTGGCCTTTTTTGACGGCTCCCACTTGTATGAGTATAGCGACCCGCGCAAGGGAGAACACAAAGAATGGGGCACCCTGGTGTTTGATTACGGCCGCCCGGAGGTGCGCAATTTTCTGGTGGCGAATGCCCTTTTTTGGTTTGATAAGTATCACATTGACGGCATCCGTGTGGATGCGGTGGCGTCCATGATTTATTTGGATTACGGGCGCAAAGATGGGGAATGGGTGGCCAATCAATACGGGGGCAGGGAACATATTGAAGCGGTGGATTTTCTCCGCCAGGTGAACCACGTGATTTTCAGCTATTTCCCCGGGATTTTATCCATTGCGGAAGAGTCAACGGCTTGGCCGATGGTGTCCTGGCCAACCTACGTGGGCGGGTTGGGATTTAACCTGAAATGGAACATGGGCTGGATGCACGATACCTTGGATTATTTCCGCATGGATCCCTGGTTTCGCCAGTTCCATCAAAACAACATTACCTTTAGTATTTGGTATGCGTTTAGCGAGAATTTTATGCTGGCGCTTTCCCACGATGAAGTGGTACACGGCAAGGCCAGTTTGCTCTCCAAAATGCCGGGGGATGAGTGGCAAAAGTTTGCCAATATGCGGGCGTTGTTTGCCTATATGTTCACCCATCCGGGCAAGAAAACCCTATTTATGGGGATGGAGTTCGGCCAGTGGCAGGAATGGAATGTGTGGGGGGATTTGGAGTGGCATTTACTGCAATACGACCGCCATCAAAATTTGAAAAAATACCTGACGGCGTTGGTGCATTTATACCGGCAGGAACCGGCACTTTATACTCAAGATTTCACCCTGGATGGGTTTGAGTGGATTGATTGTGCGGATAATCGCCATAGTGTGGTTTCCTATATCCGTTACGACAAAGACCGCAGCAATTATTTAATCATTGTCTGTAATTTCACCCCTCAGCCCCATGCCCACTACCGGATTGGCGTACCGGAGCCGGGCTTCTATCGGGAATTGTTTAACAGCGATGCCCGCGAATTCGGCGGTTCCAATATGGGCAATCTGGGCGGTAAATGGACGGATGAATGGGGGTATCACGGGCGGCCCTGTTCCCTGGATTTGTGTTTGCCCCCCCTGGCGGTGATGGTGTTTAAGCTGGATCGGCAGAAATCCGCGGCGGTATTGGAGCAGGGAGATGCCTGAGGGGCCGCGACACTGGCTGAATACCTTGCTGATGCTGGATTTTTTCCTGGTGTTGGCGGGGTTTGGCTGGTTTGCGGTGGCCGTGCTGGGGCAAGCTCGCTGGCCGCAGCTCTGGGAAACCTGGCTCTGGCTCTGGCCACCCCTGTGGCAACCGGCGATTGGACTGCTGATGCTGGGCGCCTTGCTGACGGGGGCGTGGCATTGGTGGCAGAACCGGCGCGCCGATTAACGCCCCAGGTCGTGCAGTTGGTTCAAAATCCGGCAGCATTCCCAGGTCACTGCTTCTAAGGTGGCGCGGTGGCTGTCCGGGGGCGGGGGTAAGGGCGGTGCAATCCGTACCGTTACCGGTGTTGAGCGCGGCCAACGGCAGCCCCTGGGGCGAATCTGTTGGGTGCCCCAGAGCATGACCGGCAACAGGGGCACCTGGGCTTTGGCGGCAATCAGCGCCGCCCCCAGTTTGGGTGCCGTGACCCGGCCATCGGCGGTGCGGGTTCCCGATAAAAAGACTCCCGTCGCCCAGCCCTGGGCTAACGCGCTCAAAGCGGCCTGAATCGCCTGTCGGTCTGAGGCGCCCCGCCGCACCGGGAATGCCCCATACCAACGAATGAGCGTGGCGAAAACCGGCACCCGAAACAGTTCTTCCTTGGCCATGTAAGCCACCGGTCGCCCCAGGGCGCAGGACACCAAGGGGGGGTCAAAGTCGCTGGCGTGGTTACAGACCGCCACAAAGGCACCCCGGCGGGGCACATGGGCAAAGCCTTCCACCCGCCCCCGCAGGTACCACCAAAAGGTGGGGGCAACCACCGGCCATTTGAACAGGTGGTAGAGAACCAGGCTCGGCCAAGGTTCCCGGCTGGGCACGGCTTATTTCGGCTGCGCGGGTTGCACCGGGGCGGCTGGGCTGGGGGTCGCCGCCGGTTCTTTTTCCAAGATGGTGATAAATTCCTGCATTTCTTTCACCCCTTCGGTATCCCCCCGTTCGGCGAATAATTTGGCCGCCTGTTGAAAATCGCTCAACGCCTTGGCCCGGTCGCCCGCATCCGCATGGAGTGCCCCCCGGAAGGAATAAAACCCCGGATTTTTACCGTCAATTTTGATCGCTTCGTTCACGTCCGCCAACGCCCCCGGCAAATCCAGCATTTGCCGCCGCACAATGGCCCGATAGCCGTAGGGAGCCGCCGCCTTGGGAGCCAATTGAATCGCTTTGGTAAAGTCCTCCAGTGCCTGTTTCGCATTGCCCATGTTGGTGTAGGCAACGCCCCGCAGGGTAAAAGCGGTCGGATTATTGGGAGCCAGTTTAATCGCCTGGTTGAGTTCAAACACCGCCGCTTCAAAATCCCCCTTCTGACCCCGTTCCACCGCTTTTTGCAGTAGAGATTCGACGGTGGGGGCTTGGGCAAAGGTCGCCGGCGTCAGGCTCAAACCCAAACCGATTGCCAAAGCAATGCCCCAACCCCGATGACTGAGTCGTTTCATCCGCTGTACCTCCGTTGCTGTCTTGGTCGCCTCTGGCCGGGAAAAGTTCCCCCTACATCCGTTCCACCACCGGAATCCCTAATAAGGATAAACCCAATTGCAAGACTTTGGCGGTTAAATAGGCCAACCCCAGGCGAGCGCTGCGCTCCGGCTCGGCCGCCGCTAAAATCGGGCATTGGTCGTAGAATTGATTGAATTTTTGGCTGAGTTCAAACAAGTATTGCCCCAGGCGATTGGGCAGGAAATCGGCTCCCAGTTGAGCCACCACATCCGGGAATTGCATTAAATGCTTGGCTAAAGTGAATTCCGGGGGCAATTTTAAGATAAATTCCGGGGTAAATTGCGCGAAATCAATTGCCCCTTTGCGGGCGATCCCCTGCACCCGCACGTAGGCATACAGCAAATAGGGGGCCGTGTTCCCCTGTAAGGCTAACATTTTATCGTAGCTAAAACTATAATTACTCAGGCGATTTTGGCTTAAATCAGCATACTTGACCGCACTGATGCCAATGATACGCGCCAGATGTTGAATAAACTCCGGGGATTCCTGTCGTTGTTCGCTCGCCAGGCGGGTGCGAATATCTCTATCGGCTCGTTGAATCGCCTCTTCCAGTAAATCTTTTAACCGCACGGTTTCCCCGGAGCGGGTGCGGAATTTTTTGCCATCTTCACCTAAAACCAATCCAAACGGCACATGAATGCACTGCACCGTGGGGGGGAGCCAACCGGCTTTTTCCGCCACCTGAAATACCTGGGCAAAATGCTGACTTTGCCCCACATCGGTGACATAGATAATCCGCTGCGCCCCATCGTTTTGCACCCGATAACGCAGGGCGGCCAAATCCGTGGTCGCGTAGTTATATCCCCCGTCCGATTTTTGAATAATCAAAGGCAAGGGACTGCCATCGGCATTCACAAACCCTTCTAAAAAAACACACCACGCGCCCTGGTCGAGCACCGCCAAACCTTTGGCTTTTAATTCCTCAACCACTGCCGCCAAAAACGGATTGTAAAACGATTCGCCCCGCTCGGTTAATTGCACCTCTAATAGGTCATAAATCTGTTGAAACTCGCGCCGGGAGACTTCACATAAAAATTGCCAAGCCTTGACCAACTCCGGGTCGCCCGCTTGCAGTTGCACCACCAGTTGCCGGGCATGCTGTTGAAACTCCTCATCTCCATCAAAGCGTTGTTTGGCCTGCCGATAAAAGGTGACCAGATCCCCTAAATCAATGGCCTCCCCTGGGGGCAAAAGTCCGGGATACCTCTCCTGGAGATAAGCAATCAGCATGCCAAATTGCGTCCCCCAATCCCCCACATGATTCAACCGCAACACCCGATGCCCCTGAAACTCAAACACCCGCGCCAGACAATCGCCAATAATGGTCGAGCGCAGATGTCCCACGTGCATTTCTTTGGCAATGTTGGGGCTGGAAAAATCCACCACAATCGTCAGCGGTTCCTCAACAACCGCAACACCGCAGCGGGGGTCTTGAATTTGTTGGGTGAGCCAGGCTTGGATATAGCTGGGTTTGAGGGTGAAATTGATAAACCCCGGACCGGCAATCGTCGGCGGTTCACACAGATCAGCCACTTGCAGATTGGCTAAAATTTGCTCGGCTAAATCTCGTGGTTTTTGCTGCAGTTGTTTGGCTAAAGTCAAAGCGATATTGCACTGAAAATCTCCGAATTTGGGGTTACTGGCCGCCACAACCAACGGTTCATCGGGTGCCCCGGTGGCGGCGCCGCCAAGCTGAGCAGTCGCCTGGGTTAATTGGCGGTTTAATAATTCCTTAGGGGTGAGCATCTTCCCGACCTACGACCAGGTGAGCCAATGGCAGAACCGGAGACGGGGTTAATAACCCTGCGACCGCCATTCTAAACTTAAAAGGCACTTAAAGAGCACCTCTAGGGATGGGAGCCAGCCGAAAATGAGCTTGCCGGCATACCGAGTTGATAGAGAACCAAAGGGGGGGCTGCGCCCCGGCGACCGTCATTTTTAACTCAGGTAGGATTGCCATAGCACTAGATTACCTTGAATTGGCCGGAACCATCGCCGGGGGCATTTCACAGCGAGCATCGGTAATTAACCAGTCCAAAGCCGCTTTTTGTAAATCAATGGTTGCGCCACTTTTATCCACACAATACCGCCCGAACACCAGTTTATCTTTCAAATGCACCCCCTCCCCCAGGCGGGAATACTCGAAAATAATACTGCGCTCGACGCAGGCATTTTGTCCCAAACGACAGTTGGGGCCGATCATCGCCGGCCCGATAATGGTTACCCCCGGTTCAATATAGGTCATGCCGCCGATATACACCGGGCCTTGCACATAAATTTTTGACCAATCGGCCGCCACATTCAAACCGGTATAAATGCCGGGGCGAATTTCTTGGCCGGGAATCGGCACGTGCGGCACCTGCCCCTGCAACACCATCTGGATCGTGCGCCAATAATCGGGAACTTGACCAATGTCAATCCACTCAAATTCCATCGGCAGCGCGTAAAAGGGTAAGCCCAATTCGACCAAACGGGGGAACAGTTGACTGCCCAAATCATACACCTGATTACTGGGAATATATTCAAAAATTTCCGGTTCAAAAATATAAATCCCCGTGTTAATTTGGGTGCTGAGCGCCTCCTCTTGGCGGGGTTTTTCTTGGAAGGAAATAATGCGGTGATCCGCATCGGTCACCACGACCCCGTAATTCACCACCGATTCCAGGGGTACGGACTTGGTAATAATGGTTGCCAGGGCGCGTTGGTGATGGTGCCAGCGAATCGCCGCCGTTAAATCCAAATCAATCAACGCATCCCCACACAAAACTACAAAGGTGTCGTCAAAAAAGGGATTAAACTCTTGAATGCGTTTCATGCCCCCGGCGGAACCCAAGGCTTCGCCGATCAATTCCCCTTCCACGATCCGGCCTTCAAAGGAGTAGGCAATCTGGACGCCAAACCGCTGTCCGTCCCGGAAATAATTTTCAATTTGATGCGCCAGATGACTGACATTGACCATAATTTGGGTGATGCCATGCCGCCGCAGCAAATCTACCAAAAATTCCATCACAGGACGTTCCAAAATCGGGATCATCGGCTTGGGAATGGTATAGGTGATCGGACGAACCCGAGTCCCCTTGCCGGCGGCCAGAATCATTGCTTTGTAGGCCATGGTGTGCGGTGCGTGTTTTTCTTATCCTACGCTCGAATGGTGCCATCGGGCATGATGGCCTGGCTGAAATCGGTACTTACCAGCCGGGTTTTGGTCAGGTCGGCATCCCGTAAATTGGCGCGTTTGAGGGTCGCCCCGGATAAATTGGCCGAATTCAGATTGGCACCGGCTAAATCGGCATCCTTGAGATTGGCAAAGGTGAGATTTGCTCCTTGTAAATTGGCACCTTGGAGGTTGGCACCGCTGAGGTTGACCCCTTGGAGGTCGGCTCCGATCAAGGACGCGCCGCGCAAATCCACACCGCTCAGGTTGGCGCGGTTCAACAAGGCACCGGTGAGGCTGGCTCCTCGCAATTGGCCGCTCAGGTTGGCTCCGACCAAAACGGCACCGCTGAGGACTGCCCCCTGGAGATTGACCCCGGCCAGAAACACTCCCGTGAGATTCGCATTGGACAGTTGCACGCCGGCGAAGTTGCGTTCCCCGGCCTGATATTGTTGCAGGAGTTCCTGAGGATCGGCGGGATTGGTCATAGGAAAACCCTGGCTACTGGCTCAACTATTGACATGATAAACAAGGG
>CALHCP010000043.1 GCA_937936705.1 uncultured cyanobacterium | reverse complement strand
ACATCGGCGGTGTCCTGTTGGATGTTCCGCACCAGGGCTTCGATGCGGGCGGTTTCTTTGCGTACCAAATTGGCCAACTGCCCGATCTCATCGGCGATTAACCGGAACCCCTGACCGTGTTCGCCCGCCCGGTCGGATTCTAACGAAGCATTAAACGACAACAGGTTGGTCTGGACGCTGATTTCTTGAATGATGGCCAACACCTGGCTGATTTCCTGGCTGGAACCGACCAGATGTTTGACCTTTTTGGAGGTTTTGCCGACGGCTTCCCGGATTTGGTCATACAGGGTGGCGGTGGCATCCATGGCCTGATGCCCTTCCTGGGCGGCACTGAGGGAGGACTGAGCCGTGGCGGCGGCTTCGGCGGCAGTCTGGGCAATGCTTTGAATCGCCTGGGCATTTTGGGCGGCCAGAGCCAACGCCTGGGTGAGTTCCAATTCCTGGGACTGGGCGGCCTGGGCTAAATCCACCACGGCAGCTTCCGAATGTCCCGCCAGGGTGCCCACCCGGTCGGTGGTGGCGCGTACATTCCCCACCAGGGTGCGCAAACTGGCCACGGTGACGTTGAAAGCATCGGCAATGGCGGCGATTTGGCCGCTGTCCGCCTGCGCCCGCACGGTTAAATCCCCCTGCTGCGCCCCTTCGATGTCCATCAGCAGTTGAATCACATCTGCTTCCAACTGCGCCCGGGCGGCTTCCGCTTCCTGCTGCTGCGTTTGCAGGGTCTGTATGTGGGTTTCCATCTGGGCGGCCATCTGGCTCATTTCCTGCGCCAGCAGGGCAAATTCATCCTGACTGGCAAGGGTCAGCCGCTCCTGATAACGCTGTTGTCCGAGGGCACGGGCATACTGGGTCAACCGCTGCAGGGGTGCCGTCACCCCATTCGCCACCAGTAACCCCAACCCCCAGGCCAAGGCCAAAATCCCCAACCCCAGGGCGTAGGTCGTCCAGGTGCGCTGCCACAACAACTGCTCCAATTCCTGCAGCGGTCGTCCCACCGCCACCAGTCCCACGGGTCGGTCATCCAGGTCGCGCAGGGGTTGCCAGCGCAGCAGATAATCCTGTCCCTCGGTCGTGGGCGGAACCCGGAGGGTGCTGAATTGGTGGGCTTGCCCGTCCCGGAGCAGCGCCTGCGCCACCGGTCGCGGCGCAATCGTCCCCAGGGCGCGGGTGGTGCCGTCGTCATCGGGGAAATTGGTCGTCACCTGCATATCCCGGGCGAAAATGGCGACCAGGGGTAATTTGTACAGTTGACTGGTGTTATCCACCAGCCAGTGATTGCGGTTGAGTAAACTGCCGACCATCACCGCCCCCACCACCTGCTGCTGGCGCACCACCGGTTGGACGGCAAGTGCCACCAGCCCCACCCCCTGATTGAGTTCTTTCGCATACAAACTACTGCGATCCCGCAACCCGATCTTGGCTTGGGGTGCCATCCCCAACTGCTCCAACTGCGGCCAGGACATCAGGGTTAACCCCACCACCGGCTGCCGGGTTTGCAGCGCCCGTTGCACCCAGGGCAGTTGCCCCAGATAGCGCCCCTCCGGTAGGGTCACCCGACGGGTGCGGTAGGGCGGTAACGGCTGATCCGGTAGCGGCAGCGTGGGATAACTGCGAAAATCCTCCGCCGCCAGCACCACCG
The DNA here is from genome assembly GCA_937936705.1 of uncultured cyanobacterium. GTDB lineage: Bacteria > Cyanobacteriota > Cyanobacteriia > Gloeomargaritales > Gloeomargaritaceae > Gloeomargarita. The sequence goes on along the minus strand of CALHCP010000043.1, from coordinate 13,265 downwards.
CCTGCTGGCGTACCTGGCCGTTGCGGTCCAACACCAACCGGAAATTTTTGGTCAATTCCGGGTAGTCCGACTCGTTGGCCGCCAACCCTTGACTGAGCAGCAGTTGCACCATAGGGTTGGGTTCGCCCGGCCAACGCGGGTCATTCTGCAACAGTTGCGCCACCGTGCGAGCCTGCGCCAGGGATTCTTTCGCCAGCCAGTCGGTATATTCTTCCTCCAGGGTGGCGATCCCCTGGGTCAGGCTATTTTCAAACTTTTCCCGCACCGTTTGCCGCACCGAATGCACCTGCACCTGGGTCAATACCACCACCGGCACCGCCGTCCAGACCAAAACGATGGCCGCCAATTTGGTGCGAAACGGGATGCGTCGCCACCCATCCAACAGTTTCAACCCTAGTTTGGCCTTCCCCAGCGGCATAGACTCCACCACCAAAGGCGGGGGCAAAGCCGCCAAAGCCACCTGCGCCGCCGCCCCATAAGGCCCCTCCGGGTCTTGAGCCACCACCTCCTGCCAAAGCTGCCGTGCCTGCTCCACATCCCCCGCCTCCTGGGCATCCTGCCCCCGCAGATACAGCTCCAGCAGCGGGTCAGGCTCAAAGTCCAATTGCTCCCGCGTCGCCGGTACTTCATCAGGGCGGTTCGTCGGCCACTCCGGGGGAGAAAAGGGGGATGATTCCATGGCAATTACCTCACGGATGATTGACGTAACACTTGAAACAAGGCCGTCGGGTCCAGCAACGCCACCGGCTGACCTTCCCAGCGCACCATGCCGGGGAAGAGATGCTGATGGCGCAGGTGGGGTAAGGGCTGAATTTGCTCCTCGGTCAAAGGCAAAAATCCCTCCCGCCCCTGGATCGTCACCACCAGCGAACGCTGACCCCCCTGCAGGATCAACCCTTCCCGGTGGGGAGTCACCGGCAGGGCTAAATCCGGTTCCAACTGGCGCAGGAATTTGGCCAGATCCAACACCCACAAAAAATTCCCCCGCACATTGGCAATCCCCATAAAAATCGGCGCCGCCCCCGGCATCGGTGCCACCACCACCGTGGCCATATCCAACCCCTCGCGCACCACCATCTGGGGCAGGGCTAACCGCACTGTGCCGCCCAACCGAAACACCACGTACTTCACCGGTGGCGCTTTAACGGACATATCTTTGCACCACTGCGATCAACTGCTGCGGCGTGTAGGGCTTGGTCAAATAGTCCGTTGCCCCCTGCTTTTGCGCCCAAAACCGATCCGCCTCCCGATCCCGAGAACTACAGATCACGATGGGCAAATCCTGCCAATCGGGATGCGCCCGCAGCCGCCGACACAAATCCAAACCACTCTCCCCCGGCAGGCCAATATCCACCACCGCCAGTACCGGAGCCGGGTGACTTTGCAACCAGTCCCAGGCCGCTTCCGCCGAGGACTGTCCTACCGCCTTATAACCCGCCCGTTGCAACAGCGCCACCATCAACTTCTGCTCCGCCGCCACATCTTCCACCACCAACACCAACCGCGGGAGAGATGCCATCATCACACCGAGCCTTGGGACAACACCTGCTGTACACACCGGCGCAACTGTTCCGCATCCACCGGCTTGGTCAGATACTCCTTCACCCCCAGCAATTTCGCCCGCATCTTATCCACCAGCCCATCCTTGCCGGTCAAAAAGACAATAGGAATCTGGCGCAACTCCGGGTGCTGCCGGATCAGCCGACACAAATCATAGCCATTCAATTCCGGCATCAACACATCCAACAACACCAACGCCGGCCTTTCCTGCTCCAAAATCCGCATGACCCGATTCGGATCCCCAATCGGAATCACCTGATAGCCGCCGCTGTGCAGAATCTGGGTCACACTGGTCAAAATCGCCGGACTATCATCCACACAGGCCACCTTCGGCCCTTGGGGTTTGGGCGGTTCCGGCACCTGAAACGGCCGCACCAGCAGAATCCCCTGCTGTACCAGCGGCAAAAAACACTGCACCGCCACCGCCGGACTCACCCGCAACTCCCGCGCCAAATCATAGCCACAGGCATCTTGGCTGAAGAGCTCCACACAGCGTTGCATCTGCGGCGGCGGCAATTTCGCCAAATAGCTCTCCCGCGGGCAAACCGACCAAAACTCGTACACCTGATTCGCCCGGTTGGAGGGCAAATGAAACCGGGCTAACGGCGACGGCACCCGGTAACGCAGACCCGACCAAGTTTTTACCTCGTTTTGCACCGACTTGGCCACATCCGCCAAATTCACCGCCAGCAAAATCGGGTTCAAAGGGATGCGAGCACGATCCTGCCGCTGCAAATGCTGAGACTTGCTCTGAAACAACACTAAAAAATGGGTCAACGCCTCTTGGGTCAACCGCAGCAAAATCTGCCGCACATCCGCCAAATTCAGCCGCCCCATCTGGGTCTGCCGATAGAGAAATTCGTACTCATTCTGCTCCGGCGGTAATACCAAATCGTGCAACTTGGGGAAAAACAAAGGCATCAGCGCATTGAACCGCTCCGCCCGCCCCACCCCACTGGCCGCATAGTGCAAACGCGTCCCCGCCGGTCCCACGTACACATCCCACCGCACCGAAGGGTCAGCCGGGTCGGACAGGGTAACATGCCCGGCTAAGGGACGATGCGCCGCCAAAGCATCCTGCCCTGATTCCATGCCTGCTTCCATATAATTGAATGGCTTTACCAATACTATAAAGCACTTTAATTTTAATCGTACGATCTCTATCGGTAAACCCTAAACCGGATCCAGATTTTTTTTAATGTTTTCCGCAGCGGCTCTGCGGCCGCGGCCAACTCCCGACCTAGACATCACGCCGATCCGGCTCGCCGATGGATGCGTAATTGAGCCATAATCAAAATCAAAAAAAACCGGCCAATCACCTAAAATCTATGCAAATAATTAGTTAAATTGATCCATAATAAAACCCTAAGGTTAAGAATATATTAATCTTCGGTAAACTCCGGGTAAATTTTGCAGAAAATCATCTCGCCGGCAGACCAAGTGTATGGAGAACCATAACGGGGACGCCCCCCCGGCGACCGCCGATCCGCATCAATAAAGGTTCCCTTGCTTTCCGGGGGCGGGTCGAGTTTGTTTACCGGGAACCATCCCGCCGGGCAATCTGCTTTACACTAGAAACTTAAAAACTCCAGGCAACTGCGATGGGACAAGACGCACAGCAACGAGCCGCCTTAGGCATTCCCCCCTTACCCTTGGATGCGGCGCAGACCGCCGCCCTTTGCCAACGCCTGCAAACCGCCAGCAGTACCCCGGAGGATCGTTGGTTACTCCAGGAACGGGTGCCCCCCGGCGTGGATCCGGCTGCCTATGTGAAAGCGGGATTTTTGGGAGAAGTGGCGCAGAGCCGATTGACCAGCCCCCAGATTGACCCGCTGGCAGCCGTGCAGATGCTGGGGCAAATGGTCGGGGGCTATAATGTACCGATTTTAATAGAATTATTACAAAGTAATGATAGCGTTATTGCTCAAGCGGCGCAGGAGGCTCTATCTAGGATCACTTTAGTTTATGACGCTTTTAATGACATCTGGGAACTGGCGCCAGCCAACGCCTATGCCAAGGGGGTGATCGATGCCTGGGCGGAAGCGGTTTGGTTCACCGAAAAGCCGGTGCTGCCGGAGGTTTTGACCCTGACCGTGTTCAAAGTGAGCGGGGAAATCAACACGGATGACCTGTCGCCGGCGGTGCATGCCACCACCCGTCCAGACATTCCCTTGCACGCCTTGACCCTGCTGGAAACCCGGGCGCCGGGGGCATTAGCGCAGATGCAAGCTCTCAAGCAGCTTGGCCATCCTCTTGCTTTTGTGGGGGACGTGGTGGGCACGGGCTCGTCCCGCAAATCGGCGCTCAATTCCCTGTTGTGGCACATCGGCGAGGACATCCCCGCCGTGCCGAATAAGCGCCGGGGGGGAGTGATCCTGGGGGGAACGATTGCGCCGATTTTTTTCAATACGGCGGAGGATGCGGGTGCTTTACCGATTGAATGCGACGTGACGGCGCTGGCGACGGGTATGGTGATCCGTCTGTATCCCTACCGGGGAGAACTGCGGGATGAGCAGAACAATATCATGACGAGGTTTACCTTGAAGCCGGAAACGCTTTTGGATGAAGTGCGCGCCGGCGGACGCATCCCTTTGTTGATCGGTCGGGGTTTGACCGACAAAACCCGCAGTCGGTTGGGGTTGCCGCCGCATCCGGGGTTTGTGCGACCGACGCCCCCGGCGGATACGGGTAAGGGTTTTACCCTGGCGCAAAAAATTGTGGGTAAAGCCTGTGGGGTGGCGGGGGTGCGACCGGGGACGGCCTGTGAGCCGGTGATGACCACGGTGGGTTCGCAGGATACCACCGGGCCGATGACCCGCGATGAATTGAAAGAACTGGCCTGTTTAGGATTTAGTGCGGATTTTGTCCTGCAAAGTTTCTGCCATACGGCGGCCTATCCCAAGCCGGTGGACATTCAGACTCACCGGGAGTTGCCGGACTTTTTTGCCGCCCGGGGCGGGGTGGCGCTGCGGCCGGGGGATGGCATTATTCATTCTTGGTTGAACCGGATGCTGTTGCCGGATACGGTGGGCACGGGCGGCGATTCCCACACCCGGTTTCCCTTGGGGATTTCGTTTCCGGCGGGGTCGGGGCTGGTGGCGTTTGCGGCGGCGATCGGCTCGATGCCGTTGAATATGCCGGAGTCGGTGCGGGTGCAATTTACGGGCAAGCTGCAGCCGGGGGTGACGTTGCGGGATATTGTCAATGCCATTCCCTATACGGCGTTGCAGCAGGGGTTATTGACCCTGGGGAAGGCGAATAAGAAAAATATCTTTTCCGGGCGGATTATGGAGATGGAGGGTTTGCCGGATTTGCAGGTGGAGCAGGCCTTTGAACTGACCGATGCGACGGCGGAGCGGTCTTGCGCGGGCTGTACGATTCATCTGAGCATCGCCACGGTGAGTGAGTATTTACGTTCTAATATCGCTTTGATTAAAAACATGGTGGCCAAAGGTTATCAAGACAGTCGCACGCTCTTGCGGCGGATGGAGAAAATGCAGGCGTGGTTAGATGACCCCCAGCTCTTGGCGGCGGATGCCGATGCGGAATACGTGGAAACCCTGGTGGTAAACCTGGATGAGATTACCGAGCCGTTGGTGGCGGCTCCCAACGACCCAGACAACATCAAAACCCTGAGTGAATGTGCGGGCGACCCGATTCAGGAAGTGTTTATCGGTTCTTGTATGACCAATATCGGTCATTATCGGGCGGCGGCCAAGGTTTTGGAAGGGGCGGGACAGGTCAAGGTGCGGTTGTGGGTGTGCCCGCCGACGCGCATGGATGAGCAAATGTTGCGGCAGGAGGGGTATTACAGCATTTTTGCGGCGGCGGGAGCCCGCTTGGAAATGCCGGGCTGTTCCTTGTGTATGGGCAATCAGGCGCGGGTGGCCGACAATACCACGGTGTTTTCCACCTCAACCCGCAATTTTAATAACCGCATGGGCAAGGACGCGCGGGTTTATCTGGGGTCGGCGGAACTGGCGGCGGTGTGTGCCCTATTGGGGCGTATCCCCACTCTGGCGGAATATCGGGAAATTGTCACCCGCAGAATTGACCCCTTGGCCGCCGATGTCTATCGTTATTTGCACTTTGACCAAATCCCGGAGTTTGCCGTGGGGGCAGGAGTTTAAGTTTTTTGAATCAGGTGGGTCAGGGGTTAGCCGGATGCCTGCGCCCGTCCAGCCTGAGATGGGGATCACGGCGGCTGCCGGTCTGTGAATGCTCCGCTCATGACGCTTTGCGTGCATAAACGGCTTCCCAATCCTGTTACCGGAGAGGGAGGCGGCATTCTCGCCTACTGCCAGGAACTTCTGCCTTTGCGGCACCCCAGGTCATTTCTGCCTGTGGGTTTTGGGTTGAAGTTGTTATTCCAACTTCTGACCTGTTCCCTACGTTTATCAATCGGGTGAGGCCAGGACTTACAGGTTCAGTTGTACCTTGCCAAGCAGGTCTTGTATCTGCCCGGTTCCCCAGAAGTCTTTTCTGGCGGGCAATAGTGCCATACTTGACTGGAAGAATTATATCACATCCGCCGCTAACTAGAGAATGACGCTTCGCGTCCATTCGTAGGATGCGCGGCGGCATTGCTCAACATCACCCCTATCCTCATGACTGCTCAGGGCAAAGGGGCAGTGGCCATTTGTAGTGCCGGAATCAGCACATGGTACATGCCGCGTAAATCCCCCACCTGAAAGTCATAGGCCAGGTCTTGGGGATAGCGGTTTTTCACAAAAGCCGGCACCTTGTCTCTAGCGCCATGACAGACCAGACAACTGGCCTGGACATCGATGCGCCGGAAGTAGTGTATCCCCTGGTCGTCGGTTTCCCAAAAGGCTTGCACCTGGGGATGTTCTGCCAGTTCCGCTAGAGCTGCCTCTTCAGTCAAATTCTGGGGTTGATGTTGGGGATTGCGATATCGCGCCGCCACCTGCCGCACCTGCCAGCCGTTGGTTTGGGCAATGGCCCGCGCCTGTTGACCGACGGGAGCACAGACTTCCTTAAACGTCGTGAGCGTCGGTTCCGTAGTCGTATTTTCCACACCGCTTGCCAGACCGGTGCGCAACTGGTCTAATCGTTCGATTGCCGTCACCGCCTTGCCCAAGGCAGCCGGGTCCACCGCCGCCTGAACCGGCAGCGACCACCCCAGGGTTAATCCAAGCAGCATCAGCATCACCATCAGGACTCTTCGCATGAAGCAACCTCCTTCTGAGACCTCTCGGTCAAATCCAGCAACGACTCGGTCCACCGGCGGAAATGGTGGGGGTCAACCAAAAAGTAGATGCGGCTGTTGCCCTCCTTGCGACAGGCCACCAAGTTTCCCAGGCGCAGCATCTGCAGGTGCTTGGAAACATTCGCCTGGCTCAAACCCGTCAGGGTTCTAATTTCCCCCACACTGCATTCCTGCCGGCTCAGCCACCATAAAATCTGCAAACGACTGGCATCGGCCATGATTTTGCACAGGTCTGCCAACCGTTTAAAATCCGGAAGGGTGGAGGTGGGAACCGGGGGAATGCTCATGGTCGGTTACCTCAAGTGGAGACGCAAGCGGTTGGGCAAGAGCCAGGCCAAACAACAGTCTCAATCCCCATTGCTCAAACCAGGGAATCCCCCAACCCAACCGCATCTTAGCAAGAAAATAATGTTCAAAGGCCCCCTTGGCCCAGTTCACCCACATCCCCTGCACCGCATAGGCATAACGCCGCTGACCGCTACCGGGGTCGGGAAGCACCGGCGCAGCGATATAGGCGATGCCCGTATCCCCGTATTCGGCAAAACACAGGGCTTCCAGGGTAGGGATGCGCCAGGGGGCAGGTTTGACCCCCAGTTGGACGGCCATGTTGTGAGCCGCCACCATCGCCATCGCCTCCGTCATCTGGCCACTTTTCGGTAAACCGATGGGCACCGGCGTCCGCTCCGGCTGCTCCAGATGCACACTCACCCCCACCCCGTAAATTTCCGGGTAGCGGGGATGCTGCAAGGTCGGCAACAGGGGTAAAAAACCCTTCTCATTGCCCAGCCCCGCTGCCCGCACAAAGGCCGCCCCGCGCAACGCCGGCAAAATCATACTGTAGCCAAACGGCAAACTCCGTCCATCCGCCAAACGCACCCGGTCGGGGGTCACTGCCTCAATCCGGGCGTTGGTGATGGTGCGAATCCCGCGCCGGTGCATCAAGGCTTCCGTCAACTCCCGCGCCTGAGCCAGCCCCCCCACCCCCAAATGACCAACGTAGGGTTCGGGAGTGACATAGGTAATCGCGACCCGCTCCCGCAGACCGCGCCGCCGCAAATCCGCCTCCGCCAATAGAACAAACTCATAGGCAGGTCCGAAACAACCCGCTCCCGGCGCTGCCCCCACCAGCAAATCTCCCGGCTGGCGCAGAAATGCCTCCCAGGCTTGCCGCGCCTTGAGCGCATGGGCCGGATTGCAAATGGAATGGCTGTAAACCCCCAACCCTGGCAGCGCATCAAAAGCTAACTCGGCACCGGTGGCAATCACTAGATAGTCATAACTCAACTCCCGGTCGGCCAGCGCGATCCGCCGCGCTACCGGGTCAAGCGCCTGCACCTTGCCCGGTACCCACTGCAACCCATGCCGCTGCGCCAAGCCGGCCAAATCCAACTGCACCCGCTCCAAGGCCAAATGCCCCAAACTCACCGCCACCAAACCCGGCACAAACGTAAACCGGGGAAACTCCGACACCAGCGTCACCCGATGCCGCCGCCCCAAATGATGCCGTAGCTCGTAAGCCGCCGGTAACCCCCCTAACCCCGCGCCGATCACCACAACCTCAGCCATCCCCATCCCTCCTGTAGTTAGTTGCATATTTAACTAAATAGTTATATTTTTATATATAGCAGATACCGATTGAGCCCGGCAAGGGCTGTGGTGGTGCTGTTGTCGGTCTGGGATGTGTCCATCAGGAGTTAGTTACATGAAGACGTGTATCGGAGCGTATCCCCAGGAAATACCTAATTTAGGCGAGATGACCCGGATATTTCTGAAACTGGGTGCCATTGGTTTTGGGGGTGGGATGGCTATGATCGCCCTTATGGAGGATGAGTTTGTCAAGCGCCGTCGCTGTTTGGCAGCGGAAGAATTTTTACATGGGGTTGCCTTGGGGCAAATTTTGGGTTCTTTTCCGGTGAATGCGGCTCTATTCATCGGGTATCGTCTGCATGGCTTTTGGGGGGGATTAGTTGCCGGCTTCACGTTTCTTTTCCCATCCCTGGCCGCCGTTACCTTGTTTTCTTGGCTGTATTTTGAGGACGAAATAAATATCCTTATCGGTGAGATTGGTCAGCACCAATTCGCACAATACGGCAGTCTCGGTACGCCGACAACTTTGCAGTTGAAAGCGAAATTGATTGTTGTTACTCACCTGGGTGGCAACCGCCTTGGCCTGGGGTACTGTCCCGGGCACACCTGCTCCCGGTGCACTTTGGGGTGCCGTTGGCGGACTCGCAGTACCGAGCCTGACTTCTGGCGACGGCGACACCTGCACCGAGCGCGAGGGCGTCCCGAATTTTTGCACGCCCCATAGGGTTAGGGCAACGCCCCCGGCCATGCCCACCAGAACGAGCAGATTAAGGGATTTGCGGGGAGGTTCTGGCGCGGTCATAACCGGGCAATAGGAGTATCATCTGCACCTCAAATAAGGTTTCCACGGTTGTCAAGCAACCACCCCGAACACTGTACGCACTTGGGTGAGAAATTCCTGTTCGTCCCCGGCCACCCCATCAATCGCCAAAAATTCCTGCAGTTTTCGATAGGCCGACTGGCGGGACTCCGGCGTGGCTAAACGATCCCGAATCGACTGCAAAAGCTGCAAACGGGTGGGTAAATGTTCGTAGGCCATACGAATTTTGGGCATATTCACTTGCAGATAAATACTTAGGGCTTGCCCCGATTCCCAAGGTAAATCCAACAGTTTTGCTTCTAATAAATCCGCTTCGGCCACCGAGAGCAGCCGGTCGGTGTACATCCCCAACAACAGTAAATCCACCAAGGCTTCCCGTTGCAGCTGTAACGAGGGCTGAGGTTCCTTGCGGAACAGAGCCTTCCAACGCTCTATCATGGGGTCACTCCAAGGGCAGGTCTGTGTTTCACTTTACGAGAAGCGGCTACCAAAGGCAATCTTAAACGGGCAGCAGGAAAAAACGGACTAGCAAAAAGACCCCGGCGGTGAACAATTGCGCCACCATCACCGGCAGTCCGTAGAGCAAAAATCCCCGAAAGGAAATGCGGCGACCGTGCTGTTCCGCCACCCCGGCGGCCACAATATTCGCCGATGCCCCCACCAAGGTGCCGTTCCCCCCCAAGGTGCAGCCCAGCATCATGGCAAAAAACAGCGGCAACACCTCCGCCGGCAAATCTCCCCGAAAGCCCGGTTGCAAAATCGCCGCACTCACCCAACCCTCCTGCACCAAATAGGATTTGAGTAGCGCCAACATCCCCACCGCCAGGGGAATGTTGGGAACTAAGCTAGACAGAATGCCCGTCATGACCAAAATAAACAGGGAATTGCAGGCGATATTATTCCCCAAAAATTGCGGCATCAGCTCCGAAAGTCGTTGAATAATGCCGACTTTTTCTAACCCGCCCACCAACACAAAAAAAGACATAAAAAAAATCAGCGTACTCCAATCCACATCTTGCAGAATGTTGTGCACCGTATCAATTTTGCTGTTGTGCGCCAGCAGCAACGCTAAAGCCGCCCCCATCAAGGCCACCGCCGCCGGGGTCATGGGCACGGGCAGGTACTCCCCCACCACAAAAAACACCAGCACAAACAGCACCACCACCCCCCCCGCCGCCAACATAAACGGATGATTCACCTGGGGATGGGGCAACTGCGCCAAATTGGTCAATTGCTTACGCCAGGTCTTGGGGAACAACCAAGGCAGCATCACCAGCACCGTGCCCATCGCCACCCCGCCGCTCAAGCTCAGCCGCCAAAGATAGTCCGTAAAACTCATGCCAATGGCATCCCCGATGATAAAGGTCACCGGGTCACCTACCAAAGTCAACAGGCTGCCACTGTTGGCACTGATCACCATCAAGATCAAGAGCGGCACAAAATCCACGCCGATTTCTTCGGCCAACGTCGGCAGTAAGGGAGCCAACAGCACCACCGTGGTGGCATTGGGCAAAAAAGCGGTAAATACCGTCGTCAGCCCCGCCACCCCCAATAGCAACCGCTTGCCCTGCCCCTGGGCAAAGAACACCATCTGGGTCGCCCAATACTCAAAAATTTTGGTGGGTTCAAACGCCCGCACCAAGACCATCACCCCGAAAAACAGCGCCAGGGTGCTGTAACTGCGGCCAATGTAACTAATTGCCTCCCCCAAACTCAACACATGACAAAACACCAGCACCATAGCACCCAGCAGAGCGGCCACGGTCAGATGCACCCACTCGGTCATGATCAGAACCAGCACCGTTAAAAAGGTGATCGCCGTCACCGCCGTCTGCCACGTTGCCATAAACCTCCTGGGTCAGCATGGGTAGGGACACTCTCGGCAAATTGTCGTTACGCTAGCAACTTCAACCGGGCACCGTCAACCGTCCGGCCTATTCCGCCTCCTCAGTCAGAGGAGCCATTTCCCCGCCCGCTTCGATGACTTCGGGAGGAAGCAGTAAGTCCACCTGCTGCCGATAATAATCAATGCTTTTGACCACCACATCCATGACCATACCCACCGCAAAGGTCGCATTGGTCTTGCGCCCCACCAGGGCTTGCTGCTTGGGGCGAAATTCGTACCAATCATTTTTCAGCGCCGTCACATGAACCAAACCCTGGAGCGGCGTGTGCTGGATGGCCACAAAAAACCCATAGGACTCCACGCTCACCACCAGCCCCCGCACCGTCTGCCCCGGCGTTAAATCGCACCGATGCAACCACACCAAATGGCGATAGTCTTCCCGCGCCTGCCGTTGCACCCGCTCCCGCTCCTGCAACTGGGTCAAGAGCTGCTGCGCCTGGGTTTGCAATTCCTCCTGGATGGTGGTCGGCAAAACCGGCCAATCCACCCGGCCATGACATTCGCTACTGCGGGGGTCAATGGTTTCCTTGGAGCGGGCACTCTTGCGGTCTTTCCCGTGGATAAACAAAGCTCGCAACACCCGTTGGTTGAACAAATCCGCATAACGATCCCCGCCCGCCACCCCATGTAAATAGGGGGCATAGCCCACCCCAAAATGCGCTCCCGGCTGCAAGCTCTCGGTCGGCGGCTTGAGAATTTCTAAAAACAAATCCGTCAACAGCGGCGCCAATTCATGGGTTTGCAGCAACGGCAAAAGCGTTGCCAAATCCAATTCCTCCGGCACGCTTAACCCCAAGGTGGTCAACAGGAACCGATACCGCTCCCAGGCTTCCGGCTCCGGGGGCGCTTGCACCCGGAACAAACCGGGCAGTTGCAACGCCTCCAGGTGGCGAGCCAGCAGATGATTCGCCAACATCGCCAGCCCCTGTGCCACTTGGGCCGTTCCCACGGGTTCAGCCGTGGGCAGCCCCATGGGATATTCATCCGGGGTGAGGCGGGGTTCATCGAGGCGCAATCCCGGGCGTTGCCCGTTTTGGAGCACCCAATCGCTCACCCCCTGCACCAGCTCAGCGGCGGGCACCGCATCCACCTGCACCAGCCCCGGCTCAATCCGATAGGCACCCATAGTTCCATCGGCAGCAATCTGCACCCACAGGGAAAGGCTCGGCCAAACCGCCGACTCCACCACGGGAGGAGTCATGGGGATCCGGGTCTCTCCCAGCGCAAAACTTGCTCCCTGCTGCCCGGCAAACCAATCCACCAAGGTTTCCGGGGGGATATAGGCCGTTGCATCGCGGATGTGAATGCCCAGCAGCCGTCCCCCTTCTGCCCCCGGCTCCCAAGACACCGCCAACGACTCCAGCCCCCAGGTGGCCAATTCCCGGTAATCCTGCCGGGGTAATTCATCCCCCTGTGGCTCCAGCATTTTGGGCAGCCCCGACGGCGGGTCAGACAAAAGATTGTGCTTACACAGCACCAGAGTCGCCGGTTCCGCCGCGCGGGCATCCCGACCCAAGACCCGCTTCACCACCCCCTGCGCCGGCATTTGCGCCAAGGGATAGCGGGCAATCGTCACATAGACCAACTGCTCCACCCAATCCGCCACCGCGTCCGGTAAGGTGACGGTGATATTCAGCCGGTCATCCATCGGTTTGGCCACATAGCCCGCGTCCGTCGCCTGCACCTGCGCCAACAGAGCCGTAATCGCCCGCTCCAAAACCACAAACACTTCCCCTTCCGGGCTGCGGCGATTGCGGCCTTTACGCACCACCTTAATTAACCCCCGGTCCCCATGCCAAGCCGTGCCCAAATAGCGCGCCGGAATGTAAATATCCGCTGCACCCGGCTCATCCTGAATCGCCCAAAAACTGCCCCGCGAAAAGCGTAACCGCGCCTTAACCACATCCGGCACGGCCAACCGCCGATATTTACCAAACTCCTCCGTCACCAACTCCAACTTCGTCAGCGCATCAAGGGCAATTTTCAACCGCAAGCGGTCGGTTTCATCCTCACAAAAAAGCTTCTTCGCCAAAACCTTGGGAGCGATTAACTTATCTTCCGGCAAATTTCCCAATAATTCAGCAATCGAAAACGGCATGGCTGTCCCCGCAGATTCCTGCATTCAACTTTACCATTGGCACGACTCTATCTTGGCAGATTCC
>CALHCP010000042.1 GCA_937936705.1 uncultured cyanobacterium | reverse complement strand
CGCGCGGAAATTGGAGTTTTCCCGCGGGCGAATGTGAATGCCGTTGTCCCCCACATTGCTGATCGTATTGCCGCTAATGAGAGCCGCCACGTTATTACTCCCCACGCCCCCGAAACTAATGGCTTTATCGGGGAATTGGCTGATACTGTTATTCAGGATTTGGGCAATGGCGTTGGCGCCCGTGCCAAAGTTAAAGTCAATCCCATCGGCTCCCCCCGTCGCTCCCGGTGCCGTGACCGTATTCCCGGTGACCACATAATTGCCGAAGGCGGCACCGCTACAGGCCGTAAAAGGTGCCCCCGACCGGCAGAGGTTAATCTCAATCCCATCCACTTCGGTTGCGCCGGCGGGAACGGTCACCGTATTCCCCCGAATCGTGGCATTAATCGTACCCTGGTTGTTATAGACAAAAATGGCACCGTTAAAGTCAGCAAATGCTCCCGTATTGGTGCGGGTACCCGTCACCGTATTATTCAAAATCTGGGCATTCCCCGTGACATTTTCGAGGTAAATCCCCTCGCCCAGGGCATTATTCACCGTATTGCTGAGAATCCGCACGTTCTCCGCCCCGACGGCCACAATCCCCCGCCGACCGGGTGTGCCGCCGACCGCCAAAGGATCAATCACCTGCACGTTCAACCCCGCTAACGTCGTATTGCTATTCAGCGTCACGACCCCCTGCCCGCTGGCCAAATCCGTGCCGAATGTACCTTGTACCAGGGGGCGCACATCCCCCGGAATCGCCGGAATGGTCACCTCCCGCAGGGGACTCAAACGGGTGCGTACCGGCAGGGGATAATCCACCGCACTGGAAAACACCTGGGTTCCCGGCGGCACCGTAAACGGTTGCAACCCCGTATTCGCGCCGGGACGCACGTAAACCAAGGGATTTTTTGCCCCCGCCGCCGCATTCATCGCCGGTTGGATCGTGCCGAAGGGGGATTCCGCCGTCCCATCCCCACTCGCCCCCACCCGCACATGAAACACCTCGTAGGGTTGCCCATCGGGAGCCAACGCCACCACGTCCTCCCGGATACGCTGGTTTTCAATCGTAATGCTGTTGCGCCGCGACACCGGCCCGGCCAGCCGCTGGATAAAATTAGCCGTCTCCAGCGGCAATGCAGAAACCGGCGGAGCTGGCAGTTCCCCCTCCGCCTGCGCCACCAACATCCCCTGGGTCAGAGCCGTCTGGGGCACCGAACGTTTGATGCCCGCCGCTTCCGTGAGATTGATCCCCACCGTGAATAAAACTTGCGTGCCGAACAGACCGTCGTGCTGCACGGCCAACCCTGTAGAGACGACCTCCCGCACCACCTGCAATCCCCCCCGAATCCCCAGGGCATTCTCACTCCGCTCCGCCGTCAGGTAGTATCCCCCCAGAAATGGCCGCAAATAACCCCGTTCATTCAAGGGAACCACCCGTCCTACTTCTACATCCAGACCGGCCATCGCCGCATCAAAAAAACTCACCGCATCCAGGAATAACCGATTTCCCCGAAACGGCACACTGGCCAATCCCAAGACCTGTTCACCCGTTTGTCTGCGGGATTTGCCAAAGGGAATATACCCGTTGAGATGAACATTCCAGAAACCAATCGCCGTTTCGAATCCCAGCCCTAATTGGTTGTAAAAGTTATCATGCAAACCGCGGCCATCCCAACTAATATATCCGCCGAACAAACGCTGATTTTGCCAATCATAGGCTCGATGCCCCAAGATGACATTCCCGCCGAAATTACCGTCATCAAAAACATGAAAAATCGGAGCCAGATAAGTCAAATGACCGGGGATTTGCCAAACCGGAAAAAAGGATTCCACACTGGTAAAACCAACCGTACCCCCCGACTGATTGGTGTAACGCAATCCCGCCGAGGGAGCAAAGCGAATACTTTCTAACTGTTTTTGCGCCTGCACACCGGGAGCCCATAGCCCCAGCACAATCAAGCCACCCAGGAGACCTTTCGTCCACATAAATACCACCCTTAAACTCACACCACCACGGCAGAAATAGCCCTGTCTGTATTAACCGGCATGAAACTACTCCGGCCAAGGTTGCCGGCAACTTAGGCGAGGAATAGTTCAACCGAAAACAGGAGCGATACCCTAACAACCACCTACAAGCGGCTGTCATTACCAGAATGAAAGTCAGATATGTTCCAATCTACCACCTCACAATTGCCGATAAAATTATCTTGAGGTTAAAAACAAGTTAAGGAAACCTCTATCCATTCGGGACAAGCGGTCGCCGGGGCGCCGCCCCCGTCCTGGATTTTCCAGGATAACCGATTAATCCGGGGCATGGAGCGTGGATGGAGAATAGGAGATTCGAACTCCTGACCTCTGCGGTGCGATCGCAGCGCTCTACCAACTGAGCTAATTCCCCAAAGGGGCATTTTTTATCATAGCGGGTCTGGATGAAATTCCGCCTTCAAATCTCGCCCCATCAGTTCCATCACCGCCTGCTGGGGCGTCACCTGATTGTGCAAGAGTCGGTACACCTGCTGGGCAATCGGCACCCGCAACCCCCGTTGCTCCGCTAATTGGACTAACACCTGGGCGGTATTGACCCCTTCTACCGTCGTTTGCAATTCCCGGAGCAACGCCACCAGCGACTTCCCCTGCGCCAACCCGTAACCGAGACGATAATTGCGACTCAACGGACTATTACAGGTGGCCAGCAAATCCCCCAACCCCGATAACCCATACAAGGTATGGGCATTAGCTCCCAATGCCACCGCCACCCGCACCATCTCCGCCAAGGCACGGGTAATTAAACCGGCTTTGGCATTGGCTCCCAAACTTAACCCATCACACACCCCGGCGGCAATCGCCATCACATTTTTTAAGGCTCCCCCCAACTCCGTGCCCAAGGGGTCATCGTTGGTATAAACCCGCAACCGCTCGGAAGCCAAGACCCGCTGCACCCGCTGCGCCGCCTCCGGCTGGAGACTGGCCGCTACCGTGGCCGCCGGTAAACCCTGGGCAATTTCTGCGGCCAAATTCGGCCCCGAAAGCGCCACCACACCATGACCGGGAAAATGTTTTTGCCAGCTCTGGGCGGGCGTACTGAAACTATCCGGTAATAAACCTTTTGTTGTACTAACAATAATGCTGTCGGCAGGCAAGGAGCGAATGGTTTGCATCACCGGCAAAACCCCGGCGACGGAGACGGCAACCACAACGATGGTGGCGGATGCCAGCACGGGCTGCATCTCGCCGCCTTGACGCCGTGACCAAAGCCGTACAGGATAGCCGTTTGCCTCGATGAGCTGCGCCAAGAGGGAACCCCACATGCCGCTCCCCAGCACGGCCACAACTTCCTGCGTCATCGCACCAACTGTTGGGTCAGGCGGGTGACTTGGGCAAGACCGTCCTGGTCACCCTGTTTTTGAAACAGTTGTGCCGCCTGTTGCCAGGCTTCTAACGCCTGTTGTCGTTCGCCCAGGGCGCGATGCGCCACCCCTTTTTGGGCATAGGCGGCGGCCAGTTGCGGATTGTAACGGATGGCGTTGTCTAAATCTTTTAGGGCTTGCCGATAATCTTTCAGGGCAATGCGGGTACTGCCCCGTTGGTAATACGCCTGCGCCAAATCCGGTTGTCTTTTTAGGATTGCATTACAATCGGCGAGGGCGGCTTGGTAATTGCCCTGAATCCGGTGGGCTTTGGCACGGTTGATATAGGCTTCGGCAAAATTGGGGTCAAGCTGGATGGCTTGGCTGAAATCGGCGATGGCTTGGGCGTAGTTATTCCCCCGGGCGTAGGTAATGCCCCGGTTGTTGTAGGCATTCACCAATTTGGGGTTCAGTTGAATGGCCTTGGTAAAGTCCTGGATGGCCTCGTTGGTTTTGCCCATATCGCTGTACATAGACCCGCGGTTGTAATATAACTCCGCGTCTTGGGGCATCAGGGCAATCGCCTGGGTGAGTAATTCGATGGCACCGGTGTAGTCCCCCGCCTGGGCTTTTTCCACCCCCTGCGCGTTGAGTTGATCCCGCTGGGCTTTTAACCCCTGGGACGACCCCGGTGAAGTCATCAACCTCAGTTGACATCCCCCCGCCAGTAAAACGGCCAGACTCCCCACTACCCACAGACGCCACCACTGGAACTGCCTCATAAAAAGTTACATATTGTTACAACTTTACAGAACATTGCGACGGAGCGGGGAGGGCGCCCGGGTCACGATATAGTGATGCCTGATGTGGGGGATGCAGATGCTCCCACCCTTTGGACATTTTATCCGTGATGAGAGGAAATGGATATGGCAAAAGTCCTGGCTTTAGTCTTGGCGCTGGTGCTGTGGTGGATGTGGACACCGGCGGCTCAGGCGGACGTGGCGGGCTTGACCCCCTGTCGGGAGTCGGCGGCGTTTCAACAACGGTTGAACAGTGAAGTAACAGCCCAGGAGGCGCGGTTGTCCTTGTATGCGGCGGGGAGTCCCCAGGCGGCGGCGGTGGAACGGCGGATTGCCCAAACCCAGGCGCGCTTTGACCGCTATGCGTCTCAGGGGTTGTTGTGTGGGGAGGATGGGTTGCCCCATTTGATTGCGGATGGCCGCTGGTCTCATGCGGCTGAATTTACCCTGCCGGGGTTATTGTTCCTGTATATTGCCGGTTGGATCGGTTGGGTGGGGCGGGCCTACCTGATTGCCGTGCGGACGGAAAAAGAACCCACGGAAAAAGAAATTATTATTGATGTGCCGTTGGCGTTGCAATTTATGCTGTCCGGTTTTAGCTGGCCGCTGTTGGCCTTTCGTGAGTTGACCAGTGGGCAGTTGACCGCCAAAGACAGTGAAATTTCTGTGTCCCCCCGATAGGAGTGAGAACCATGCAGGATTTGTTGAAGTATCTTTCCACGGCGCCGGTCCTGTTGGCCGTGTGGATGTTCATCATTGCGGGCATCTTGATCGAGGTGAATCGCTTTTACCCCGATGCTTTAGCTCTGCCGTTTTAGGGTTGTTGGGTCACCGTGTTTTAGGAGGTCAGGTTCATGAGTGAAGATTTTGTGCGCCCCTGGAAGGGGGATGGGCAGCTCGGTCATTTGGAAACCCCGGTGAGTGCGGGGTTGGGCATGGCGTTGGTGAATAATTTACCGGCCTACCGTCCGGGCTTGGAACCCTCCCGCCGGGGTTTGGAAGTGGGGATGGCGCATGGTTATCTGCTGTTGGGGCCGTTTTACAAATTGGGTCCCCTGCGGGATTCCGAGTACGCCCTGGCCGCCGGAGTGTTGGCCGCTTTGGGGTTGGTGTTGATTTTGACGGTGTGTTTGTCCCTGTACGGCAGTGTTTCCTTCGATAAACCCACTGCGGGCAATACGGATCAGTTGCAGACCGCCGAAGGCTGGAGTAGCTTTACCGGCAGCTTTTTGATCGGCGGTGCCGGTGGGGTAATCTTCGCCGGGGTATTGCTGTTTTTCCTGCCCGTTTTGGAAGGGATTGGCGGCAATTTATTTAACTAATTAACTCCTGGGAACCTCTACGACTGCTAATTGAATGAGGTTTAATGAGGAATCATTAGGGGCAAGCGGTCGCCAGGGCGCAGCCCCCGGCCCTGGTTCGCCATCAACTCGGTAGGCCGGCCAGTTCATTTTCTGCCGGCTTCAACTCAGGCAATTCCAGCCATCGAGGAGCCAGGAGGTAATCCCGGCTCCTTGGTTTTGTATAGCCGTAGCAATGTCTATGGGGTCGCAGGGCAGCGCCCCGGCGGGGTTTTGCCTCCCCTTTCCCGTTCTGGGTGAGGGCAAAACTGCCACCCACAGGGCTATCGCGTTTCGGCTAGGGTTTCTTGCAGCGTTCGCAAGGGGAACGGGAACCGCAATCTCAGGACAGGACTGCCGGTTCTTTCGCTGCTTCTGCCGCTACGGTGGTTTCCGGCAGACCGTGGGTCGGGGGCAGACCGTAAATGGAATTGTAAAGGGCATGATATGCCCGCGCCGATTCCTCCCAGGTGTAACGCGCCGCCATCCCCCGTTGTTGCAGGGCTCGCCATTCCCGCCGGTAATGGTACCCTTCCCACGCCCGCACCATGCAGGTGTAAAAATCGAGCGGCTCATAGCGGTCAAAACAATAACCGTTGCCCGTGCCGTTAATCGGGTCGTGGTGAAACACCGTATCCACCAACCCGCCGGTGCGCCGCACAATCGGTACCGAACCGTAACGCAGGGCGATCATCTGGCTGATCCCACAGGGTTCAAACCGGGAGGGCATGATAAAGGCATCACTGCCGGCATACAAGCGGCGGGCGAGGGGGTCATTGAATAAAATCTGCGCCGACACCCGCCCCGGATAGCGGGAAGCCACCTGCCACAACTGGGTTTCATAATGGCGTTCCCCCGTCCCCATGATCACAAACTGGGTGTCGGTGTAGGCGAGAAAGCGGTCTAACACTTGCAAAAGCAAATCCAGCCCTTTTTGTTCGACCAAGCGGGTCACCATGCCCACGAGAAATTTATTTCTATCGATCTCCAAGCCCACTTCTTCCTGCAAGGCCAGCTTATTGGCCACTCGTTTATCCAGGGTTTCGGCATTATAATTTTCGGGAATATGCGGGTCGGTTTCCGGGTTGAAAATCTCCGGGTCAATGCCATTCAAAATACCCGTGACCTTATCCCCCAAAAACCGCAGCAAACCGTCCAATTGTTCGCCATATTCCGGTAAACGGATCTGGCGGGCATAATTGGGGGAAACCGTATTGACCCGGTCGGCATACTGAACCGCCGCTGCCATGACATTATGTCCCTGCATGTACCAGGGGCACCAGGTCATCCGTTCCAATTTCCACCGCCAAGGGCCTTGGTAGGCCAAATTGTGAATGGTAAAGACGGTGGTAATATCCGGGGATTGGTGCATCCACACCGGAATCATGCCCGTGTGCCAGTCGTGACAGTGAATAATTTCCGGCTTCCAATAGTTCCAGGCGAATTCTGCCGCCCCGTTGGCAAACAGGGTAAACCGCCAGTCTTCGTCTTCGCCGTAGTAGATGCGCTTGGGCATAAAGGCGGGATGGCCGAACAGGTACAACGGCACATCGCTATTCGGCAGGCGGGTTTCATAGACCTGAAAGTACTGAAACATGGCGAACCCCTGCCAGATGGGGGTGCTGGGGATATCGAGCTTATCGGGCAAAAAACCGTAGTAGGGCAAAAACACCCGTACATCATGGCCTAGCTTTTTCAGAACTTTAGGTAAAACCCCTACCACATCGGCCATACCACCGACTTTCGCGATGGGATGAGCTTCCGCAGCCACAAACAAAATGCGCATGGTTCTCTCTCGCAGGGTGCGTCATCAATCATACACATAGGAGGTTACTGGGTGCAGACGGTTTCCACCACAGTGCAATCGGTACCCCCAATACTCCGACAGGAAGCGATGGCCTCTTTCTGGGCGATTTCTTTTGTCTCTCCCCAACCGCTACCGGCATTGTTGTGCTGATCGCGGGCGAGGGCGCCACAGGCGTTTTGAAACCAGACCAAAACTTTACATTCGCCCTGGGAGACCTGTTCGCATTCCTGGATGGCACGGGCTTCGGCAGAGGCGCGGTCGGGGAAATTAAACCCGTACCCGTAGGAACCATTCGTGGTGTTGTAGGCAATGGCACCGAATAAATCCCCCGAGCTGGGGTTGGGACTCACCGGCGGTTGGGTATTTTGCCGGTCGGTCGGCGCCGGGGTGGTTTCGGTGTCGGTGAGTAAGGTTTCATCGGTGAGGGCAACCACGAAAATTAAACCGAGAAAGGCCAAGCCCACAAAGCCCATACCACCGAATAACCAAACAATTAAGGGCAATCCCCGCTTCTGGGAATGGGGGGCGGCGGCGGGAACCCGCACCGGCTGGCTGGGCGACTGGGTCATGGCCACCGTTGGGGCAACCGGAGTGGGGGGCGGCGGGGTCATCGGTTGGGTGGCGGCCGCACCGGCGGCGGTAGTCAATTCTTGTACGGCTTGCAGGGCTTCCACGGCGCTGGGATAGCGTTGCCGCCAATCCGGGTGAACCATTTTTTCCAGCACGGCTTGGAACCCCGGGCTGACTTGGGCATGACGCTGCCAGTGCAATTCGCCCGTATCGTAGTCCTCCATCTGGCTGGGGGGCAAACCGGTCAGAGCTTGAATCGCCACCACCCCCACGGCATAGACATCGCTACTCAGGCGGGGTTGTCCCCGGAATTGTTCAATGGGCATATAGCCGCGGGTGCCGATTTGGGTGCCGATGGCGGTTTCCCCTTTGTTATCGGCAATCAGAGACCCCACCTCCTTCACCGCACCGAAATCAATCAGGACAATGCGCCCATCGGACTGGCGGCGCATCAAATTAGCCGGTTTAATATCCCGGTGGACAATATGGCGCTGATGCACCTGGCTTAAAACTTCCAAAACATCCAGCAGGAGTTGTTGCACCCAAACTTCGGGGTATTTTTTCCCGGGGAGCAGTTCGTGGCTAAGGTCGTGCCCCTCGACAAATTCCTGTACCAGGTAAAAATCCTTGTCCTGCTCAAAGTGGGCGAGCAGATGGGGAATGCGGCTGACGGTTGAACCCAATTGATACAACACTTCGGCTTCCCGATTGAATAACCGGCGGGCAACTTCCATCACCTGGGAATTAGTGGACTGGGGCTGGAGTTGCTTCACCACACAGCGGGGACGACCGGGCAGAAACAAATCCTCAGCCAAAAAGGTATGCCCAAACCCGCCACTGCCCAGGGGTTTAAGGATGTGATAACGGCCGGCCAAGGTGGTATCGGTCATGGCAACCAGTCAGAAACACTATCAGTTTATGGTAAAGTTTGCCCTGCTTGTAGGGGATGACATCACTATTGGCAACGATATAGCCAGGGAACCGGATTGATGGATTCAAATCTTAGCAAAGCAGCGATGAGGGCTACTGTAACAATCGTAATTGAATGGTGAAGGGCGGTCGCAGGGGCGCAGCCCCCGGCTTGGTTCTCCAGCACATCGGTTCATAAATCAAGTCATATCGCTATATACTCTCAATTCAAATCCGATGGCTGCATCCTTTCCAGATACTAGACCGCACGGGTACTGATCAAGGCTAATTCCACGATTTCATCCTGGGTTTGGTGAAGCGCAATTTGAATTTCTGGCCCGAAAAAACTGGTCAATTTGGCCGATCTTTCCTGCCAAGTTGTCAGAGGCACATTCGGGGAGTCGAATGTCAAAACTAGGGTGTAATGGCCATCTCGCACCTCCTCGTGGATACCCACCAAAACCGGCCATTCTTCGTCGGTTTCTCCCAGCTTTAAGCGTTCTAAGGCACTGGCTAAATGCACTTTTTCCCCATACCGATAACGAGTGACATCCTGACGAATTTGATTTTGTATGGGAGTGGCTTGGCTGCGCTGCGCCAGCACATCGGGGGGAGTGGGTTTGCGCCAGGGCACCGGGGGCAATTCCGCCGCTTTTAGAGCCAATCCCCCCAGGAGCAGAGGAATCCCGTAAAAAAAACCGGCCAGATTCAGCGTTGGCATATCGGCAAAATAAGCCCCCAATCCTACTAAGGTCAAGACGGAACCGATAACCAGACCTACCCCCCCCAGGGGAATCCGTTGGAGTATTGGCGGCATAAGTCGAGCAAAATCCTGGTAACTGAGCTGCCTGAATGGGCGGCATCCCAGTCAGTTTAACATATCCTCAGAAGCATTTGAAAATTACAGCCTGAGATTAGGAAGCTCTCGACCGAATTTGCGGATGTAGAGTATCTGTACCAACCTCCCGGTCAATCATCAAATCAGCACCGGCAGTCTATGGCTAAGCACCGAATGCGGGTGTTTCCATGATATGGCGATATAGCCTTCCTACATGGGTTGGGAATGGCAATCGCCGGGGTGCAGCCCCCGCCTTGGGTTCTCCGTAATTGGGGCGTTCTGGCCAGAGGATTTCCCCTTGGCTCCCATCAATAGAGGTGCCCTCTAATCATCGGCTATCAGCGGTTTTCCTGGCATCATCGAAAACCCTGAGTACAATAGAGATTAAGAATTTTGCTCCTGGGTAGCATGACCGAATCAACCGCCCATTTACCGGCGCCTTTGTTGGCGATTGTAGAACGCCTGCAACGGGCCCATGCTGCCAAAGTTAAGTATGAATTGCTGATTCGTTATGCCCAGAAACTGCCTCCCTTGCCGGCCGAGTATAAGATTCCGGCCAATCAGGTGAGAGGCTGTACCTCCCAAGTCTGGGTGGTTACTCACTTGGATGAGCAAGGCCATGTGCAGATCGAGGGGGATGCGGATTCCCAGTTGGTCAAGGGTTTATTGGCCATTCTGGTGTTGGGGTTGGGGGGCTTGCCGCCGGGGGACATTTTGGCCGTATCACCAGATTTTATTAAACTCACAGGGTTGGACGTGAGTTTGACCCCCTCTCGCAATAATGGGTTTATCAATATGGTGAACTTTATTAAAAAACAGGTGATCGCTTACACGGCGGTTGACCCAACCACCCGGTTAGGTAGCCAATAACATCAGGGCACCTCTACTTGCTTGCTTGCTTGCTTGCTTGCTTGTCTTATTGCAACCCAAAATCATCTCGCTTGTCTTATTGCAACCTAAAATCATCTCGCTGGCCTGCCGGGTTATAGAGAATCCAAGGCGGGGGCTACGCCCCGGCGACGGTTTCTCCTCATTACAATCAAAAGCTCTTGTACTGACTTCCTAACTACAGATAATCTTTTCTTTACCTAGACGTTTTTTTTCTATGCTAAGTTATCAAGCGAAGGTGACTTTACCTTCTGAGACAGGTAAAGGAATTCCCTTTGCTTTTACTCATTGGAAGTTGCTGGCTACCTGTTTTGCGAGATCCTATTTGAGGAGTGGGTTATGCGGAAATGGTTGGGTTTGCCACGGCGGTTGCTGAGCTTTTTAACCATATTTTCTCTCGTTGTCGGCTTGACGGCAGCCTGTCAACCTTCGGGAACGGAATCGAGTTTGCCCATCAGTGGCGAAGTGAGTTTAACCGGCCTGGGGGCAACTTTCCCAGCACCGTTGTATCAAAATTGGGCGGTGGCGTTGAACCAAATCCATCCGAATATCCGCGTGGATTATCAGTCCCAGGGGAGTGGTGCCGGGATCGAGAATTTTATCCAAGGGAATGTGGATTTTGCTGCCAGTGATGTGGCCCTCAAGGATGAAGATATCGCCAAGGTGGAACGGGGGGTTTTGCTGCTGCCCATGACGGCGGGGAGTATCGTGGTGGCCTACAATCTGCCGGGGGTACAAAACGGCTTGAAGCTCAGTCGGGATGTGTATGTGGGTATCTTCAGCGGCCAAATCCGGCGGTGGAATGACCCGAAAATTGTGGCTTTGAATCCGGGGGTGACGTTGCCGGATCAACCGATTACGGTAGTACACCGCTCGGATGGGAGCGGCACCACCGGGGTGTTCACGAAGCACCTGAGTGCCATTAGTCCCCAGTGGAAAAAAGATATTGGCGAGGGGACGACCGTCCAGTGGCCGAAAACCGGTAATTTTGTGGGTGCCCGCGGGAATGAGGGGGTGACGGCTCAGATTCAGCAGACCCCGGGAGCGGTAGGCTATGTGGAATACGGCTTTGCCGCAACTAATAAGTTGACCGTTGCCGCTTTGGAAAATAAGGCCGGGGAGTATGTGCTTCCCACACCGGAGTCGGGGTCGGCGACTCTGGCGGCGGTAGAGCTGCCGGAAAACTTGCGGGCGTTCATTCTCGATCCGGAGGGGAAAGAGTCTTACCCGATTGTCACCTTCACCTGGCAATTGCATTACCAAAAGCAGCCGGATGCCAACAAGGCGGTGGGGTTGGAGGTATGGGTCGAGTACGGTTTGAATGAGGGACAGAAAACGGCGCCGGAGCTGGGTTATATTCCACTACCGAAGGTGGTGCGCGAGCGGATTGCCAAAGTAGCTGATACTTTGAGTGACAAGTACACCATTACTTTGAAGGATTAAGGACGATGACGACTGCTCTCCCCGAAAGTCGTTCCC
>CALHCP010000041.1 GCA_937936705.1 uncultured cyanobacterium | reverse complement strand
TTTTCGCTCGATAGAGCCAGGGAGGTATAACTTTGTTGTACCTGCTCTAACAGCAAACCAAACGGCTTGGCAAAGCTACCGACTTCTTGTGCTAACGCCGTCGTTGATTGCCGGATTAGCTTAGATAAATCCCGCTCGATCAGACTAATCGGGCGGATCAATTCAATTGAACGGGAAACATCCTGAATCGCCGAACCAAATTTTTGTAATAAAAGCGGCTTCGGCTCATCTTTACCCGGCTTGCGCAGGCGGTAAAAATCCTGATGAACCGTCTGTAATAGCGCTCCTAACCGAACCGCCGAACCGGTCGCAATAAATTGATCCGTAGCCGTCAGCCAGTCTAATAGGCTGAGGGCAGGGGTCAGATCAATAATCGGTGTCTCGGTCTGACCGGAGACATACAAACCGTAATACAATCCCTGGATTTGAACATTTTTGGCAATGCGTAAAAACGCCGCTCCCAACAAAACCAATATCGGTATCGAACGGAAGGCATGGGTAATATCAAAAATCACCTGAGCATCAGCCGGAACGGCATCCACCAAAACATCAAAAATTTGCCAGATTTCCGCTTCCATTTGACCTTCGGGAATATCGCAAGCGGCGATCTCAACCGGCTTTTCGATGGCGCTGAAACAGCTTTGCAGCTTTGCCCAGTGCGCTGCCCGCGCTTTGGGGGTTAACAGAAAAATAACTTGATCAACCGGTTTCAGCTGCGTAACCGCTTCAGCCACATAGCAGGTCGTGTATCTCAACTCTTCAGAAAAACAATAAGTCGTTTCTTGGTATAGATTGGTACCCACGGTGGTAATCAGCAGACTCATCGGCATACCTCTCGGAATTGAGAATAATTGGTCATTGGGCTAAGCAATGGCCAATATCTCCAGATCGCAACCGGATTGAAGTTTGGCATCCGTAACCCTTCTCTTTGTTCCATAGCAATCCTAATTGAAATCCTAATTGAATTTAATTGAATTTAGAATAGCAGTCGCCGAGCCGCAGCTTCCGACTTTGATTCTCGATCCATTCGGTATTCTAGCAAGATCATCTTCTGCCGGTTGCCATAGATAGAGGTGCCCTTTATTGATCAGCACCCAAAACCGCACGGCAAAACCCAATCGCTCCGCTAACCGATGCCCGGATAACCGGTGCAATACCTCAACCGTCAAAGGCAGATTGCATGCCATGAGCAATTGCCTCAATGTAACCCCTGACCCAGTTGATCGATCACGAATGTATCACCCTCAAAATGACCGAAAAGGCGTTGAGCGTCTAAATCACTCCAGGCATCACATTGATGGGTTGAAGGATAGGGATTTCCCTTGAGGGCTTTGAAATCCAGAGATTTGGGATTGTAGGTTTGCTGACTGTCCAAACAACGACTCAGTTGATCCAGCTGTTTATTGATGATCTCTTTGCGCTGCGGCGGTAAAGCTGCAACGGTTTTGCGAAAGGCGTCTGAGTAGCGAATTTTAGGACTTAAAGGCTCCAGTAATTGCTGGGAATAATACTGCTGTTTACAGCGCTGCCAAACTAATTGCCCCCACTCCGACAGTCTCGCTTTGCCATCGCTGATAAAAAGTAAGGTTTCCGGCAGCTTAGCACATTCAGCCGTGGACAGGTCTTGCTGTTGGTCTAAGCGCCGAAAGGTGAGCAAATTTGCCCCGATCATTCCTTCTACATCCAGTTTAATGGGTAGGCGGGGAATCTGAATGAGTTCGCTGGAGTTTTGAAAGATATACACGCATTCATCCGCATAAAACATACCGATTGTTTGTAAAAAACCATTCACACTTTTGAAGCCACCCGTGAGATTAAACACAATTTGATACTGACTTTCCCGGTAACCGGGTAAGGTTCGTTCTGCCCATTCGACCAACTCGGCCATGGCTAAACGAAATTCATCCGCACTGCGGACATTCAGATCGGGAGACACCTCGGCTATTTGTACCTGACAACCCTGTTGTTGTAACCAAGATGCGATTAACTGTGTGGTTTGTTGCCCCTGATAGGTAGCCGTGGCTAAGAGAATATGAATGTCGGCTTTGGGGGGAATCTGCCCGCCGTAATAACTTAAAATGCCATTCAATTCTGCACTCCACTTGCTCACGGCACTGACATCCGCTGAGAGGATTGCTTGCCGGCGTTTCTTGATGTATATTTCCAGGTTTATTTTTTGCTCTGGACTTAAATCTTTTTCCCGGGCATCCGCCGTTGCAGTTAATACCGGTTTAATCTGCTCATCTGCCTGATTGGTCAGGATACTGGTACCACAGGGGGAAACCATGACAATCCGGGACATTAATGCCTGCTTTGGGAAATACCCACTTGATCGGGAAACGACATTCACACCTACTAGGCTAAGCCCGGCGCAAACCGAGAAGAAGCCTTTTCCAAAAGAATTGATGATCGTTTTTAATTTTATAGCAATGTGACCGGATTGGAGAACTAAGATTCTGAAAAATCAAATTCGGGGGCTGCACCTCTGGAACCACTGTTCCAAATTCAATTAGGATTTTGATATAAGCAGACATGATTTAACCGATGGGCAATGGGCGGAGAGCAAACCACTGATTTCTAGTGATTCCTAAGAAGAATAAGAAGAATAAGAAGAGAATAAGAAGAAATAAAGGGAACCTCTATCAATTACGAAACAGCGGTCGCAGGGGCGCAGCCCCCGACTTGGGTTCTCCATCAACTGGGTATGCCGGCGAGATAAGTTTCTCCTGGTTCTAATCAATAGAGGTGCCCTAAATGCTCACTAGCGGCGCCCCCAAGAGTGGGTAGCGGACACAGCCTATGACAGGGCAGACTTTCGCCGCAGGTTGCGGCGGCGGGGTATCACTGCGAACGGCGAGCGGGAGTTGGCTACCGCCACCGATGGAAAGTCGAGTGCTGTTTGGGCTGGATGAACCATTGCCGTGGTTTGCTGGGGCGCGATGACCGTCATCGCCATATCTACCGGGCTTTTTGTCTCGTCGCTACTATTGTTTGGTGTATTGACCGAATCTGGAAATGACTTCTACCCAACGGTGCCGATTGCAGGGGTGGAACTTAAATTTGAAGCCTAACATCGAGAGATATGGACTAAAATTTTGCCACAGGAGTTTTTATGGACAGGGCAAAACGAGTGCAGCGAATCATTATCGGCGGCGTTTTCGGGTTGGGTTTGTTGGGGTTGGGGGGCATCGGTCTGCCGGGGCTGCCTCTGCCGGTTGCCGTCGCCCAACAGGTGGCCGACCCTAACCCAGAACCGGACAGTCGGCAAGTGCCGCCGGATACTTCGATTTCTGGGGTATTTACCGAGGGGCAGGTCAATCCCAATTCGGTGCGGATTATCGTCAATGACCGGGATGTGACCAGCCAAAGTACGATTACCCGGACGTTTTTCAGCTACCGACCCACCAGCCCCCTGCCCACCGGACGCAATACGGTACGGGTGACCTACACTGGAGCGGGGGGAGTGCCGCGCACGGTGCAATGGTCATTCCGGGTACAACCACCCCAGGCGCAGGTGAAAATTAACAGCATCACCCACAATGCGGACAGCCAACCCCTAGGGCCGGGCAGTACCTTTCTGGCGACGATCAACGGCACACCCCGTTCTCAGGCCACGATTTGGCTGGTGCGGGAAGGGCGGGCACCGGAAGCCCTGAACACCCAGGAAGTTTCGCCTGGAGTTTATGTGGCCACCTTGACGGTACGTTCGGGGGATATATTTCGCGATGGGGCAGTTGTGGGTCGTCTGCAGCGGAGTGACCAGGTGGTGTACGGAGCGGCGACCCAACCGGTGGAATTTGTCAGTACGGTGACCAGTACGCCGGTGCCGCCGGTGGGCACCAACCCGACCCCCAATCCCACGAATCCGACCAATCCATCGGCGGTGCCGCTACAGCCCCAATTTACCAGCCATCAGAACGGGGAAACCATTCGCACCCGGGGCTTTACCCTGGTGGGGCAAACCCGTCCCCGGGCGGTGGTGCAAATTCGTGTCACTTCGCAGTTGCCGGTGTTGGGGGGAGTGATCACGGTAGCTCCGCAAACCCTGGTGAATCAAGATGTGGTGGCGGATGCCAATGGTCGGTTTGAAGTCCCTGTGCCTTATCGGGGGGCGTTGCCGGTGGGGGCAGAATATCGGGTACGGGCGGTGGGTCGCTTCGGCAATGAGGCCAGTCCGGCCACAGAACTGGTGCTGGTGCAGGGGCGATGAGGCGATGAATAGTCTGGCGGGTCGGGACATTCTCAGTATGGCGGATTTTGCCGCCGCCGAAATTTATGCTCTTTTGGACTTGGCGCGCCAGTACAAAAGGGGGCATACCACTCCCACCGCCCAGGGGCGGGTATTAGGGCTACTGTTTACCAAAGCCTCTACCCGCACCCGGGTCAGTTTTTCCGTCGCCATGATGCGCTTGGGGGGACAGGTGCTCGACCTCAACCCCGGCGTGATTCAGATGGGGCGGGGCGAACCCCTGGCAGACACGGCACGGGTGTTGGATCGCTATCTGGACGTGCTGGCGATACGGACTTTTGCCCAGGCGGATGTCGCCACCTTTGCGGCATGGGCGGAGATGCCGGTCATCAATGCCCTGACAGATCAGGAACACCCCTGCCAGGTGTTGGCGGATTTGCTGACCGTACAGGAATGTTTTGGGGATTTGGCGGGCGTGAAAATGGCCTACCTAGGCGATGGCAACAATGTCAGCCATTCCCTGCTCTTGGGCTGTGCTTTGGTGGGCATGGCCTTGACGGTGGCCACCCCCCCCCAACATCCCCCCGACCCGCAGATTTTGCAGCAGGCGCAGACCTTAGCCGGAAATACGACCACCATCCGGCACACCCATGACCCGGAAGTAGCGGTACAAAATGCTCAAGTGGTCTATACCGATGTCTGGGCGAGTATGGGTCAGGAAGCAGAAAATCAAGAACGCATCCCCCGCTTTCAGCCCTATCAGGTCAACGAGCAATTACTCCAAAAAGCCGACCCTCAAGCGATTGTATTACACTGTTTGCCGGCGCATCGGGGGGAAGAAATTACCGAAGCCGTCCTAGAGGGCAGTCAGTCGCGGGTGTGGGATCAGGCGGAGAATCGGCTCCATGCCCAGCAAGCCCTCTTAGCGCAGGTGTTGGGTTTGGTGTGAACCTATGGTCAAATACCTCACAAAATTTCAAAAAATTATGGATACTCCTCCCCCTCATGATTGGTTAAATCAGTTTGACATCCTCCCCGGCCTGGAGGCCGGAGATTCCTACTGCGCTCAAGTGGGGTGTGTTGTCGCTCCTAAGTCCCTAGGGATTCCATCCTGCTGAAGCAAACAGCGGGTTCCTAAGCCGAGGGCGCAACCGCTGCTCGGCTCTCTACAGGCGTTACTGCCGACCTGTCCTGCCGTAGGTCGCCTTGGGGATCGGCGACCAATTCATTCACTATAGGATGGCTGCGCCGTCCCCGCTATCCTTCCCCGCCCTACTAGCTTGCTTGGTGCGAAGCGGTACGGCGGGGCTTGCCGCGCGCCTGGTCAAATCGTGCTTTGGTTAATCCCGGCGGAATCCTGAATGTTCCCAAACCAGTACCCGACCGGCAGCCAGAGCCGTGATTGCCCCCTCACGACCCTGAATGAGCAGCCGCCCTTGGTCATCCAAACCTACCCCTACCGCCCCCAAATCGCCTTGACCGGTACTGACAACCAGTGGACAA
>CALHCP010000040.1 GCA_937936705.1 uncultured cyanobacterium | reverse complement strand
GGCCCCATCACCTGGGAGACGGCAGACAAAAGCAAGCCCGTCGTCTGCTTCGGCTCGTTTCAAGATTACCTGGGCCGCAATCCCAGCACCAATGGCATCAAGACCAAAAACGAATGGGTACATGCCACGCACTGGGATTGTGTCATCTTCGACGAATACCACTACGGCGCCTGGCGCGAGAAGGCCAAAGACCTGTTCGAGGCCGAGGACGAGCGCGAGCGCCAGGCCGCCGAGGGCGAAGCCCTGGACTACTTCGACGAAGACATTCTGCCCATCACGTCGGATCACTACCTATACCTCTCCGGCACGCCCTTCCGCGCTATCGCCACCGGCGAATTCATCGAGGAGCAGATCTACAACTGGACCTACTCCGACGAGCAGCGCGCCAAAGAAGCCTTGGACGAGACGCAAGGTCCCAACCCCTACGCTGCCCTGCCGCGCATGGTGTTAATGACTTACCAGTTGCCGGAGGACATTCGGCAGGTGGCCCTGCAGGGCGAGTTTAACGAGTTCGACCTCAATGTGTTCTTCTCCGCTGAAGGCGTCGGCGAACATGCGCGTTTCAAGTACGAGGCTGAGGTGCAAAAGTGGTTGGATTTGATCCGCGGCGCACATCTTCCGGCCAGCATTGACGAGCTAAAGTTGGGGCGCGACCGCCGTCCGCCCTTGCCGTTTTCGGACGTGCGCTTACTCTCAGCACTGACTCATACGCTGTGGTTCTTGCCCAGCGTCGCCGCCTGCTACGCCATGCGCAACCTGCTGGCGCAGCGGCAGAACAAGTTCTATCACGACTACACGGTGATTGTCGCCGCCGGCGCAGCGGCGGGCATCGGCCCCAAAGCGCTGCCGCCCGTGCTGGAGGCGATGGGCAACCCACTGGAGACGAAGACCATCACCCTCACCTGCGGCAAACTCACCACCGGCGTTACCGTTCGCCCCTGGACGGGGATTTTCATGCTGCGCAACTCCTCCAGCCCCGAAACCTATTTTCAGGCTGCTTTCCGCGTCCAAAGCCCTTGGACACTCAGAAACCCCGATGGTCTTTCGCCGAACGAGGAACTGATCCTCAAGCCGGAGTGCTACGTCTTCGACTTCGCCCCCGATCGCGCCCTGCGCCAGATTGCCGATTACAGCACCCGCCTAAACGTGGGCGAAGACGACCCGGAGAAGAAGGTGGAAGAATTCATCCGTTTCCTGCCGGTGCTGGCCTATGACGGCAGTTCGATGCGCCAGATTGATGCCGCTGGCGTGCTAGAGATGGCGATGAGCGGCACCACGGCCACGCTTTTGGCGCGGCGCTGGGAGAGCGCCCTGCTCGTCAACGTGGATAACGACACCCTGCGGCGGCTCATGAGCAATCCCCAAGCCATGCAGGCTCTGATGAGCATCGAGGGTTTCCGCAATTTGAATCAGGACATCGAAACCATCATCAACAAGTCGGAAGCGGTCAAAAAGGCCAAGCGCGAAGCCAACGAACGCGAACTTTCCCGCGAGGAGAAACGGCAACTCTCCGAAGAAGAGAAAGAATTCAAGTGCAAGCGCAAGGAAATCCAAGAGAAACTCATCAAGTTTGCCACGCGCATTCCCATCTTCCTGTATCTCACCGACTACCGCGAGCGCACGCTACGTGATGTCATTACCCAATTGGAACCAGAGTTGTTCAAGCGTGTAACCGGCATCACCAAGCAAGATTTTGAGCTACTCGTCAGCCTAGGGGTCTTCAATAGTGCCTTGATGAACGACGCGGTGTACAAGTTTAAGCGCTACGAGGATCCCAGCTTAGTTTACATAGGTATCAACCGGCATGAGGGGGAAGACATCGGTCTGTATGATACCGTTTTGCGCCGAAAGGAATATGAGGCAATGTTGCTGAATGAATCGGTTGAGGGGTATGAAACTCGGCAATGAGATAAAAAGAACCTATAGCCATGTGACCTGATTGGCGAACAAAGATTTTGGAGAAGCAAAGACGGGGGCTGCGCTCCGCTGTGTAAAATTCGACCGGGATAGTATTCAGAATGCCAAATGGGGGTCACAGGGCACCGCCTCGTTTGGGGTTTGACTCCCCTCTCCCGTTCTGGGAAAGGGGCGGGGGTGAGGGCAAACCGAGCCTAACTTCTACCCGCAGAGTTTGCTACAGCAATCGGATCGGATTTGAGAACAAAAATTTGGGAGAACCACAGCGGGAGCTGCGCCCCGGCGACCCTTTTGGCTGGGTCGGTACACCAATTATTCTGATGATGTTCTGACGATGCCAAAGGGATTACGCCCGCTTGCCCCGCCCCGCCCGCCAACAGTTATCGCAGTGACCACAAGGCAGAGGGTCGCCCTCCTGTTGTAACCCCAGGGCTTGCACCAGGAATAACCAGCGGCATTGATCGCTTCTCAGGTAGGCATTGATGGCCTTCAAGCCCATATCGCTGGGTTGGACGTTGATTCGCGCCAGGTGCTCTTTGAGAATGATATAGGTGTAGGGGTCATCCCAGTGTAAGGCACCCACCCGATGCAGCAGTGCCAAGGCCGCCGCCGCCTGCGGGTTGTCTTGGAGTTGCGCCAGAGTTCCCTTGGCCGGCAAGGTCTGGGCGGCTTTTTGGGCTTGGTGGTATTGCTTTTGTAACTGGTCGAGGTAATGCCGTTGGGATTTCATTTCCGTGGGATTCAACCAGTTAAAGAGCCACCCGACCGGCCATTGCCCCCACCACCCCGTCGGCTGGCTGGTAAAGGTAATGGCTTCCGCCGGTCCCCCGTCCCGCCCGCCCCGGCCAATGCCCTGAATGTAGTCCAAAGGGTTAAACGGCGGTTGCACATGAATCACCCAGCGAATATCCGGTTTGTTCACCCCCATCCCCAGCGCACTGGTGGACACCAAAAAAGGGACGCCCCCCGTCAGCCACAGTTGCTCCAATTCCCGCCGCTGCGGTGCCGACAACCCCGCATGGTACGCCTGGGTGGGGATGCCTTTTTTTTGCAGCCAGGCTGCCCAGGTTTCCGTATCCCGGCGCGTTGCCACATAGACCAAACCCGCTTCCCCCTCATGGGCTTTGATCGTGTAATAGACCTGCTGCTGACGTTGGTACGGTGTTAATACAGTACGGACACTAATGTTGATGTTTTTGCGATAGGGGCTACGGCGTACCACCTCCGGCTGCTCCAGGCGGAGGACCCGTTTAATGGTTTCCTGCACCAGGGGATCGGCGGTGGCGGTAAAGGCGGCGATGGGAATGCGTGTCCCCGCCGGTTTCTGTTTTTGTAAGGCACCCCGCACCGCGCCCAACCGCTCATAGGCGGGACGAAAACTATCTCCCCACTGCACCAGACAATGGGCTTCATCTAAAATCATGCCCCGAATCACCACCTCCGGGCGGGTCAGGACTTCCCACACCGGCGGACTGAGGAGGGTTTCGGGAGCCAGATACAACAGGCGTAATTCATTCCTTTGCAGACGTTGGAGGGTGCGTCTGCGTTCAAAGGGGGACTGTTGGCTGTGCAGGGTGGCCGCCGGCAGTTTTTTTTCCTCCAGCGCCTGCACTTGGTCTTCCATCAAGGCAATCAAGGGGCTGATCACCAAACTCACCCCCTCTTGCATCAAAGCGGGGAGCTGAAAACAAATCGACTTGCCAAACCCGGTAGGCAGGACAATGAGGCTATCTCGCCCCTCTAATAGGGTACTGACAATCTCCCCCTGGGGGGGGCGAAAATCCGGATAGCCCCAGAGTTCCTGGAACTTCGCCCGCGCGTCCGCCAGGGTAAAACCCATGGTTCCTCCCCATGCCAACCTTAGGCCACCCGCTCTTTTTCCCTAATCGGCACCCATTCCGTATGGAAACTCCCCGGTTGGTCAATGCGCTCGTAGGTGTGCGCCCCGAAAAAGTCCCGTTGCGCCTGGGTCAGATTTTGGGGCAGCGTCGCCCGCCGATAACTGTCGAAATAATCCAACGAGGCACTAAAGGCAGGGACGGCAATCCCCGTATAAGCCGCGGTTGCCACCACCTCCCGCCAGGCGCTTTGGCGGTCTAAAATACTCTGCTTAAATTCGGGAGCCAAGAGCAAATTCGGCAGGCCGGGATCATCCAAAAAGGCCTGTTTGATCTTATTCAAAAAGCCCGCCCGAATGATACAGCCCCCTTTCCAAATCCGCGCCAGTTCACTCAGGTTCATCTGGTAGTTCAACGCTTGGGATGCGGTCGCCAATAAGGCCATCCCCTGGGCATAGGAGCAGATTTTAGAGCAATATAAAGCATCCCGGACTTTGTTAATGAATGCCGGTTGATCCGGCACCTGGGTCAGACTCGGTCCGGTCAGTTGTTGGGCAGCCGCCACCCGCTCCTCTTTCATACTGGAAATCACCCGCGCATTCACCGCCGCCGTAATTGTCGGGATCGGCACCCCCAAATCCAAGGCACTCGTAACCGTCCAACGCCCCGTACCTTTTTGCCCCGCCTTATCCAGGATCACATCCACCAGGGGTTTGCCGGTGAGGGGGTCATTCACAGTAAAAATTTGGCTGGTAATTTCAATCAAAAAGGAATTTAATTCATCCGTTTGATTCCATTCCGTAAAGACTCGATGAAATTCCGCCGCCGATAGCCCCAAGATACTTTTGAGTAAATCGTAAGCCTCGGCAATCAACTGCATATCGCCGTATTCAATACCGTTGTGTACCATTTTCACGTAATGACCGGCACCTCCCGGCCCGATGTAGGTGACGCAGGGGCCGTCATCCACCTGAGCGGCAATTTTCGTCAGCAGCGGTTCTAACTCCTGATAGGCTGCCCGGGTGCCGCCCGGCATCAAACTCGGGCCATTTAACGCCCCTTCTTCCCCACCGCTGACCCCCATGCCCACATAACGCAGCCCCATGGCTTCCAACTCCTGCGTGCGGGCCTCCGTATCCTCATACCAAGAATTACCGCCGTCAATGATAATATCCCCGGGCTCCAGCAGGGGTTTGAGCTGGTCAATCACCGCCTGCACCGGTTGCCCCGCTTTCACCATGATCAAAATCTTGCGGGGACGCGCCAGACTCGCCACCAACTCGGCCAGCGAATGGGTCCCCACAATGTTTTTACCCGCCGCCCGGCCTTGGATAAACTCATCCACTTTCTCCGTAGTGCGGTTAAACACAGCCACCGGAAAACCGTTCCGTTCCAGATTGAGAACCAGATTTTCCCCCATCACGGCCAGACCGATCAGGCCAATCTGCTGCTGTGCCATCCCTGCCACCTCCTGCGTGCCCTTTGGCCTCAGATTAACCCCTCCGCGGAACAACCTCAGCAACTTTACCGATTTGTTTTACGATCCAAGGGCAACCAACTCCCGATAGACATCGGCCACCTCGGGACAAATCACCTGCGCCGCCGTTGTCCCGGGGGTTTTGCCGACGGCGATGGACAGCCCCCCCCGCTGATTGACCACCGCAAAGGCCGCCTCGTCGGTCAAATCATCGCCGATGTAGCACCCCTGAACCACTTGCCAAAAATCCCATAAAAACGCCACACAATCCCCCTTATCAAAAGTACGGGGCAGAATCTCTAAAACTTCTTTCCCCGCCTGCAATTTGAAGGGAGCGCAGAGAGCGCTATGGTTACGAAATAGACCCTGCAATAATTCAATCACCAGCGGTTTGCTCTCTGGGGAAACATGCCGATAATGGACGGCAATGGAATAGGTTTTATCCTCAACCCGTACGCCGGCATCGAACCAATTGCAACGGTTTAATTCCTCCAAAACCATATCCCGAATGGGCTGGAGTTGGCCGAGGAGTTGCTCCCGTTCCGGTTGTCGTAAAAAACGATGCTCAGGCAACTGATAAATTTCCCCGCCGTGCAGCCCGCATAAAATCAGAGCCTCGGCGGTTAATTCCCGGCAAAAATGCAGGAGTTGCGGTAAAGAACGGCCACTGACAATGGCCACATGAATCTGCGGATGACGGCAGACTTGACGGAGCAATTCCAGCCCTGCTGGCGGCAGAAACGCCTGCGTAGGATCGGCAACAATCGGAGTCAGTGTACCATCGTAATCCAACATCAACGCCAAAGGATAGCCCCGATGCCAATACTCAGCGATGGTTAACGGCATTCTGAAAAGCATCCACAAACGACTGCACCCAGTGGTGAATATCATGGTTACATACCGTTCGGCGAAGCGCTTGCATCTTTTGTTGGCGCACTTCTGCGGGTAAATTTAAGGCTCGGTGTAAACTATCCGCCATCTCTTCAATGTAGAAAGGATTGATCATGAACGCCTCCTTTAATTCGTAGGCCGCCCCGGTGAATTCACTCAGCATCAGTATCCCTGATAAATCCACCTTGGCAGCACAATACTCCTTCGCCACTAAATTCATCCCATCCCGCAACGGCGTGATCATCGCCACATCCGCAATCATCAAGTAGGTCAGGACATCTTCGAGGGAAAAGCGCCGATAAAAATAATGGATCGGCACCCAATTATCCCGGGAGAATAAACCATTAATTCGTCCCACCGCTTGTTCCACTTCTTCGCGCATCCGTTGATAGGCAGGGACAGCCGTGCGCGTCGGGCAGGCAATTTGAATAAAAGAAAATTTTTGGATG
Organism: uncultured cyanobacterium; assembly: GCA_937936705.1. Lineage (GTDB taxonomy): Bacteria > Cyanobacteriota > Cyanobacteriia > Gloeomargaritales > Gloeomargaritaceae > Gloeomargarita. The sequence goes on along the minus strand of CALHCP010000040.1, from coordinate 3,779 downwards.
TATTCAGGATACTTTTGAAAAAACAATTTTAATGCTTCTAAATTTTCCAAAATCCCCTTAGTATAGTCCAATCGATCCACCCTCACGCCGATATATTTCGAGGGATAGTTATCCCGGAGCCTTTTCGCCTGCTTTTGCAATCTTGGCGTGGAAACCAAAGCGGCAATTTTCTGGGCATCAACACTGATGGGGAATGCGCCCACTTGGATGACCCGTCCCTGGTAAACAATGCGTTGATTCTGTCGGTCAATCCGCACTTCTGTATCCGGCAACAAGCGTTCCACCGCCTCCAGGAAATAATGACCATAATCAGGAATATGAAATCCGATCAGATCACTCCCCAGCATTCCCCGTAAAATCACATCCCGTTTCGGCAGAATTTTGAAGACCTCCAAAGCGGGAAAGGGAATATGCAAAAACAAGCTGATTTTATGCTGGGGTCGTTGTTGTCGCACCAATTCTGGCACCAGTAACAAGTGATAATCCTGTATCCATATCCAGTCTTCTGAGGTTGTATGGGTAACCACGGCATCCGCAAACTTCTGATTCGCCGTCACATAACTCGGCCAGTCCTGCTCATCAAAGAAATTGCAATGGGAGATAAAATAGTGAAATAAAGGCCAGAGACGGGTATTGGCATAACCGTAGTAATAGTGATTAATTTCCTGTTGGGTCAGAGGAACCGGCTGAATCTGATAAGGCAGTTGAATTTTATCCCAATCAATACTATCTTCATCACTGGCAACATCCTCTAATTCTACGGATTTTTTGGAGGCATCTTCCCAACAAATCCATAGCCCATGCCTTCGGCGTAAAACCGGATCCAGAGCCGAGACCAACCCCCCCGGCATCCGTTCGATGCGAATTTCATTCCCATGAGTTTGAATCGTATAGGGTTCCCGATTGGAAACAATGACGAGTCGGCCGGCCTGTTCAGAGGTGATTACAGATGTGGATATAGATGGAGTATTTTCATGCATAATCAACCTCCTGGGTTGTTTAGTTTTGGCTCAGTAACATGGCCGAATTGATAATAGCAACGTGGGTATAGGCTTGGGGAAAATTGCCGGTTAATTCACCGGTTTTTTGATTAATATCCTCTGAGAACAAACCCAAGTGGTTGCCAAAGGATAGTAAATGTTCAAAATAATTTCTCGCTTTGCGTTTTTGCCCCGAAAGAGTGAGGGCATCAATCAGCCAAAATGTACAAATAGTGAAGGCATTCTCCGGTACCCCCAACTCATCACGGTTCGTATAACGGAACATCAAGCCGTCAATGAGTAATTCTTCTTCAGAACGCTGAATCGTCGCCAACATCCGGGGGTCTTTGGGTTCAATGATACCCAGAATCGGCATCAGTAAGTTACTCGCATCCAAATCCTTTTTACCATAGGCTTGGGTAAAGGCTTGACGTTCTTCATTCCAAGCGGAACCCAAGATCATTTCCCGCATCAATTTCCGTTTTTGATTCCAGCGGCGGTACAGGGTTTGCCGTTTCAATTTATAGGCGATCTTACAGCCCCGATCGACCGCTACCCAACACATCAGCTTGGAAAAGGTATAGTGATCCGGACGGTCACCGATTTCCCAAATGCCGTTATCTTTTTCGGGAAATTTTTGAATGGCCAACGTCACCAATCGCTCCACACAAGTCCAGAGCAAATCGTAGTTTTGACCGACGACCCGTTCATCCACAAACACCGGGTACATACTCAGTAAAGCCTCACCATAAACATCGGTTTGGTGATGCAGGGTGGCATCATTACCAATGCGTACCGGCCGACTCCCCTGAAATCCGGCCAAATAATCTAAATGTCGGACGGTCGGCACATCATGACCTTCAATCGTGTAAAGGGGTTTCAAATAATCGGAATTGGCTAAAACAATTTTGGACAAATACCTAACGAAATTTTCCGTTTCTTCAAATTTGGATAACTTCAGCAGGGCATTCACGGTAAAAAACGAATCGCGAATCCAACAATAGCGATAGTCCCAGTTGCGAATGCCGCCGACAATCTCCGGCAAACTGGTGGTAGGAGCGGCAATAATTGCCCCGGTTGGCTCATAAATCATTTGTTTGAGCGTTAAGGCAGAACGAATAATTTGGGTTTGATATTCATCCGGTAAATAACAATGTTTGACCCACCGTTGCCAATAATGATTGGTACGCACCAATTTTTCTTGGATCGCCGTCACCCCCTGGTCGTGGGTCGGCTGATAGTAGGATAGGGTCAAAAAGGCATCCTCTTTCAAGCGAATGGGTTCCTTGCCAATAATTTGTACAGGGGAAATATTGGTAACGAGAAACAGATGATTATCCTGATGAGGGGATTCAATCGTCGTTTCATTGATAATCACACAATCGGCCAGTTCCGGTTGATACCCGGATTTGGGATGGTAGTGAACGATAATTTCCGGTTCTCCAGAACGCACTTCAATATAACGGCACAATTCAGGGGGCGTGTAGGAACGATTGCCATCCCAGACTTCCCAACGGGGCATAAAATCATGGATGCTAAACGTAGCAAACGGGGATTCAAAAACAGTGCATAAAACGTTACTGTTCTTTTCGTATTTTTGCCTAATTGTATAGAGTTCGGCAGGAACCGGTTCAATACCAAAATAACCGCCGTTTTCGGCATCCAGGAGGCGGTCGAAGACAAAAGCACCTTCAAAAGTAGGCATACACAAATAATCAATGCGACCCACCGGGGAAATTAAGGCACAAACCCGCCCATTCCCGATCAAACCATAATCTAAAGAACCCCGAGATTTCATCCGCTTTTCGACTCCCTTCATCACCCACCCAGGACTTCCCGCTGCCTCAACCTAATTTTATCGGGAATTTTACCTTGACACCCCGTTGCCGACCGGAACCCCACTCAAATATGGCAGACCAAGTCCCCCGCTCGTTGCGTAAACCGCAGGTTTTCCCGATAGTCAATCGGGCAATCGATCACGCTGGGAACCTCCTGTTCTAAAGCCACTTTGAGCGTCGGCATGAAATCTTCAGTTTTTTCGATGCGATAGCCTTTTAAGCCCATACTTTCGGCCAATTTCACAAAGTCAGGATTGCCGAATTGAATATATTGACTGTGCCCGTAATGCTGGTGTTGTTTCCACTCGATTAAACCATAGCCACCATCGTTAAAAATAATCGTGACAAAGGGAGTTTTGACCCGTAATGCCGTTTCCAATTCCTGACAATTCATCATAAAGCCGCCATCCCCGGTCACCGCTACGACCCGCCGGTTCGGAGCCACTAATTTGGCCGCAATTCCCCCCGGTACGGCAATCCCCATCGCCGCAAAACCGTTGGAAATTAGGCAGGTGTTGGGTTTCAGACAATGATAATGGCGAGCCATCCACATCTTATGGGCACCGACATCACTGATAACAATATCGTCCGCCCCCATCACTTGCCGCAGGTCATAAATCAGTTTCTGCGGTTTAATGGGAAAACCCTCATCGTGGGCATAGCGCTCATAATCGGCACGAATTTCATCCCGGAATTGCAACGCATAGGGTGCCGGTTTACCGTCCCGATTGGTGCGTTTAAGAATCTCTCTGAGGGAATCAGAAATATCGCCGACCACTTCCACAATGGGAATGTAACTACTGTCAATTTCAGCTGCAGTTTGGCCAATATGAATGATCGGTATCGTGCCTTGAGGATTCCACTTTTTCGGAGAATATTCGACTAAATCATAACCAATGGCAATAATTAAGTCCGTATGTTCCAAAGCACAATTAATATGATCCCGCAGTTGTAAACCCAC
>CALHCP010000039.1 GCA_937936705.1 uncultured cyanobacterium | reverse complement strand
CGGGGTAGCCGTTCCACCCAGGTGTAAAAAGCGAATGCCCGCCTGCGTCCAACGCCAGCACACATTCGCCCCAAAGCGGCGCCCCCCCAAGCGGTCGTGGTTGGTTTGAAAACCGGAAATCTTAAACCCATTGGCCAGTTCGTAATCCCCGGACACGGCCAGTACCCGCGGGTCACCGGGTAAATCCACCACATACCCCGTATCCAACAGTAAACTACTCGCCAGCACCAAATCGGCGACCACCCGCGGTTGCCGGTAGCCCTGGGTACACCCCCCCGGCAAAAACGGATTCACCAATATCCGCAACCCGCCGCCGCTCAGCAGAAAACAAGTATGCCCGAAAAATTGAATCGTTACCCCCGCCGGTGCCCCCTGTGCCAAGACCCGCCCCGTTGCCAACAATACGCCTGCGCCAATTAACATTTCCCTTCGTTTCATGCCAAATTCCCATTTGTTTCGCACTTCAGCCTACCGCAATTTAGAGAAGTGTCAACAATTCCCCCGGTTCCCTGTAGGGCACCCCTATTTAATTTATTGGAGCCAGCGTCCAATTATTTTGCTGGTTGTGCTGGCATACGGAGTTGATGGAGAACCAGAAACGGCGACCGCTGATCCACAGTTTTCCATAAGTTTTCCATAATTAATTAATTTAATTTTTTTATAGAAGTTCCCTGTAGGTATGCAAACCGCATTGCTCAAGAACCCCGGACGCTGGCATCAACTCCGATGGCGCCAGGCTCATTGCCGGGCGTAAACCCACCGTCTGGTCACTTAATCGTAGTGAGATTCTCCAGCCCTTGGGTCACCGTCGCCTTGGTAATCCGGTCACCCTGCTTGATTCGATCCACCACATCCATACCCTTGGTGACATAGCCAAAAACGGCATAATTGCCATCCAAAAAACTGGTTTCCGCCAAGGTGATATAAAACTGCGATGAGGCGGAATTGGGATTTTGGGAACGAGCCATCGCCAATGCCCCCCGATTGTGCCGCAGTTTGGGCGCTTGGCGGATATTCTGTTCGGGGAACGTCCGCCCATAGACCGCTTGCTTGGCCTCCGCCGGTTTGATTTCCAAAGGAATCACCCGCTCCCGCTTCGTCTGCGGGTCAATAAACCCGCCCGTCCCATTGCCCTTGGGATCCCCCCCTTGCACCACAAAGGGTTGCGGTTCCCGCACGACCCGATGAAAGGTCAAATTATCGTAAAACCCCCTCTGCACCAAATCCACAAAATTCCCCGCCGTCACCGGCGCATCCTCCCCGTTCACTTCCAGGGTAATCGTCTGACCGTTCACCACTAAATCCACCGTCGCCTTGCCGTTCAAACAGGGATAGCCCTGCAACGGTTGCACCAATTCCGGCGGAATGTTGCAATTGGGATTACTCATAGCCAGGGTTGCCTCCGGTTGCGATGGGTTGGCTAGACCGTCGGCACTTGCCTGACAGCCCATTAAGCACAATAGCATTAAACCCACCAGCCATAACCGTGCCATTACAATCCCTCCACCGGTACCCCTAAAAACCGCGCCAACCGCGCCGCCTGGTCTTCTAACTCCGACAGGGCTAAAGGCCGCCCCACCCGGGTCAAAGGAATATCCCGCTTACCCCGCAGGCGTAAGTACAATGCCCGCTTGGGATTAAACCCGTCTTTCACATCCACCCGAATCGCCTGCACTTCCGCAAGCGGGTAAACCAGTTCTACCCGCCGGTCTTTCCCCGGCCAACCCCAGCGAAAAATTTTCACCTGCTGGGTCTGCTGGTTGTACTCGTTGTAACCACCGCCGACATCCCAAGCAATCAGTAACCACAGAAAAACACTCAGCCCGATCCCCGCCACGCCATAGGCCGCCATGACAATCCCCTGGGGAATAAAAATCAACTGCGTGGGGTCGGCAAAAGGCAAGAGATTCACGTGGGTATAACTGGAAATGCCCGCCAACAAAAAACCGATCCCCCCCAAACCGACGACCGTGGCCCACCAATAATTACTCAAGCGGCGCGTCCCCTGCACCCGCTCTAAATACACTTGCTCGGTTGACGTTTCCGTAGCCATAAAAAACCCGCACGCTTGTTCTATCCTACCAGCCTCAGCCTAAGACGCGGCCATTTGATTGCGGTTGGCCAACTCCGTCCCCTCCATCGCCGGTAATTCCAAACAGTAACCTGCCCCATAAACGGTCTTGATGTACTGGGGATGGCGGGGGTCGGGTTCCAATTTGGTGCGTAAATGCCGCACGTGAACCCGGATGGTTTCAATGTCATCGTTGGGGTCGTAGCCCCACACCTCCCGCAAAATATCGCTGGGGGCAACCGTCTGCCCATGCCGTTGCAATAAACAATGCAACAGATCGAACTCCAAATGGGTTAACTTCACCGTTTGGTTGAACCAGACCGCCTCAAATCGCTCCGGGATCAAGGTCAAAGGGCCATAACTGAGAATTTCCCCATGGTTCGCCTGGGGCATCCGATCCGAACGGCGCAACAACGCCCGCACCCGCGCCAGCATTTCCTGGACTTCAAACGGCTTGGTTAAATAATCATCCGCACCGGCATTAAAACCTTCCACCTTGTCCTGGGTCTGACTGAGCGCCGTCAGCATGAGAATGGGAATGTCCTCCGTCCGCTCATCCCGGCGCAACCGCTGGCACAGGGTCAAGCCATCCACCCGGGGCAACATCAAATCCAGCATAATTAAATCCGGCAGCAACTGCACCGCCAGGGCTTGACCTTTCACCCCATCGCTGGCTTCGCTGACATCATACCCGGCCAATTCCAAGTTCACCTTGACCAACTCGGTGATGGCAGCATCATCATCAATAACTAAAATCCGGGGCATATAACACTTCAGAAAAAAACAACTTTATATAAAACATTACGAAACAAACTGCAATGTTTACCCCTATTATAAAGGGTTGTCAAGGCGGTTTTGGTTACAAATACCTAAAATTCCCCCTGGGGACGGGGGCGGCTGGCCTGTTTCGCCCGTTGGGCACTGCGTTTCAGGGCATCCAGGCGGGCTTCGTAGCGGCGGCGGCGATTTTTGTCGGGAGTCTGCTCGGCCAGTAATTTCAGGGCACTGCCCAGACTCTTGTAGGCATTGGGCAAGCTGTAGCCGTACTGGGTGGCCAGTTGAATGGCTCGCTCATCCGCCTTGAGCACCAACTTCAGGGCATTTTGTTTTTGATTGCGCCGCCACAGGCGATACCCGGCAAACCCGGTCAGCCCCAACGACAAGAGCAATAACAGCGTATCTTGCACCCACAATTCTCCCACGGTGCCGCCTAAGCCGATGGCCAGAGCGGCCATTTCCCAGCCTTCTTTGGGCAGGGTATCGCTCTGGATGCGGGCAACTTCATGCCAAAAGAGCAAATTGCGCTGATCTAAAGCCAACTGCTCCCAGCGCACCGGGTCAATTTGCACCTCCACTTGGTCTTTGTCCACCTCTTCGGAGGTGATCACCGGGGGATTCATGGCTGTGCTGGCCACAATCGTCACCCAACCCCGCATTTCCGCGGGCAGAAGCCCTTGCAGGCGGCGAAATTCCCCTTGATAGGCATCGGCGGTGGCAGTGTAGGCAGGCATAGCAATCCGACAGAGTTCACTAACTAACTATAGGCAATGGGGGCAACTAACGGAGAGCCACCACCCGAAAACCCATGGCGCATTCAAAGGCAAGGGGTTCTTGGGCTTCCCCCCGTTGCGCCGGATGGCCGCAACCCAGCCGACCGCTCGACCAGCGCGGGGTGCCCGTGTGGTTGGCTAGGGGACAATTTTGGCACACCGATTCCGGTTCTAACACTTGGTCACTTAGGACAATCCTCAGGGTAGCCATAGCTTCCACAGTGCATTGATCCCGTTTAAGTTCATCATAACCTAACCATTCCGTTTCCCTTGGGGGTATATCATGGCTAAGGATATCCTTTTGTGTTTTGTGCTCCCAAAAACATGACCCAAGCGCCCGAACGTTCCCCCTTGAGTGCCGATGCCGCTCTGGAAGCCGAATTGGATCACCGCATGAGCCGCTATGGTCTCAATCCTTGTGTGACGGCAGATACTTGGGTACACACGGAATGGGGTGCCCGGCAAGTCCGGGAACTGCTCGGTCGGCAGCACGGCACCTTTGTCAACGGGGAATTGTTCCGCACTACAGCGGCGGGCTTTTTTTGCAGCGGCTGCCAAGCGGTTTTCCGGTTGCACACGGAGGAGGGTTACACCCTGCGCTTGACGGCGAATCATCAACTGCTCAAAGTCACAGGCCAAACGCAGAACAGTCAATACGGCGAATGGACGGCGGCTGCCGACCTGCAACCGGGGGATCAGATTCTTTTGCACGACCACCGTGGGATTTCGCCTTGGTCGGGGGCGGGGACGTGGGTCGAGGGTTGGCTATTAGGGCAGCGGCTCGGTGGGCAATGGTTGGCGCAACAGCAACCCCAGCCGGTACGCCGGGGGCAAGGGCGGGAGCGGGCACATGCACAGCCGGGGGTAACGGTGGCCTGGACGACCGCAACGGAAACAGCCGAATTGCCTAGTTTTGGGGATGAAAATTTAACTTACCGGGAAACCTCCTGGTCTGCTCTCGCCGCATCGTATGGGTTATTCGGGAAAAATCCGGGGATCACTCCCGCCATTGAGCGAGCCGGTTATGAATTTTATCAGGGGTTTCTCCGGGGATTATTTGCGGTGTATGGCCGGATGGGGAAGGGGCAAATTGGTTTGGCGCAGAGCCATTTATCCTGTTTGCAAGCCGTACAGAGAATGCTGTTGCGGTTGGGGGTCTTGTCCCGGATTGGTCAGAACCGGGGCACTGCCGAATTGGTGATTGCCAAAGGTCATCTCCGGGCATTTCAACAGGTCATCGGCTACCCCGAACCGCCGCAGGCTCAACAACCGGCAACCCTGCACCCGGGGGATTTAGCCCAGGGGCAGCAAGAGCGATTCACGGCTACCGTCAAAGCCCTGGTGCCTGACGGGGAAGAATGGGTCTATGACTGCACCGTACCGGGCGTTTCCCGCTTTGATGCCAACGGTTTTGTGGCTCACAATTGCGGGGAAATTTTGGGTGCGGATTTTCACTGCAATTTGGCTGAGATTCATCTCAATCAAATTGATCCCCATGACTTTGCAGAGCAGGAAAAGGCATTTACAGCCGGAGCCTTATCGGTCGCTGCCCTGCTCAATCATCAATTTGTAGAACCCCGATTTCAGTATTCGCGGGAACTTGACCCGATTGTGGGGGTGTCGTTCACCGGCTTGTTTGATTTCTTTGTCCATGCCTTTGGCAAAGACTGGTTGCAGTGGTGGGCAGCGGATCGGCCTCCGAGTGAATTGGGCTTGGTTTTGCGGCAAAAAGAAACCGATTATCTGCAATTTTGGCGGGGTGTGGTGCATCGGGTGGTGTGGGATTACTGTGACCGGCACGGCCTGCGCCGCCCCAATCGCTGTACCACGGTGCAACCGGCGGGGACGAAAAGTTTGCTCACCAATGCCTCGCCCGGTTGGCATCCCCCGAAAGCCCAACGGTACATTCGCCGAATTACCTTTGCCAAAAATGACCCGGTGGCGTTGGCCTGTATGGACTACGGTTACAACGTCGTGCCGGGGCAATCAGACAAGGATGAACAGGGGAATTTGCTCAATGACCCTTTTGACCCCCGCTGTCAGGAATGGCTGGTGGAAATTCCGGTGGCCGTCTCCTGGGCGGATATTGCGGACGCAGCGGGCATTGATATTAGTCGATTTAGTGCGCTGGCGCAGTTTGATTTTTATATGAATGTTCAGTGCCATTACACCACCCACAATACCTCGGCGACGATTGAATTCCGGGAGCATGAAATTGAGTTGCTGGCCGACCGTATCTACCGAGCGATTCAAGGGGATGAAGGGTATATCAGTGCGGCGTTATTGGCCCGTTTTGATGCTCTACAAACCTTCCCGCGTTTACCTTTTGAACCGATTAGTAAACAACAGTATGAAACCCTGATGCAAGCAGTTTTACAGCGGCGAAAAATGGCCGATTTTGGGGCATTGTTACGGCAATATGACCGGCCGGATTTACAACTGGTTCCGCAAGCCTCAGCCTGTGAGGGGGTGACCTGCGAACTTCCCGGTCAACCCCAGGGTTAAGCCCATCATGTCCCCCTTCCAGGTGATCGTGGGTTTGGGCAATCCGGGTAGTAAATATGCACAAACTCGCCATAATATCGGTTTTATGGCAGTGGATTTACTGGCCAAAGAATGGGGTATGGCTTGGCAAGAAAAGACGAAATTGCAGGGTTGGGTGACGCAAGGCAAAGACATGGTTTTGCTCAAGCCCAATACCTACATGAACCATTCGGGACAGGCGGTGCAGGCGGTGTGTCATTGGTTCAAAATCATGCCCCGTTGTGTCCTGGTGATTTATGATGACTTAGACCTACCCTTCGGCAAGTTACGCTTACGCAAAAATGGTTCCGCCGGGGGACACAATGGCATGAAATCGATCATTCAGCATTTGGGAACGCAAGAATTTCCCCGGTTACGCTTGGGGATTGGCCGCCCCCCGGTCGGGGACAGTGCCCATTATGTTTTAGAGCCGTTTAGTGCAGAACAAAAAGAAAAATTACCCCGCCTCTTGGCTGCGGTTATCCAGGTTATCGAACTGGGCATCCAGCAGGGATTAGAGCAGGCGATGAATATAGGGAATGCGCTGGAAATTCGTTAGCTATATGGCCCTGATTGGCGAACCAAAGTCGGGGCTGCGTCCCTGCGCCCGCCATTCTCAACTGGAAGCAATCACCTGGCGCAGGGGGGAATCGCTCCGATAGGGCACCCGCCCACTCGGCACCACCTGGGAAGCGGGTTGCACATGCACATCCTGGTCATCAAAGAAAATTTGTGCTCCAAAGGCCTGCAAGACCGCATCCTTGCTTAACCCGCCCAGGAAAAAGGCCGCATCCACCCGCACCCCCCACGCCCGCAGGGTTTTGATCACCCGTTCATGGGCGGGACTGCTGCGCGCCGTCACCAGGGCAATGCGCACCGGCGCTTGTTCCGGGGGCACCTGCTGTTGAATCGTACTGAGAGTGTGCAAAAATTTGGCAAACGGCCCGGCCGGTAACGGCTGATCCGCCCGGGCTTGCTCATGGCTACAAAAGGCCGCCAAACCCTGCTGTTTATAGACCAATTCCGCTTCATCGGAAAAGAGAACCGCATCCCCATCAAAGGCAATTCGCACCCGCTCATCCCGGGGCATCAGATCGGCGGGAGGGTGATACAACAGAGCCGCCGCAATGCCTGCATCAATGGCCGCCTGTACCTCCGATTCTTCCCGCGAGAGCAACAAGTCCAGCTTAAACGCCTGCAAATAAGGAACAATCGATTCCCCCCCGGTGAGTGCCGCCCGGGTAATATCCAGTCCGTAATGTTGAATGCTGTGAAAAATACGCAGTCCTGTATCCGGGCTATTGCGGGACATAATAATCACTTCCACCAGGCGTTGATCCGTCAGTTGATTGAGCTTCAGGAGTGCCTGCACCAAGGGGAAAGCCGTGCCCGGTGCCAGAATTTCCTGTTCGTGTGCCCGTTGGTAAGCACTGTAAGCACTCAAGCCCTGCGTCTGGAAAATTTCATCCTCGCGGCTGAGGTCAAACAACGCCCGCGAAGAAATACCAATCACGAGTAAACCATCCAAGGAATAGGCCATGGGTTTGTCTCAAGTTGTCATTGCTATCGGCACGAAGTTAATAATTAAATTCATAATAAAGGGTACCTCTATTTATTGGAGCCAGCAGAAAGTTATTTCGCTGGAATACCGAGTTTATGAAAAACCAAGGTCGGGGCGGCGCCCCTGCGACCCCTGTTCTAAATTCAATTAGGATTGCTATAGAGGTTCCCTCAAGTCAATAGCGGTGTCCCTTGTATCAACAAAAAATCCGCAACCCCAAGGGCTACGGATTGGGAATTGCCAAACGAGATAGAGGTTAGCTAGGGCAAACCGGCTTTTTGTTGGCGTTCAGAAAGATTTTACCCGCTTGGCCGTTGACTTTGATGGGCACTTTCACGTCTTCACCCACCACCCGGAACATATTGGGGCGGTCGGCCAAACAGCCTTGCACCCGGGCAATCCAGGCAGCCAAGGCTTGGTTGTACTGCTTTTGATGGGCAGGGATGTCATCCAGATTTTGCACCCCATCGCCGGTGTAGTCCCGGAAGGGGGCAATGGTGAATTTGTCGGTCAAAACGCTGTTGCTCTTTATGTTCGTGTTTTGATTCACTCCCAAAATAAAGGTGCTAGATTCATAGTTCAAGTAGGCGGGATACATGTACGGAGCTTCCGGCGGGAACGAAATGGGAATCCCACCCCCGGGCATCATAAAACTCGGCCACACTTCCCCTTCTTCCGTGACCGTTTCCAACTTGGGATTCGCCTGCGCCGCATGGACTCCCACAACTAGGGCGCAAACCGTAACCATAGATACAGAAAACAAACCTTTAATTTTCATGGTCGTCAACTCCTCATCTACAACAAACATCTGGCTCGAAAAAGCCTCGTTTGTCTCAGCATAATGTTTTAGTTGGAAATTTACAACTGGCCGACCGGATTTTGAGGATAATGAGGGAGGAAATTGGCAGGGACAAGGGCACCCATGACAGCGGTGACGTGGCGGGAACAGGTAGCTCGCCGGTGGGGCGGCGGCCGGATTTGGGGCTATAGCTTGGGGTTGGTGGGGGTGATCGGGCTGGCGGCGCAGACGGCGTGGGGCAATTGGCATTTTTGGGGTAATGAGGATCATCTGCGTTTGGCAATGGCGGTGGCCGTTACCTACATGGCGGCGGTGGGTTTGGAAACTCGGGTAGGGCGATTCCCAGGGGTGCAGCGCCCGCAGGTGGTGTTGGTGAGTGTGAGTTTGTGTTTTTTGGTGTTGCTGGGGGTGGTGAGCCTGACCCGCTGGTACTATTCCCGCACGTTTTTGGGGGTGAGTTATGCCTTGACGCTGATTTGGCAATGGCTCATGGCGGGCTGGCGGCGGCGGTTGTCTCTGGGGCTGGTGCCGGGGGAATTAACGGCGGCGTTGCGGCAACTCCCAGGGGTGAATTGGTGCTGGCTGAGTGAATGCAGCACCGACCTGAGCTGGGATGGGGTCGTGGTGGATTTACACGATGACCTGTCCCCGGAGTGGATACGGTTTTTGGCGGACTGTCGGTTGCGGGGCTTGCCGGTCTATCATGCGGCGACGGTGTGGGAAGGGATGACCGGGCGGGTGTCCTTGGCCCATCTGGGGGAAGGGTTATTGCCGTCACCGCCGGATCGCGCCTATCTGCTCCTGAAACGGGTCGGGGAAACGGCGTTGATTTTATTGCTGTTGCCGTTGCTGTTACCGTTGGCGGGTTTGGTGGCGCTGGCGGTGCGGTGGGATTCGCCGGGGCCGGTGCTGTTTTGGCAGGAACGGATGGGGCAGGGGGGGAAACCTTTTTGGATGGTCAAGTTTCGCAGTATGCGGGTGCAGCCGCCGGGGACGCAGTTTGCCCGTCCGGGGGATCAGCGGCTGACCCGGGTGGGGAAGTGGATTCGCCGCTTTCGCTTGGACGAGTTGCCCCAACTGTGGCACGTCTTGCGGGGGGAGATGAGTTTGATCGGCCCGCGCCCGGAACAGGTGCCCTTTGCTCGGGAATTTAGCCAGCGCATTCCCTACTATATGTGCCGCCATTTGGTTAAACCGGGGATCAGCGGCTGGGCACAGGTGAATCAGGGCTATGCCGCCGGGGTGCAGGAAACCCGTTTGAAACTGGAATACGACCTGTACTATGTCAAATATTTATCCCTATGGTTAGACGGGCTGATTGTGGCGAAAACCATTAAAACCGTGATGACTGGGTTTGGTTCCCGTTAAAGGGGGTGCAGGTGCCGCCCAAGCCGTTGACGATGGTGCAGGTGTTGCTGATTAACATCTTTTGCACGGTGCTGGCGGGGCTGTCGGGTGCGCCTAGGCCATCGCCAAACAGGGGGGTTTCGGCAATTTTGACCCCTGCTTCCTGAGCCACGGTGTTGATCAGTTTGGGGTTCACGCTCACTTCGGCGAAGATGGTGGGGACTTGGGCTTGTTTAATCTCTCGGGTCAAGGCGGCGATTCGGCTGGCGCTGGGCTGCTCTTGGGTGCTGATGCCTTGCAGGGCGCCGGTCAGTTGCAGCCCGTAGGTTTGGGCGAAATACCCGAGGGCTTCGTGGGTGGTGATTAATTTGCGTTGCTTGGGGGGGATGGTTTGTACTTGCTGGCGGATCCAGGTGTCAATTTGTTGCAATTCGCCGACCAAGTTCTGAGTATTTTTTTGGAAAAGTTCTGCCTGGGAGGGGTACGCCTGGCTGAGTTTTGCCCCGATCACTTGAGCCATGCTGGCCACATTGGTGCCGGTATGAAAGACATGGGGGTCGGGCACGGCTGCTGCTTTTTTCTCCCCATGACTGTGACCGTGATCATGGTGGTCATGACCGTGGTCATCGGCTTTGGCTCCGTGGTCGTGGTCATGTTCGCCCATCAGGGGTTTGGGAACGGCCAATTCCCCCACGGCGACTTTGGTCACTTGGGCGGGGGTGGCTTGGATTAGTTTTTCCAGGGCTGGTTCCAAGTTGTAGCCGTTATAGAAAATCAACTGGGCGGTTTCCAGGGCTTGGCGGTCGGCGGGGGTGGGCTGGTAGGTATGGGCATCCACGCCACCGGGCACCAAACAGGTCAAAGGCACGCGCGACTCGGCAATCTGGCGGGTTAGGTCACAAAGTACGGATGAGGTGGCGACGACTTTGGGGGCATCCGCTGCCGGCGTGACCGGCGCTTCCGCTGTGGGTTTGGATGTCACCCCACAACCGACTACAAGCATCGCCAACGGCATCAGCCAAGCACGAGTGTGCATCATTACCTCCAGAATAACCTGTTATAGAATGATAATCGTTTTAATCATCCGAATGATAACCATTCTCACCGACCATTGGTGAGGGGGGTTGAGGGCGGGCGGGGTTGATGCTGGTTGTGGAGTCTTTATCGGCGGGGTATCCGGGGCGGGCGGTTCTGACCGACATCAGTTTTCAGGTGTCTCGCCGGGAGATGGTGGGAATTGTCGGGCCGAATGGGGCAGGGAAAAGTACCTTGCTCAAGGCATTGTTGGGGTTATTGCCGCGGGTGAGTGGTCAGGTTTGGTGGGAGGGACGGTTATTAAGTCGGCAGCGGCAGCGGGTGGCGTACATTCCCCAGCGTTCTCAGATTGATTGGGACTATCCGATTACGGTGGAGCAGGTGGTGCGGCTGGGGTGTGGCGGGCGACCGGCGGCTCAGATGGTGCCTACCCTGGAGCGGTTGGGGTTGTTGGATTTGCGGCGGCGGCGGATTGGCACTCTATCGGGGGGGCAACAGCAGAAGGTCTTTTTGGCGCGGGCGTTGGTGCAGGGGGCGGAGGTTTTTTTATTTGATGAGCCACTCACGGGGGTGGATGCGGCGGCGGAGCAGGCCATTCTCCATGTCCTGCGGGAATTGCGGCGGCAGGGGGCGGTTATTTTGGTCAGTACCCATCATTGGGGGGAATTTCTCCAGTCTATGAACCGGGTGATGTTGCTCAATCAGCGTTTGATTGCCGTCGGTACGCCCCAGGAGGTGATGACGCCTGAGTTTTTGCACCATGCCTATTCGGTGAATCAATTGTCCGTGGGGGCGGACGCACAACCCCCGCAGTTATTTTGTTAGTTACGGGCTGGTAATGTTGCCATCTGATTGGAGTTGGGCATCTGGGGGCAAACACCGAATGATGCCATCGGTTGACATAACTTTCGCCTCGACCGGATCACTTCTCGGAAATTTGCCCTATTACCCTGGACGGATCGCCGTATTCCTGCGGAGTTAGTTTTTAGGAAAAATAGGCATCAACTGCCTAATGCGCACCTCTATAGCCATATAAGATTTATAAACAGATATACTGGAGAACCCAAGCGGGGGCGGTGCCCCTGCGACCACCGTTCCCTAATTAATAGAGGTGCCCTTTATAAACAGATATATAAACAGATATACTGAAGAACTAAAGTCGGGGGCGGTGCCCCGGTGACCGTTGCTCCGTAATTGATAGAGGTTCCCTTAATTAATAAAAGTTTCCATTATTAAAACATTTATTAAAACACTATTAAAAGAACAAATTATCCAGAGATAAGGCCGCACCATTCCCCCGTTCTAATTCAACCAAGAGCCGGTTTAACTGTGCCCAAATCAGCAAAGTGGTCACCAAGGTCAAACCCACCGCCACCCCCAGCGACCAGCGCCAGGGAAACCCAAAAATATTCACTCCCGCCGCCAGAAAACTGGTCATGCCCCCGGCGATCCCCACAATCGGCAACCGCAACTGCTGCCGTAAATCCGCCAATGTCCGGGTGGAATGCTGCGTTTGCCAGGACTGTACCGACTGCTTCAACAGGGCATTGAACGCACTACCCGCCGTCAACGCTGCCAACAGTCCCATGACCAACAGGAGATAGGGAGGGTTGTAGTAAAAATACACAGTCAATCCGTAAATGCCATCAATCTATTTTACCATTGGCCAGGAGCTGCCCCACCATCTCCACCACCGCCCGGTCAGCACCCAATGCCCCCCGCACCTGCAACAATTCCGCCCGTATCTGCGCTAAAGTCTCGGGTGCCAAAAGCCACTGCGCCAGCTGTTGCCCGACCTGTTCCGGCGGAATCGCTCCCACCAACTCCGGCACAATGGGTCGCCCCGCCCAGATATTCGGCCACGCCAGTAAGCCCAGTTGCCGCTGCCTCCACCGGCCATACACCGTGGCAAACCCCCGCCCCAGACCGGGCAAATTCGCCAAAATCCCCGGTATCCCATCCCACGCCCGCGCCACTTCTCCCACGGTCTGATGGGTCAACACCAACACAATCATCGGCACCCCCAGCGCACACAGTTCCGCCGTATTGGCTCCGACCGTCGTCACACAGGCAGAACAGGTGCGCAAAACCTCATAGGCCGGAAACTCCTGCACCAACCGCACCCGCAGACCGCTTTTGAGGGTCAAGTAGTGATTTGGGGCGATACGTTCTAACGTCGCCGATTCCCAACCCAGGCGGTTAATCAGCGGATTCTCCTGGGGCTGGGCGTAACGAGCCAAAGCCGCCAAAGTGAGCGTCGGAGCCACCGGCAGGACAAATTCCACCTGCGGGTAGCGTGCGCCCAACCAGGCCGCCACCGTCAAACAAAAGGGCACCCCCTGGGTGAGTTTGTAGGGCTTAGAACCGGGCAATAGACCAATGCGCCAGGGAATGGGGGGAGCCGTCACCGCCCCCGCCTGTGCCACCATCAAGTCCCCCACTACCCGTGCCCGCGCCCGATAACGCTCAGGGATTTGGGTGAGCAGATGTTGGTTCGCCAGTGCCAAGGCGGTAAACCAGCGCGGCCAGCGCACCCGCACTTCGGCGTAGGCCAGGGTGGGATAACCCAACCGCCAGCCGCACACCAGGGTATAAAAAGGGTCACCCCCCAAAAACAGCACGACACCGCGGGGCAACCAATCCCAGCCCGCCGCCGTCCGTCCCCAGAGGAGAAACGGCCAGAAAAACCCCGCCGCCTGCACCCGGTTCACCCCCGGTATCTGCTGCACCATCTGCGCCTCTTCTCCTGTCGCGTGGGGACAAGGCGACAGAACCACCGAAATCCGCAACGCCGCCCCCCAGGTCGCCTGTAATTGAGACACCACCGGCCGTACCCAGGTGGCCACCTCCCCCGGTCCGTTCGTCAAAATCAGTACATCCGCCTGCGGCATTTACCCCGGTTCCCCCAGCCATTCCCCCGCCCGTTGTCCCAAACTGAGCGGCAAACTCACGGCCCGCCCCAGGCGCGGGCGTTCCCGGGTCTGCTCCAGCCAATCCCAGACCTGATCCACCACCTGCCATTCGTACAAATACAGTAAAACTTCCTGCAAGTGAGCCAGATACTCCTGCTCACTCAAAGGAAACGATGCCTGTTCGAGATAACGCCACATCACCTGAAAATAGATACGATGGCGGAACCGCCGCAGTTGCACATCGTAGGCATACCCCCATTTCTGCTGGAGTAACTGGCGCAAATCCTGTGGCGTTTTCATCTCCCACCCTCCTGGCCACTGTTCCCCTCTATCCTAATCTGGGGACAATCCTCAGGAATACAACGATCCAGGTTGCAATAGAACCCGATGGGTGAACCCGCATTTACGCAAATCCCGGCCGAGGGCGACCCCCCTACGACCGCCCCTGAATGGATGAGTCAAAATACCCTCAATCGCCCTTAATGAGCCGATGAATCATTGCCGCCGCCGCCTGCGTGGTTGCCACAATACTCGGTAACCAAGGCGGCATTTGATTAAATTGCAACGGTTCACCCGCCGCCGTCGTCACCACCCCCCCCGCCGCCGTCACCAACGCCACCCCGCCCGCCACATCCCATTCGTGCTTGGGGCCTAAACTAAAGGTAGCATCCGCCCGCCCCGCTGCCACCAACGCCAGCTTATAGGCAATCGAACCCACCACCCGAATTTCCGCCCGTCCCGCAAACTGTTGCCATGCCCCCCGTTGCACCTCCGAGCGGCTGGCCAAAACCACCGGCCGTACCCCCAGGCAATGCTCCGCCCGCACCGGCTGACCGTTGAGGTAAACCCCCTCCCCCACCATGCCCAAGAACAACTCATCCGTAGCCGGATTGTACACTCCGCCCATCTGCGGCTGTCCGTCCACCACCAAAGCCACCGAGAGCGCATATTCGGGAATCCCGGCCACCAACTCCCGCGTCCCGTCAATCGGGTCAACCACCCACACCCGCCGCCGGGATAACCGATCGGGTCGGTCCTGCGTTTCCTCCGACAGCCAGCCGTCCTCAGGAAAAGTGCCCAGCAAGGTTGCCTGCAGAGCTTGGTTGGCCGCCAAATCCGCCTGGGTCAGGGGGTCATCACCGGTTTTGTAGCGGGTTTCCAGCCCGCTGACCATCACCCGCCGCACCGCCGCCCCCGCTTGGCGTAAGGCAGCCTGCAAAACCGCCCATTCCTCACCCATGAAAGTAAAAAGCCGTCCCCAAAACCGCGTAAGTCACCAGCAACAACAGCCCCTCCAGCCAATTCATTTGCCCATCATTAACAATGGAATTGGTAATCAGCACCGTCAGAGCCACCGTTAAAACTTCAAAGAGATTAAATTGCAAACTCATGGCTTTGGGGAAAAAGGCACTGACCAGAACCAAAAGCGGGGCAACAAACATGGTGATTTGCACCGTCGAGCCAATCGCCACATTAAACGCCAAATCCATCTTATTTTTCCAGGCGAAGGTGACGCAGGCAATGTATTCCACCACCCCGGCAAACAGGGGGATTAAAATGACACCGCTAAACAATTCACTCAACCCCAAATCCTGCGTGGCTTTTGCCAAACTCCCCACCAAAATCTCCGACACAAACACCATCCCCACCGTTGCCCCTAACAAAATCCCCACCTGTAAGGGAATGTTAATGGGATGGCTGACTTCCTCAAGCGGGGCTACCGCCGTTTGCAGTTCGGTCACCTCTTGAGAACGCTTCAGGGAAAACAGCACACTCATGGCATAAAAAACCAGGAGCAAGATGGACGTCACCACCGAAAAACTTTGAATTGAACCGGCAGCGACACCGGGAGACGTAACCACAATTAAGGTGGGGGTCAACAACACCGTGACCGCCAGCAATAACGATGAGGCATTCATGCGAGCCGCCCCCGATTGAAACATCAGTTCCGGCACCCGTAATCCTCCCAAACAGGCTCCTAGCCCCAAAGCCAACAGTAAATTGGCAATGATGGAACCGCTAATACTGGCTTCCACAATTTCCACCAACCCCGAACGCAGAGCCACAATGGCAATAATCAACTCCGTCACATTACCAAAAGTGGCATTTAATAAACCGCCGACCGTCGGTCCGGTGACCACGGCAATGGCTTCGGTGCTGTGGGCAATCCAGGCCGCCAAAGGCACAATCGCCAACCCCGAAACCGCAAATACCGCCAAGGGAGAAACCGGCAGGGTTTGCACCCAAAACGCCAGCGGAACCAATACCAACCAACCCAAAAAAATCTTGGTTTTCAGCGTCATCAATCCTCCCCACAAAACTGCTTAAGGGTGCCGGTGCCGCTTTCAATATACCCGACCCAGACCTGATAAGATCAGCCCAGATCGTGGCCGAGGAACAACACCCATGTCTCAAATCATCTCTGTCCACTCCTTTCGGGGCGGTACAGGCAAATCCAATCTGACCGCTAACCTTGCGGTCACGATTGCCCAGTCGGGACGGCGGGTGGGCATTGTGGACACCGATATTCAATCACCGGGGATCCATGCCATTTTTGGCCTAGATGAAGACGATATGCGGCTGTCCTTAAATGATTACCTCTGGGGTCGCTGTCGCATTGAAGAAGCCGCTGTAGATGTTACCCCTGACCTACCCCAGGGCGGCTCAATTTTCCTCATTCCTTCCAGTTTGCGGGCGGGCGAAATTGCCCGCGTGTTGCGGGAAGGGTTTGATATGAGTCTGCTGAGCGAAGGGTTTGATGAATTGGTGGACACCCTCAAACTCGACTACCTGCTGATTGACACCCACCCGGGCTTGAACGAAGAAACCCTGTTATCCATCGCCATTTCCGATTGTCTGCTGCTGATCCTGCGCCCCGACCGGCAAGACTACCAAGGTACCGCCGTCACGGTCGAGGTTGCCCGCAAACTCGACATTCCCCAACTGCTCCTGCTGGTCAATAAAATGCCCCAAGCCTTTGCCCCCGACGTGATCCGCCAACAGGTGGAACAGAACTACCAAGCCACCGTCGCCGGGATTTTCTTTGAAAATGAAGAAATGCTCCAACTCGCCAGTAGCGGCGTGTTTTGTCTGCACTACCCCGACCACCCCTTTACCCAAGAAGTCCAGAAAGTGATCCGCCAAATTAGTCCCCCAGCGGCCAAATTGTAAAGTTATATAACGATTAGTGCCGGTTTTTTGGGTACTTTTACGGTCGTCAGGGAAAAAAAGCCAAAATAAAGTTGGTTTTCCTGTCGCCGGGATTACAATGTAGATGCTCGCAAGCTGGATGCCCCAAACTTAATCCCTGTCATTGGGAGCATCCCCTGCTAATATGGGCATTTGTTCACCTTCATTTTAGACCAAGGAGTACCCGTTAAGATGACCCAGGTGCGCGACGTCCTCCCAACCCTTGCCGACCCGTCCCTTGATGACTTGGGCGAAGCCCCGGGGGATGACCTCAACGACCTGGAACTTCTCGACGAATTGGAGGATGCCGACGAGGACGGTGCTGCCCCAACTCGTTCCGGGCGCAAGCGGGCGGGGGCGAAGAAAAATCCCTACACGGAGGATTCCATTCGCCTGTACTTGCAAGAAATCGGCCGGATTCGGTTGTTGCGGGCGGATGAGGAAATCGAGTTGGCGCGCCAGATTGCCACTTTGTTGGAGTTTGAGCGGCGGCGGGAAGAATGGATTCGGCAGCATGGTTATCTGCCGAGCGAAGCGGACTGGGCGGAATGCGTGGGCTTGCCGTTGGCGGATTTTCAGCGCCAATTGCGCCAGGGCTATCGCGCCAAGGAAAAAATGGTGCAATCGAATTTACGGCTGGTGGTTTCCATTGCCAAGAAGTATATGAATCGGGGGCTATCGTTCCAGGATTTAATTCAAGAGGGCAGTTTGGGGTTGATCCGAGCCGCGGAGAAGTTTGACCACGAAAAAGGGTATAAATTCTCCACCTATGCGACCTGGTGGATTCGGCAAGCGATTACCCGTGCCATTGCCGACCAATCCCGCACAATTCGGCTGCCGGTGCATTTATACGAAACCATTTCTCGTATCAAGAAAACCACCAAGATTCTCTCCCAGGAGATGGGGCGCAAACCCACGGAAGAAGAAATTGCCACCCGCATGGAAATTACCATCGAAAAGTTGCGTTTTATTGCCAAGTCTGCCCAATTGCCCATTTCTTTGGAAACCCCCATCGGTAAGGAAGAAGATTCCCGGTTGGGGGATTTTATTGAAGCGGACGGAGAAACGCCGGAAGACCAGGTGGCCAAGCATTTACTGCGGGAAGATTTAGAAAGTGTGTTGAATACCTTGAGCGCGCGGGAGCGGGATGTCTTACGGCTGCGCTATGGGTTAGACGATGGTCGGATGAAAACCCTCGAAGAAATCGGTCAAACTTTCAACGTCACGCGGGAGCGGATTCGCCAAATTGAAGCCAAAGCCCTGCGGAAATTGCGTCACCCCAATCGCAACAGCATTCTCAAAGAATACATCCGCTAGGGAGGCGTATCGCTGTCCCCAACCGCTGCGCCGGGGTAGCCGTCACGCGCTTGCCGGTGGCTAGGCTGCGTTAAAATGATTGAATCCTTAGATTTTCGGTCATGGCATCCTATGGCGGAAGTGTATCTCCTGGAAAAATTAAAAGCGATTGAAAGCACCTACCAAGATTTGAACCGACAGTTAGCCGACCCGGCGGTGGCGACTGACCCACAGGAGTTGCAGCGGATTACCAAGGCGCGGGCATCCATGGAAGCGATTGTCAGCACCTTTGCGGCTTGGCGCACCGTCCAAAGGGAACTTCTGGATGCCCAGCAACTGCTGCGGGAATCCGCCAAAGACCCGGAGTTTCAGCAAATGGCACAACAGGAAGTCGAAACCCTGACCCAAAAGCTGGCTCAATTGGAACAGGAATTAAAAATCCTGATTCTGCCCCAAGACCCCAACGATGACAAAAATATCATGCTGGAAATTCGCGCCGGTACCGGCGGCGACGAGGCGGGTATTTGGGCAGGCGATTTAATGCGCATGTACAGCCGTTATGCCGAGCGGCAAAACTGGCGGGTGAAACTGGTCAGCGAATCTCCGGCAGAATCCGGCGGCTTCAAGGAAGTAGTCTTAGAGATTGAGGGCGACCGGGTGTACAGCAAGCTCAAGTTCGAGGCGGGCACCCACCGGGTGCAGCGGGTACCGGTGACGGAAGCCTCCGGGCGAGTCCATACCTCCACCGCGACGGTAGCCATCATGCCGGAGGTGGACGAAGTGGCGGTGGAAATTAACCCCAATGATGTTGAAATTACGACGGCTCGTTCGGGGGGCGCCGGGGGGCAAAACGTCAACAAGGTGGAGACGGCGGTGCATTTATTCCATAAACCCAGCGGCATTCATATTCATTGCCAGGAGGAACGTACCCAGCTGAAAAATAAAGAACGGGCGCTGCAATTGTTACGAGCCAAACTCTACGATCTGCAACTGCAAGAACAGCAGGAATCCGTCACTTCTCTACGCCGCTCCCAAGTGGGCACCGGCGCCCGTTCGGAGAAAATCCGTACCTACAACTACAAAGACAATCGGGTGACCGACCACCGTCTGAATCATAACTTTTCCTTGGCGGAAATCTTGGAGGGCGATCTGGATCAGATAATAGAAGCCTGTATTGTTAAAGACCAACAAGAACGGTTAGCCGAATTGGCCGCCCAAAGTTCAGGGAACTATAGCAATCCTAATTGAATTTAGAATAGCGGTCGCCGCTTTGGTTCTTCGGATTGTTATTCTCAAATCCGGGCAGATTGCTACCGGCGGCTCTCCTGTCGGTTTGGCTCCGCATCCCTATCCGCCCGCACCTCTTGGATGGGGTTCACATCAAAAATAAGAACGAATTTTTGCCCCATCTTACGTTCTAAAAATTCTTCCAGTAATTTGACTTGGTGAGGGGTAATCGGTTGCTGGGCTCGCACGGTCAAACGGGTTTGGGGCGGGTTGGTGTACCAATCCGTGCGTGCCCGAATCAGTTCCACCCGTTGAAAGGTAATCGTCCCCCTGAGCAAGGCTTGCCGTAGATTGGCCTCCAAACGATTTTGCCGGGTCAATTCCAGAAAACTAATTCCCAAAGGCACCACCAACACGCTGGTCAACACCGTCGCGACCGCCAAGACTCCGCGGGCTTTTGTCCAGTGGGCATAGCCGGCTAAGATAAAAGCCACCATACAGGCCAGGGCAATCCCCAATAAATTGGTCAAAAACAGCAAAAAGGCTCCCCAACTCAAAACCCAATTGCCTTGGGATAATCCCAACCCCACCACACACACGGGCGGCATCAAAGCCACCGCAATCGCCGTGCCCGCCAAGGTTGCCGAGACTTTGGGTTCCACCAACGCATAGCCACAAACGCCCCCGGCGGCAACGGCAATCCCCAAGTCCAACAAATTCGGGGTGGAGCGGGCGAGAATTTCACTCCCAAAAACGCTAAACCCAGCGATGACCCCCAACAAGCAGGATAAAATGACTGCGATTGTGGTTCCCACCACCAGCGACAGCAACGCCCGCCGAAACAGAGACGCATCCCCAATCAAAGCTCCGAAGGCCAACCCCCGGATCGGCATCATCAAAGGAGCCACAATCATCGCCCCAATAATAACGGCGGCACTATTGGAGAGCAGTCCCAAGGTGGCAATCACACAGGAACCGATAATTAAAACCAAATAGGGAGTATCCAGTTGCGATTCCACACACAAATCCTGTTGAATTTGTCGTAACTTTTCCAGTTCAGCCAAATTTGACGGGTTGGCCGACTGCCCGACCCAATTCTTCCACAGGCGATGGTACCAACGAGACATCCTTGCTCCTCAATCAGGCCACTGTCTAAGTCAGGATAACAATAAAATGAAATCCCTTAGGGAATCTTTATGAATTAGCGATCAGCAGTCGCCGGGGCACAGTTCCTGTCTCTGGTTCTCTAAAGGGAACCTTAACTAGGGAACGGCGGTCGCAGGGAGGCCGACCCCGTCTCTGGTTCTCTATCAACTCGGCATTCCAGCGAGATGATTTTCTGCTGGCTTTAATAAATAGAGGTTCCCATAACTAGCAATTAGCCTAAAAGTGCCAGTTTCTATAGTTTTGACTAACTTATTGGTAACTGCTCTTAGCCCCCACTCTGAGCCAAACGGGCTGCGCCCCAAGCCGCTTCCTGCCGGGCGGCAAGCAACACCGGCACAGCCAAAATCTGCTGGCGGATGCTTTGCCAAGCCCGATTACCACTGCCCCCGCCACTGGTCAAGACTCGTTGTAATGCCGGTGCGCCTAAGTCGGCTAAAAGTTGATAACCTTGAGCTTCAATGCGAGCCATGGCGGTGAGTAATCCCTGCAAAAAATGAACCGGATTATCTGGACGCGGCGTCAAGCGGGGCAGTAAATCCGGGTCAGAGATGGGGAAGCGTTCTCCCGGTTGCAGCAGGGGATAGTAATCGCAATCGCGGGGAATGGCCGGGTCAATTTGGGCACTCAGATGCGCTAATTCTGCCTCGCTAAAAAAGTGACGCAGCACCGCCCCACCGGTATTGGATGCCCCGCCTACCAGCCAGAAATCCCCCAAGCGGTGGCTGTACACCCCCGTCTTTGGGTCATCAATGCGCCGATGGCTGAGTAATTTCAAGACTAGCGTTGACCCTAAAGAAGTCACCCCATCGCCCAGGGCATGGGCACCGCTGGCAATCCAAGCCGCGATACTGTCGGTGGTGCCCGCATGAATCTGACAGGTGGGGGGGAGGTGAAACCGTTGGGCGATCTGGGGATGAATCGGACTCACGGCTATTCCCGGGCGGAATACCTGGGGGTAATGTACGGAAAAGGGTAACTCCTGAAACCAATCCGGGTAATTCCTCCCGCCGGGGTCGTAGCCCAATTTCAAACTGTTATGTTCATCGCTGACCCCTAATTGACCGTGCAATAAAAAACCGACCCAATCCGCCTGATGCAGCAGATATTTATCCCGTAAATTAATGCCCTGGCGATGATACCAAAACAGCTTCACCAAACTGGAAGTGGCGCTGAGAACCAAATGGTTGGGGGGCACATAGGGCTGTAGTTCGGGGAGGAAATAGCCGCCCCGTGGGTCGTTGTACATCAGCACCGGAGCCACGGGCTGACCGGCGGCATCGGTGAGTAAAACGGTTCCCGAGGTGCCGGCGATGCCGATGTGCTCAATGGTGCGGCGGATGGCCGGGGGAATCTGGGCCAGTAACTCCCATAAGGCGGTTTGCCACTGCTCCGGCGCGGCGGGGTCACGCCAGGGAATGCGGTGGTGATAGCACACCCGTCCTTGGCAGTCAACCACCATGCCCTTGAGGGCCGAGGTGCCCAAGTCCAGCCCTAAGCTGGTGCCGGTGGGACTCTGGGCAAGCATCGGTTTAACTTCTAGGATAGAAACGAGACCTTGCAGGAATTGACATGGTTGCCGACCCCGCTGCACCTTCTCCAGATTGGCACAGTTTTTCGATTCCCGTCACCCTCAACCGTCTGGAAACCACTGCCGATGGGCTTGACTCCCGGCAGGTAGCGGAGCGGCTGGCTCGCTATGGCACGAACGAGTTGGTGGAAACCCACCGCCGCAGTCGTTGGCAGATTTTGCTAGATCAGTTCAAAAACGTCATGCTCTTGCTTCTGATTGCGGTGGCGGCACTCTCGGCGGTCACGGATCTGATTCAGGCGATTCAAGAGCAACGGTGGATTTTCCCCAAGGATACGGTCGCCATTTTAAGCATCGTGATTTTGAACGGGCTGTTGGGCTACGTGCAGGAAAGCCGCGCCGAGCAAGCCCTGGCGGCTTTGAAAAAAATGTCCTCTGCCCGGGTGCGGGTGGTGCGGGCGGGACAAACGCAAGAGGTGAATGCGCCCGACTTGGTGCCGGGGGATGTGGTGCTGTTGGAAGCGGGGAATAAGCTGCCGGCGGATGGCCGCTGGCTGATGACGGTGAATCTGCAGGTGCGGGAGGCGGCTTTGACCGGTGAGGCATTGCCGGTGACCAAGCAGGCGGATGTGGTGCTACCGGAAAACACGGAATTGGGCGACCGGGTGAATTTGGGGTTCATGGGCACAGAGGTGATCCACGGGCGGGGGACGCTGGTGGTGACCCAAACCGGCATGAGTACGGAATTGGGGAAAATTGCCACCGCCATTCAAGCGGTCGAGGTCGAACCCACCCCCCTGCAACGGCGCATGGATCAACTGGGCAATGTCTTGGTGACCGGGGCATTGATTTTGGTGGCACTGGTGGTGTTGGGGGGGACGCTGTACAACCCGGCCATGTTCGGGACTTTGGTACAGGTGTCTCTGAGTATGGCGGTGGCGGTGGTGCCGGAGGGATTGCCCGCGGTGGTGACGATTACCCTGGCTCTGGGTACCCGCCGGATGATGCAGAGACGCGCCTTGATTCGGCGGCTGCCCGCCGTGGAAACCCTGGGGTCGGTGACGGTGGTGTGTTCGGATAAAACCGGCACCCTCACCCAAAATAAAATGGTGGCGCAGGTGGTGGCTTTACCGGCAATGGAGCTGATCCAAGTAACCGGCACGGGCTACCAACCGACGGGAGAATTTATCCAGGGCGATCAGCCGTTTTTCTGCCATACCTGCCCCGACTTGATGGGATTGTTACTGACCGGTTTGCTCTGTAATGATGCCAACTGGCAAGAGGAACAGGGCGAGTGGGTGGTGCTGGGCGACCCCACCGAGGGAGCCCTCTTACCCCTGGCGGCCAAGGCGGGACTGTTCCGAGAAAGCCATCCCTGGGAGCGGGTGGCGGAATTTCCCTTCTCTTCGGAACGCAAACGCATGAGTGTGGTGGTCAGCACCGGCGACCGGGCGATCTATTCCCTGTTGCGCGGCGATTTTTTGCTCCTGTGTAAGGGCTCCCCCGAACTTACCTTAGAATGTTGCGACCAGGTGCAATGGCAGGGGCAGGTGACGGACTTGACCCCGGCGCAACGGCAGCGGATTTTAGCCCAAAATAATACTCTGGCCAGCCAAGGTTTGCGGGTATTGGGGCTGGCCTACCGCCCTTTGGATGCCTTGCCCCCCCACCCGCGCGCCGAGGATTTAGAGCGGGGCATGGTCTGGTTGGGCATGGTGGGCATCTTGGATGCCGCCCGCCCGGAAGCCAAAGCGGCGGTGGCGCGCTGTCACACGGCCGGGATTCGGGTGGTGATGATCACCGGCGACCATCACTTGACCGCTTGTACGATTGCCAAGGATTTGGGCATCCTGCGCCCCGGGGACGAGGTACTCACGGGGCGGGAATTGGAGGCGCTCTCCCCGGAGGAACTGGCGGCACGGGTGGGGCGGGTAGCAGTCTATGCCCGGGTGTCGCCGGAGCACAAATTACACATCGTGCAAGCCCTGCAAAAAACCGGCCAAGTGGTGTCCATGACCGGGGATGGGGTGAATGACGCGCCAGCGTTGAAACAGGCGGATATTGGGGTGGCGATGGGAATCACCGGGACGGATGTGAGCAAGGAGGCCAGCGATATGATTTTGCTGGATGATAACTTTGCCACGATTGTCGCCGCTGTCGAGGAGGGCCGGGTGGTGTACGGCAATATCCGGCGCTTTATTCGTTATATCCTGGGCAGTAATATCGGCGAGGTGATTACCATTGCCATGGCGCCCCTGATCGGTTTAGGGGGCACGCCCCTGTCGCCGTTGCAAATCCTCTGGATGAATCTGGCTACCGATGGCATTCCGGCGTTGGCGTTGGCGGTGGAGCCGGGTCGGTCGGTGGTGATGCATCAGCCCCCCAAAAATCCCAAAGAGAGCATTTTCGCCCGCGGCTTGGGTGCTTATATCGTGCGGGTGGGCATCGTTTTGGCTCTCTTTACCATTATTTTGATGGTTTGGGCGTTTAACTATACCCAAACCTATAGCCCGGCGGGTTTAGACCCGCGGCGATGGCAGACGATGGTGTTTACGACCCTCTGTTTGTCGCAGATGGGGCATGCCTTGGCGGTTCGCTCCGATAGCCGTTTGCTGATGGAACTCAATCCCGCCAGTAATCCCTGGATTTGGTGGGCGGTGGGGCTGATGAGTTTGGCGCAGGTGTTGATCGTGTATCTACGTCCGCTGCGGGAGTTTTTTAACGTGTTTTACCTGCCGCCGGGGGAATTTTTGCTCTGCGTGGCCTTTAGTACGCTGGTGTTTGTTTGGGTGGAGCTGGAAAAGCTGGTGATCCGCTGGCTGTGGCGGGGACAGGAAACGGAGGGGTGACTTCCGGCGGTGGGTATGCGACCATAGGGACTGAGCCAGCGGGACAACCCGTGTCCAAGGAGTTGCACCTATGACCGCTACGCCGGATGACCTGGTCCAGATTCTTGTCATTGATGACAGCATGGTGGTACGGGAATTGATTGCCCAGTATCTGGAGGGTGGGAATTATATTTTGGAAACGGCTGCCGATGGGGAAGCGGCCTGGGCAGCGATTTGCCAGTCCCCCCCGGATTTGATTATCAGCGATTGGTCAATGCCGGGGTTGTCCGGGATTGAACTCTGTCGGCGGGTGAAATCCGACCCCAGTTTGCAGCACATCTATTTCCTGATGCTGACCGCCCGTGAGGACGCCTCCGACCGGGTGTTGGGGCTGGATACGGGGGCGGATGAATTTATCAGCAAGCCGATTGATGCGGAGGAGCTGCGGGCGCGGATTCGGGCGGCGCTGCGGGTGCGGCAGTTGACCCGTTCCTTGATGGCGGCCAACCAACGCCTCAAGGAGCAAAATAACCTGCTGGCTTCCCTGGCGCTGTTGGATGAGGAAACCGGGGTGCTGAACCAGCGGGCTTTAATGATGGCGTTGCCGGGGTTGTTGCAACAGGTGGGGGAACGCCCCCCAGGCAGCCTGCCGGTGGATGACAATTATGTTTTGTACTATCGCTATTTGAGTTTTTGGCTGCTGGCCATTGATGGCTGGGAGGAATTACAAGCGCAGTATAATCCCCCGATTCTCAAACAGATGCTGACTGTGGTGGCACGCCGCTTACAGAGCCGGGGTTTGCCGGGCAGTTTGGTCTATCGGTCGGCGCCCCAGGAGTTTGCCTGTCTGACGCTGGGGCTGTCTCCGCAGCGCGCCTATGAGTTTGGGCAAACCCTGCGCCAGGGCATCGGTGACTACCCGGTGAGTTTGAGCAGTGAACTGGTCATTCCCGTGACGGTGACCTTGGGCGGGGTGGTGTTCACCCAAAACGATAACCTCGACACAGAGCAGGTGTGGCAACAGGTGCAGACGGCTCTGGCAAAGGCGCAGAGTTTGGGAGTCAATCAACTGGTTTTGTTGGGGTATGAACCCCACCCCGCCTGAGCCATCGGTACCGGATCGAGCCGCAAAGCCCCTATGGAATTGGTCGCTCAGGATTTGTGGAAATACTACGGCCAACGGGCGGTTGTCCAAGGGGTGAGTTTAACCCTCTCACCGGGGGAAATTCTCGGACTTTTAGGCCCAAATGGCGCGGGTAAAACCACCACCTTTGGCATGCTCTACGGGGCGGTGATTCCCAGCCGGGGGTTGGTTCAAGTCGGGGACTACCCGGTGCATCGGCAGGGACGGCAGGTGCGCCGCATCGTGGGCGTGGTCACCCAGGAGGATAATCTCGACCCGGATTTCACCGTCTTAGAAAATTTGGTCTTTTTTGCCCACCATTACCGGATCACGGGGCGACCGGCACAACGGCGGGCGTGGGAATTGTTAGAGCAGGCCGGGTTAACGGCCTATGCCCATCAGCGAGTGGATGTGTTATCGGGGGGCTTGAAACGGCGTTTAGTCCTGGCGCGGGCGTTGGTTCACCATCCCCAAATTGTGTTTTTAGATGAGCCCACGACCGGTTTAGACCCGGATGCCCGCCAGGAGTTTTGGCGGCGCATTGCCCTGTTGAAACAGGCCGGTTGCAGTGTGTTATTAACTACCCATTACATGGACGAGGCGCAGCGATTATCCGACCGGTTATTGCTCCTCCAAAACGGCGTGATCGTGGATCAAGGCGCCCCGGCGGCCTTGATCGAACGGATTATCGGAGCCGAAGTCGCCGAAATCGAGGGCGTTGCGGAAATCGCCATCCAAAATCTGGCCGAACGGGCGGGGGTGTGGTGGCGGCGGTTGGGGCAGGGGTATGTGATCAGTTTACCGGCGCAGGATACGACCCTGTGGCAGACCTTAGAGACCCTGAACAGCACCCGGCTGAGCCGCAGGCGAGCCAATTTAGAAGATGTTTTTTTACGTCTCACGGGTCAGGAATTAGCCGATTGACGGCGGCGGCGGCAGCGTTCCGAGCAGTATTTCACTTCCTCCCAACAGGCTGCCCATTTTTTGCGCCAGGTGAAGGGACGGCCACAGACGGGACAGATTTTCACCGGTAAATCGGCTTTATGGGTTCCCTTGGGCATAGGTCACATACCATTCATAGGTTTTCTGAATCCCCAGGGCTAAGGGGGTTCGCGCCTGCCAACCCAAGCCGTGCAAGCGGGAAACATCCAGCAATTTGCGGGGCGTACCATCGGGTTTGCTGCTGTCGTAAATAATCTCCCCGGCATACTCGGTAATTTTTTGAATTAAATGCGCCAATTCCCCAATACTTAAATCGGTGCCGGTGCCGACGTTGATGATTTCGGCTGCGTCATAATGTTGCATGAGAAAGACACAGGCATCCGCCAGGTCATCCACGTACAAAAACTCCCGGCGCGGTGTTCCCGTGCCCCACACGGTTACAGAAGGTTCCTGCCGGATTTTGGCTTCGTGAAATTTACGCAACAAAGCCGGTAAGACGTGGGAAGTCTTCAGGTCAAAATGATCGCCAATGCCGTAGAGATTGGTGGGCATGGCGCAGATGGCCGACCAACCGTACTGCTGCCGGTAGGCTTGACAGAGTTTAATGCCGCTAATTTTGGCAATGGCATACCATTCGTTGGTGGGTTCTAAGGCTCCCGTTAACAGGTATTCTTCTTTGATGGGTTGCGGGGCAAATTTGGGATAAATGCAGGAAGAGCCTAAGAATAATAACTTTTTTACCCCCGTGCGGTAACTGTGGTAGATGATATTCGTTTGAATTTGTAAATTATCCTGGAGAAAATCCACCGGATAGGTGGCATTGGCTAAAATTCCCCCGACTTTGGCCGCCGCTAAAAAGACGTATTCCGGTTGATGTTGGTCAAACCAGTCCCTGACGGCCGGTTCCCAGCGCAAATCCAATTCCGCCCGGGGGGTCGTCAATAGACAGGTGTAACCCTGTTGGCTTAAATATCGGTACAGGGCGGCACCGACCAAACCCCGGTGCCCGGCGATATAAATACGGCTGTGGCGCTGCATCATGGGGAAAGACTGGAGGTTGGCTTGATCCTAACCCAAGGGGGGACGACTTTGGTGTAGGCTAAAAAAGTGCCTGGCGCAGGTTGACAAAACCAGTAGAGGGTTGAGGTTTTTATGACGGCGACGACGAAGCGGGTAGATTGTGATGTAAAAGATTTGGGTTTGGCCGGGCTAGGCCGCCAACGGATTGCCTGGGCGGCGCGGGAAATGCCCGTCTTGGCGCAGATTCGGGAACGCTTTGCCCAAGAACAACCCCTGCGGGGGATTCGCCTGGTCGCCTGTTGCCATGTCACCACCGAGACGGCCAATTTGGCTTTAACCCTGCAAGCCGGGGGAGCCGATGCCCTACTGATTGCCAGCAATCCTTTATCCACCCAAGATGATGTGGCGGCTTGTCTGGTGGCCGACCATGGGATTCCCGTGTTTGCCATCAAGGGGGAAGATGCGGCCACCTATCTGCGCCATGTGCAGCGGGCCTTGGACCATCGTCCCCAGGTGATCATTGACGACGGCAGTGATGTGGTGGCGACCCTGGTGCAGGAACGGCAAGACCAGATTCCCGACATCATCGGCACCACCGAAGAGACCACCACCGGCGTGGTGCGGCTGCGGGCGATGCTGGCCGCCGGAGTGTTGGCTTTCCCCGCCGTGAACGTCAACGATGCCGACACCAAGCACTTTTTTGACAACCGCTACGGCACCGGCCAATCCACCTTGGATGGGATTATCCGGGCGACCAATACCCTGATCGCCGGGAAAACCGTGGTGGTGGCGGGTTACGGCTGGTGCGGTAAGGGTACGGCACTGCGCGCCCGCGGGCTGGGGGCGCGGGTGATCGTCACGGAGGTGGACCCGGTGCGGGCGTTGGAAGCGGCCATGGACGGCTTCCAGGTGGCGCCCATGCACATCGCGGCGCAGGTGGGGGACTTATTTATCACCGTCACCGGCAACAAACACGTCATCCGGCGGGAGCACTTTGAATTGATGAAATCCGGGGCAATGTTGTGCAATTCCGGGCATTTTGATATTGAAATTGACCTGAAGACCCTGGAAGAATTGAGTACCGACGTGACCCATCTGCGTCCCTTTGTCCAGGAATATCACCTCAAATCCGGGAAAAACCTGATCGTTTTGGGGGAAGGGCGGTTGGTGAATCTGGCCGCCGCCGAGGGACATCCCGCCAGCGTCATGGACATGAGTTTTGCCAACCAAGCCCTGGCCTGCGAATACCTGGTCAAAAATAAAGGCCAATTAGCGCCCGGCATTTACCCGGTACCGGCCAAACTGGACCGAGAAATTGCCCGGCTGAAACTGAAAGCCATGGGCATTGAAATTGATACCCTCACCGCCACCCAGGAGGAATACCTCAACAGTTGGACGGTGGGTACCTAGCGGTCACCCTCAAGGTGGGACAAAATTATCAACCTGTAAATCATCAACCCATGGAGGGGTTATGGAGCACATGACGGCAATTTTGGTGAGTTTGGTCGTATTTATCCTCAGCGCCTTGGTGCTGTTGGGTGCCCAGGTGATGGATCGTTTTAACCCGCCCCCGGCGCTGGCGATGACCGAATCCCTGCCGGAAGAACGCCCGGAGCTGCCCGCAGCGCCGCCGCTTGAGGTCACCCAAAAACCCAGCACCACCCTGGATGATTGGATTATCACCCCATCGGGGCTGCGTTACCAGGAATTGCAGGTGGGCAAGGGCGCCAGCCCGCAGCGGGGACAGACCGCCGTGGTTCATTACGTGGGCACCTTGGCCAACGGGCAAAAATTTGACAGTTCCTACGACCGCAACCAACCCTTCCGCTTCCGGGTCGGCGTGGGGCAGGTAATCAAAGGCTGGGACGAAGGGGTCGCCACCATGAAAGTCGGCGGCAAACGGCGCTTGGAAATTCCCCCCGAATTGGGCTACGGCGCGCGGGGAGCAGGTGGAGTAATTCCCCCCAACGCTACCCTGAATTTTGATGTGGAATTGCTGGCAATTCAGCCCTAGACTGCCTTAAACTTCCCCGGCTGGGTCTGCCGGCACCGCCAGGGTCATGCCCGCCACCTGGGTCGTGGGGGGGGCGGCTTTGAGGGGAATATTTTCGTTGATCGCCTGAATCTCCTGCGCCGTGTATTCGTTCGTTTGGTGGATGTATTCCGGTAGAATAGCTCCCAAGCGCTGGGTATAAAAGCGATGCAAACTGTAATTGGGGGTTGCCCAAAAACCCCGCCGTTTCTTATGCCGTCCCCCCGCGCCGGGGTCAAACGTCTGCACGCCGTGGTGAATTGCCCAGGTAATCGGGGTGTAATAACAGGTTTCAAAGTGCAGGGAATCCACCTCCTGCCAAGCCCCCCAGTACCGGCCATACAAATGCTGGTTTTTGGTAATACAAAAGGCCATCCCCACCGGTTCACTGGCCCCCCGTTCGGTGCAGGCCACGCTGAATAATAAACGATGTTTGTAATCCCGCTGTAGCCCCTGAAAAAATTTACGGTTTAGGTACTTGCTCCCCCAGAGAAACCGGTCGCAGGTGTTGCTGTACAGGTCGTACATGATACTGAAAAAGTGATTGGGAATCTCGGCTCCGTGAAAGGTGTGCATGTGCAGACCGGCTTTTTGCACCGCCTGCCGTTCCCGTTTGATATTCCGCCGTTGGTTGGCGTTGAAATGCGCCAGATAATCCTCAAAGGATTGGTAATGGTGATTTTGCCAAAGGTAATGGTGATGCAGCCAGCGATGGCAACCCAGGGCGGCCATTGCCTCGCTCCATTCCGGGTCGGCAAACAGGAAATGGCAACTGGAAACTCCCTCTTTTTGGCAAAACCGGTCAATCGCCTCTAAAAATAATTCATTCACCCCCGTTTCCCCCGCCGCTACCAAAAACCGATAGCCCACCGCCGGGGTAAAAGGCGTCATGCCCACCAATTTGGGATAGTAGGGTTCTCCGACCCGGTAGGCCAACTCCGCCCACTGGTGGTCAAAGACAAACTCCCCGTAACTGTGCCCCTTGAGGTATAAAGGCGCCGCCGCCACCAGGGTCTGTCCCCGCCACAGGGTCAAATGCCGGGGCAACCAGCCCGTGCGAGCCATGACACTCCCGGAACTTTCCAAATGGTTCAGCCATTCCCATTCCAAAAAGGGGGTCGCCAACGGGAGAGCCAGCGCATTCCACTGCGCCGCCGGCACTTCTCCCACTCCCCCCAGCCACTTCAGGGTATAACCACAGGCTTGCGTCAAGATTTTATATTTTTTTAATGTTTACACTCCTTAATGATAATATCTTGAGGGCTGGCCGGGTCGGCAAGGGGACGGGATTGGTTTAGACTAGGTTTGGCTGTGGTTTGCCCCGGGAATCTATGTCGCTGGAATGGTTACGGACGTTGGTGTGGATGGATTACCGCTTGGCGGTGCTGTTTTACGTGGTCGTGCCCCTGGGGTTGTTGGTGTGGGCGTGGAGCCAGCGGGCCAGGGCGATCGTGACGCTTTTGCGGATTTATTGGCAGGTGGCCAGTTTGTTGATGATTAATGTGTATTTGATGATTGCGGCCTTGCCGGTGAGTTTTTTTACGTCGGTTTTGGCGCAGGTGTTGATGCCGGTGTCCCTGTGGTTTTGGTTAGATGTGAATGAAGAGATTAGGGAACGCCGGGGGCTGCTGGCGCGGGTGACCCATATCTGGCGGTGGATTGTCACCTGGGCGGCGAGTTTGGGTGCCCTGGCCATGCTTCCTTTTCTGGGCTGTGGGTTACGGAGTCCGAATGCGCTCTTGGCGGATGACCGGTGCCGGGTGTGGCTGGAAGCTCCCTGGGGCTATCGGGA
>CALHCP010000038.1 GCA_937936705.1 uncultured cyanobacterium | reverse complement strand
AGCCAATTCCCCGATAAAGCCATTAGTTTCGGGGGCGTGGGGAGTAATAACGTGGCGGCTCTCATTAGCGGCAATACGATCAGCAATGTGGGGGACAACGGCATTCACATTCGCCCGCGGGAAAACTCCAATTTCCGCGCGCCGGTGACCGTCAACGGCACCACGGCCAGCGGTATCACGATTAGCAACAATACCATCACCAGTCCGGGGGGACGGGGGATTGATGTCCGTCTCGATGACGATGGGGGTTTACTTGCCCCGAATACCGCACAAGCGGATGTGACGATTAGCGCCAATACGATCAGCAATTCCGGTAGTGACGGGATGCGCCTGCGCACGGAGCAGGGAGGGCAATTACGAGCAGTGGTGCAAAATAATACGGTCACCGGCAGTAGTGGGGGTGATGCCGGTATTTTTGTCCGCTCGGAAAATACATCACAATTACAAGCCACCCTGACAGGGAATACGGTCACCGGCGCAACGGCGGGTGATGCCGGTATTCTGGCTCGCGCCGATAACACCTCCACCCTGTGTATCAAAATTCAGTTCAATACTTCCCAAAATCCGGCCTTAGCCAAAGATTTTCGTTTGCGGCGCAATGCCGCCGGTGCTAATCTCCAACTCTTTGGAATTACGGCGGCTTTACCGGTAGCAGCGAATAGCACGCCTTTGCAAACCGCCTTGGAAGGACAGGGCAATGTGGCCAATGTGAGCAGTAATACCCGTTTTCAGGTGCAAAGCAATCCGGTGCAGGTGCCAACGGCGCTGTGTACCTTCCCCTAGCCATCCCCCGGTCGCCCGACCTCAACCCAGGCGGCAATTTTTGCGCGCTGCCGGAGACCCCGATGCCGGGAGGGTGATCCGTACCCCGCCCGATTGTAAAAAACTTGTACAATTTCATAAAGTTTGTAACGTTATTGGGGCTGCCCGTTTGCCCGGCGGAGGTGCGATGGCTACGACAATTTCTGCCCCTTGGCGGGCGTGGGTGCAACGGCGGTTACTGCTGGGGTGGGAGCCGAGGCCGGAGTTGCTGGGCATTTTGCTGGTGTATTTCGTCCAGGGGGTGATCGGCTTAGCCCGCTTGGCGGTGAGTTTTTTCCTCAAGGATGAGTTGGGGTTATCCCCGGCGACGGTGGCAGCTCTGACGGGGATTGCGGCGCTGCCCTGGATGGTCAAGCCCCTGTTCGGGTTTATTGCCGATGGCTTGCCCCTGGGGGGGTATCGCCGGCGTTCCTATCTGATGTTGTCGGGGGTGCTGGGAGCCTGCGCCTGGGGTTTGTTGGCGACTTGGGTGCACCAACCTTGGCAGGCGGTGGCGGTGATTACCTTAGCCTCTCTGGCGACGGCCATGGGGGATGTGATTGCCGATTCGCTGGTGGTGGAGCGGGTGCGGGGGGCGAGTCAGAGCCATACCGGGTCGTTGCAGTCCCTGTGTTGGGGCACCAGCGCGGTGGGGGGCTTGGTGACGGCTTATTTCAGCGGGTCGTTGCTGGAGCATTTGGGTACAAGGGCGGTGTTTGGCATTACGGCAGTGTTTCCCCTGTTGGTCAGTCTGGGGGCGTTTGCGGTGCAGGAAACCCCGGTGACGGAGCGGCAAGGATTGGGGAAGGAAATGGTCAACCAGGTGCGGCAGGTGTGGGCGGCCATGAACCAACGGGCGATTTTGTTGCCGACGGCGTTTCTATTCCTTTGGCAGGCCACTCCGACCTCTGATACGGCGTTTTTCTTTTTTGTGACCAATGAATTGCAATTTCCGCCGGAATTTTTGGGGCGGGTGCGTTTGGTGACCAGTGTGGCGGCTTTGGTGGGGGTGTGGCTGTTTCAACGCTATTTACGCAATGTGCCGATTCGCCGCATGTTGTTCTGGACAACGGTGCTTTCCAGTGGCTTGGGGTTGACCAGTTTGCTGCTGGTGACCCACACGAACCGCCTGCTGGGGATTCCCGACCGCTGGTTTAGTTTGGGAGACAGCGCCATTCTGACGGTGATGGGGGAGTTGGCCTTTATGCCGGTGCTGGTGTTGGCCGCCCGCCTCTGCCCGCCGGGGATTGAAGCGACTTTGTTTGCCCTGCTGATGTCGGTGCTGAATCTGGCCGGAGGGGTGGCTCACGAGTTGGGGGCGTTATTAACCCATCTGCTGGGAATTACCGAAACGCAGTTTGACCGCCTCTGGTTGTTGATGACCATTACTAACTTGAGTACGCTGTTACCGCTGCCGTTACTCCATTGGTTACCAGACCATACGGCCAGCAGTGAAACCCATCCATCGCTGCCCCCGGCGGTGATCCCGGATACGGTGGTGTTGGGGGAGCTGGCGCCGGGGTTACATTTTGAAGCGGTGGAAGTGGAATCTTAGAAAACCTGTTCGACTTCGGCAATTTCGGGGATAAACTCCCGCAGGCGGCGTTCGATCCCCATCCGCAGGGTCATGGTGGAACTGGGGCAGGCACCGCAGGCTCCCTGGAGCCGCAAGCGTACCACCGGGCCGTCAATTTCTACCAATTCGACATTGCCGCCGTCCGCCATCAGGTAGGGGCGCATTTCGTCCAGGACTTTCTCTACATTGTCAGTCGTTAAGGCCAGGGTTTCCACCATTGATATTCTCCGCAAAGACACTGAAATGAGCGGGTCAATCTTCCCCCGGAATCAAGTTATGATGGGACAGGGTGAGGGTTGATTTGCCCGTCTCCAGTGTAACGTGAAACTTTGGGTTGGGGGAAAACGTGACGGATCTGGCCATGACTCAGTTGGCGGCGACCGATGCCGTAATCGCCGATTTGATTGCCCAGGAATTGCAGCGGCAACGGGATCATTTGGAACTGATTGCCAGTGAAAATTTTGCTTCCCCGGCGGTGATGGCGGCGCAGGGTTCGGTCCTGACGAATAAATATGCGGAAGGTCTGCCGGGCAAACGCTATTACGGCGGCTGCGGGGTGATTGATGCCATCGAACAGTTGGCGATTGACCGCGCCAAGGCACTCTTCCAAGCGGCGCACGCCAATGTGCAACCCCACTCCGGGGCGCAGGCGAATCAGGCGGTGTTTCTGGCGTTGCTGCAGCCGGGGGATACGATTCTGAGTATGGACTTGAGTCATGGCGGGCATCTTACCCATGGGTCGCCGGTGAATCTGTCGGGCATGTGGTTCCGGGCGGTGCATTATGGGGTACACCCGGAGACGCACCGGTTGGATTATGACCGGATTCGGGATTTGGCGCACCAACACCGACCGAAGCTGATCATCTGCGGCTATTCGGCCTACCCGCGGCAGATTGATTTTGCCCGCTTCCGGGCGATTGCCGATGAGGTGGGGGCTTACTTGCTGGCGGATATGGCGCATATTGCCGGGTTGGTGGCGGCCGGGGTGCATCCCAGCCCGATTCCCCACTGCCATGTGGTGACTACAACCACCCACAAAACCCTGCGGGGGCCGCGGGGCGGGTTGATTTTAACGAATGACCCGGAGTTGGGGAAAAAACTGGATAAAGCGGTGTTTCCGGGTTTACAAGGGGGGCCGTTGGAGCATGTGATCGCGGCGAAGGCGGTGGCGTTTGGGGAAGCCCTGCGCCCGGATTTTCGCACCTATATGCAGCAGGTGGTGCGCAATGCCCAGGTGCTGGCGCAACGGTTGCAGGAGTTGGGGTTGGTGATTATTAGCGGCGGTACGGAGAATCATCTGGTGCTGGTGGATGTGCGGCCGACGGGGTTGACGGGCAAAGCTGCCGATGCCCTGCTGGGGGAAATTAACGTCACGGTGAACAAAAATACGATTCCTTTTGACCCGCAATCCCCCTTTGTCACCAGTGGCATTCGCCTGGGCACTCCGGCGATGACGACCAGGGGGTTTCGGGAAGCCGAATTTAGCCAGGTGGCGGAGATTATTGCCCAGCGGCTCTACCATCCTGAGGATGAAACTGGGCGGCAACGGGTGGCCGAGTTGTGTCGGCAGTTCCCCTTGTACCGCCATTTACCGGTTCGAGAACCGTTACCGGCCTAGCCCATGCCGTTCCATCTGCTGGCTTTTCTACTGGCCGCCGGGGTGGTGCTGTGGACGACGCCGCTGGTGAAGTCTTGGGGCTTGCAGGGTGGACCGGTGGATATGCCCAACGAGCGCAAAATCCACCGGCAACCGATGGTGCGGATCGGCGGGGTG
This sequence comes from uncultured cyanobacterium, assembly GCA_937936705.1. Classification (GTDB taxonomy): domain Bacteria; phylum Cyanobacteriota; class Cyanobacteriia; order Gloeomargaritales; family Gloeomargaritaceae; genus Gloeomargarita. The sequence goes on along the minus strand of CALHCP010000038.1, from coordinate 20,460 downwards.
TCCATTTTTGCCGGTTATCTGGTGGCCTTGCTGGTGGTCTGGTGGGCGGGGGGGTTTGTGGATGCCCAGGGGGCACCCCTGAAGGCGACTGCCGATGCCCAGATTTGGGCGACGACCTTGGGGGGGCTGTGTTTTTTTTTGATCGGGCTGGCGGATGATTTCTTTTCCCTGTCCCCTTGGTCGCGCTTGCTGATGCAGATGGTGGTGGCAGGTGCGGTTTGGGGGGCGGGGGTGCGGATTGATTTTATAACCATGCCGGGGCTGGGGCTGATCTCCTTAGGCGGGTTGAGCCTGCCGCTGACGCTGATCTGGCTGGTGGGGATGACCAATGCCATCAATATGGTGGACGGGGTGGATGGCCTGGCCGCCGGGGTGTCGGGGATTGCCGCCGTGGTGCTGCTGATTGTCAGTCAATTTATGGGGCAACCGGCGGCGGCGTTGGTGGCGGCGGCCTTGGCGGGGGCGTGTTTAGGCTTTTTGCGCTACAACTTTAACCCGGCGCAGATTTTTATGGGGGATGGGGGAGCCTATTTTATGGGCTTTACTCTGGCGGCCATCGGCACGATTGGCATGGTCAAACGGGTAACGACGATGGCGGTGATTTTGCCCTACATTATTTTGGCGGTACCACTGCTGGATATGACCCTGGTGGTGATCGATCGGCTGCGGCGGGGGAAGTCCCCGTTTTTCCCGGATAAACGCCATTTGCACCATCGCTTATTGCAAGCCGGGTTGTCGCAACGGGCGACGGTACTGGTGATTTATACGTTGACCCTGTGGGCAGGGAGTGTGGCGTTGGTGTTGGCGGGTTTTCCGGGGGCACCGGTGTACGCGGCGATTGCTACCCTGTTGCTGGGGTTTGTGGGGTGGGGGGTCTGGCAGCGCACGTCCCGGCGGAGTTCATCCGATGGTTAACAAGATTGGGTTTGGGCTGATCGGCACGGGCTATGCGGCGACGCGCCGGGCAGAATTTCTCGCTCAGGACGAACGGGGGCGGTTGGTGGCGGTGGCGGGACATACTTGGGATAAGGTGCAGCAGTTTGTAAGTACTTATCCCGCGAGGGGATGTGGGGATTGGCTGGAAGTGATTGCCCATCCCGAAGTAGATATTGTGATTGTTGCTACGGTCAATGCGCTCCATGGAGAAGTGGTAACAAAAGCATTACAAGCGGGTAAGGGGGTACTGGTGGAATATCCCCTGTCTTTAGATTATCTTCAGGCTAAATATCTGGTCAATTTTGCCCGGCAACAGGGTCTATTTCTCCATGTTGAACATATCGAATTACTGAGTCCGATTCATCAGGTGTTGCGGGAGGTTTTGCCAAAATTGGGCGAGGTTTCCTACGGGCGGTCGGTGAATTTGGTTGCCCAGCGTCCCGCCCCCCACAAATGGACGTATCATCGGGATTTGTTTGGGTTTCCTTGGATTGCCGGCTTGGCTCGCATTAACCGTTGGTTGGATTTACTCGGCAGCGTGGAACGGGTCTTTGGTGCGTATCAGATGCAAGGGTTGGCAAACGGCTATTACCGCAGTTGTTGGGCGACGGCGCAATTATCTTTTACGCAAGGGACTTGGGTCGAACTCACCTACGGCAAGGGGGAATCGGTGTGGGAAAATCAACGGCATTTTAGTTTACACGGCAGTCAGGGGGGTGTGATTTTTAACGGGGATCAAGGGGAGTGGGTGACCGCCAATCAAAAACAATTACTACCTTTGCCCGGTCGCCAGGGCTTGTTTCATCAAGATATGGAGCAGGTGCTCCATCATCTGCTGCAGGGGCAACCCCTGTACATCACTGCAGAAGCCAGTTTAGAGGCGCTGCGGGTGGCTACGGCGTTGCAGGTGTCGGCGCAGTCGGGGCAGCCGGTAACTCTGACGGGATGGGAGCCGCCGGGGGTGAACTAACGGGAGCAGGCGCGGGGGGATTGACGGTGCTGCCGGGCAGCCAACCGGCGGAGAGGACGACCGTTGTACTCATGAATAAAACGGCCAGACTCCAGGTCACCCGGTTGAGGGTGGTTTCGGCACTGCGGGTACTGCTGAATAGCTGCGCTTGACCGCCGATGGCGGCAATGCCATCGCCTTTGGGACTGTGCAGGAGAATTAAAATCACCAACGCTACGGCGCTGAATAACCAAATCGCTTCTACCAGGGTGACAATGGTCATAGGGCAGACGACACCAAAAATACCCTTTTTATTCTAACTTTTGCGGGTGCGGCGAGCGAGGGGCAGCGTCGGCATACCGGGACTCTCGGTCTTGAGGGACAAGCGGTCGCCCCCGCTTTGGTTCTCGGTAATTTGGGCGTTCTGACCGGAGAATTTCCGCTTGTCTCCCAGTAAATTAAACGGAACCTCTATAGAAATTACGGATCAGCGGTCGCAGGGGCGTAGCCCCCGCTGTGGTTCTCCATCAACTCGGTATGCCAAGGTGCCCTAAATAGAGTTGCCCACTAGCTATAGATTGAGTGAGAATCAAAGGTCAGTTTGCCAATCGGGTGCAATCGCGATAGAGTTAGCCGCATGGAGGTGGAACTGGCACAACTACTGATCAATGGCTTGGCCTTGGGAGGGATTATCGCCCTGGGGTCGGTGGGGTTGACCTTGGTGTACGGCATTCTGCGCCTGTCCAATTTTGCCCACGGGGATTTTTTGACCTTGGGGGCTTACCTGACCCTGCTGGCCAACGCCTGGGGTTTCCCCCTACCCTTGGCGATGCTGAGCGGCTGTGGGCTGACGATGGGGGCGTTTGTCCTGACGGAGGCGGTGCTGTGGGCACCGGTGCGGCGGCGGAACACTTCCCCGACGACGATGATGATCATGTCCATCGGGCTGGCGTTATTTCTGCGCAATGCGATTATTTTGATTTGGGGTAGTCAAAACCAAAACTATAATTTGCCCGTGTTTGGAGCGGTGCGGTTGGGGGCGGTGCAGGTGACAACCAATCGGATCGTGGTGCTGGGTTTGGCCGTGGTGGCGGTTATTGTACTGTATTTATTATTGCAAAAAACGGCGGTGGGGCGGGAGATGCGCGCGGTGGCGGATAATCCTGAATTGGCCAAGGTGGCGGGGGTGAATGTGCAGCGGGTGATTGTGTGGACGTGGGTGGTGGCGGGGGGATTGACGGCATTGGGGGGGGCGATGTACGGGTTGATTACGGCGGTGCGCCCGAATATGGGCTGGTTTTTGCTTTTACCGATGTTTGCCACGGTGATTTTGGGGGGGATTGGCAATCCCTACGGGGCGATTGTGGGGGCGTTGGTGGTGGGGGTGGCGCAGGAGGTGAGTACCTACTGGTTGCCGAGTGAGTACAAGCTGGGGGTGGCGCTGGTGGTGATGATGCTGGTGCTGTTGGTGCGCCCGCAGGGGTTGTTCCGGGGGACGATGTAAATGGTTTTCCGGGATTCCCTGAGAAAAACTGTTAAAGATTTGTAAACTATTAAAGATACGGGTGTATTACTGGCTGGGATGGTGTTTATGACCCACGGACTAAAGGTTGAGCGGCTGGTGCTGTTGGCTCATGTTGGGGCAATGGTGTTTGGGGTGGCGGGGTTGGTGGTGGTTTTGCCGCATCCGGAGTGGGTGTTGGCGCTACCGGCGGTGGGTCAGCGGTTGTTTGCCTGGAGTATGGCGGGGGGCGGGCTGGTTTACATCCTGTTGGGGGCGGCGGCGATGGTGCTGTACGGTCTGCGGGTCTTGGGGGCGCGTTTGCTCTGGGGCTTTTTTGTGCCGGCGGTGGGGTTGTCTTTGGCGAGTGAGTTGTTGGGTACGAGTACGGGGTTTCCTTTTGGGCATTACGGGTATTTGGACGGCTTGGGCTATAAAATCGCCGGGCTGGTGCCGTTTACGATTCCTTTGTCCTGGTTTTATATGGGCTTGGTGTGTTTTCTCTTGGCTTATGGGGGGTTGGCTCGCCTGGGTCAAGGGGGTTGGCGGCTGGCGGGGGCGGTGGCTTTGGGAGCGCTTTTGTTGGTGGCGTGGGATTTGGCGTTAGACCCGGCGATGAGTCAGACTCCGGTGCCGTTTTGGGAGTTTCGCGAGGCGGGGGCATTTTTCGGCATGCCCTACCGCAATCTGGCCGGTTGGGTGGGCACGGGGGCGGTGTTTATGACGGTGGCGGCGTTGCGGTGGCGGGCGGTCAAGCTGGAGTTGGCACGGCGGGATTTGACCTTACCTTTGGTTGTGTACCTGGTGAATTTTCTGTTCGGGGCGGTGATTACCCTGGGTTTGCTGGACGGCCGTTACTGGATTCCCATTGGTTTGGGGGTGCTGCTGGGGGTGGTGCCGGCGGTGGTCTGTTGGTGGGTGGCGGGGCCACGGCTGGCGAGTCCGCTGGTGTTGCCCCAGATGGACTTGATTTCCCGCTGAGGGGCTAATGCTCCACCCCGACCGGCATTTTCAGGGCTTCGGGGAGGAGATTGGGAAACAGGGGTAACACTTCCCGGGTGAAGGTTTCGGCGGCGCGGGATTGGTAGCGGTTGGGATTGAAAATGAGCCACAGAATCCGGCGGATGCTGATATTTTCAATGCGTACCCGTTGCAGGGTGCCGAGGTCTAATTCTTTGCTGATGGCGGAATTGGAGACAAACGCCGTTCCTAACCCGGACTGCACGGCATTTTTGATCGCCTCAATCGAATTAAGCTCCATTTCCACCCGAAACCGACTGGTATCAATGTCGTACTGGCTGAGGATTTTATCAATGACTTTACGAATGGTGGACTGGGCATCGAGGGTGATAAAGCGCAGTTGGTAGAGTTCATCCCGACTGATGGTATCGCCCCGCTGGAGCAGGTGTTTGGGAGGTAAGATCAACACCAGTTCATCCTCGGCGAAGGGGCGCACATCCAGGGAATCCTGCAATTCCGGCGGCACTTCCCCGCCGATGATGGCCAAATCCAACTGGCCGTTGGCGACACTCCAACAGGTGCGGCGGGTGGAATGGACTTGCAGTTTGACCGACACCTGGGGATAGCGTTGCCGAAATAAACCGATCAAGCGGGGCATGAGATAGGTGCCTGTGGTCTGGGAGGCTCCCACCACCAGCGTGCCCCCTTGCAGGTTTTGCAGATCATCCAACGCCCGGCAGGTTTCTTCGCACAGAGCCAGGATTTTATCGCCGTAGTGCAAGAGTAAATGCCCCGCTTCCGTCAGTTGCGCCCGCCGTCCACCCCGGTCAAACAGGGGCACATTCAACTGCCGTTCCAAATTCTGCACCTGCAAACTCACCGCCGGTTGCGACACGTAGAGGCTGTCGGCGGCCCGCTTGAAACTTCCCTCGGCGGCAATGGCCTTGAGGATGCGGAGTTGATCCAGGGTAAAAGGCAGTTCAGTCATGGCGAAGTGGCAACAACCATCCTATTCCTACAGTAGGGGTTTCGGTGGCATGGCGGTCAATTTCTGTAACTTTTTGTCGGTAACCGGGGGAAAGCATAACCTGGCCGTGCCCAAAAGGCTTGCCCTGATCATATCGGTCTGGGGAAAAAATGACTGACCTGACTGGCTCCCTACAATCGCCCAAACCGCCGTTGTCGTTGTTGAAAGGCGACGAGAGCCTGGTAAAAACTTTCCCGGTTAAAATCCGGCCAGAGGGTTTCGGTGACGTACAACTCGGCGTAGGCAATTTGCCACAGGAGAAAATTACTGAGGCGCATCTCGCCGCTGGTGCGGATCAGCAAATCCGGGTCAGGACTGGTGGATGTGTACAACTGCTGGGCAAAGCGGGTTTCGTCAATCTCTTCCGGGGTCAATTCCCCCCGCTGCACCTGTTGCGCCAAGGCTTGGCAGGCGTGCACGATTTCCTGCCGCCCCCCGTAATTGGTGGCCACCGTCAACCAGACCCGTTGGTGATGGCGAGTCCGCGCCACCGCTTCCTGGATTTGCGCTTGCAGCGCCTGGGGCAGCGCCTGGAGTTGGCCGACAAATTCAATCCGCACCTGTTCCTGGATCAGGGCGTGCAATTCCTGGCGCAACACTCGCTCAAACAGGGTCAACAAAAACTCCACCTCCAGCCCCGGTCGTCCCCAGTTTTCCGTAGAAAACGCATAACAGGTCAGGTGGGGAATGCCCCAGTCTTGGCAACAGCGCAACAGTTCCTTGAGGGTTTCCACCCCCTGTTGATGCCCCACCACCCTGGGTAAATGACGTTGCTGGGCCCAGCGACCATTACCGTCCATGATCACCGCCACGTGGCGCGGCAGACGCTGGGGGTCTAAGTCCGCCGGTAGGGTGAGCAGGGGATGCGAAACCGTGGGGGTGCTACTCCGTTGCGAATTGGTCATGCCGGTGCCCAGGATAAGAAGGGAAAGTTAAGCATCAATGATGAGCATCATAGGCGATTTTTCTCCTGTTCCAGATATTGCCGCAGTTGCTCGGGGCTGAGATTGGCCAGCAATTTGCCCCGGTAGGCCAAGGCAACTTGCCCGGTTTCTTCGGAAACGACAATGGCCATCCCCTCCGGCTGGTACTCGGTCACCCCCAAAGCCGCCCGATGCCGGGTGCCCAGCCCCAAAGCCAGGGATTGGGTGGAGATGGGAACAATCACCCCGGCGGCCAGCACCAAGCCATTGCCTACCACTACCGCCCCATCGTGCAGGGGACTGAGGGGACACAGTAAACTCAACAGCAGTTCCGCCGAGAGGGTCGCCTCCAGCTTGACCCCCGGTAGGGTGCTGGGAATCGCTGCCGGGGGAGCCAACAGTATCAGTAATGCCCCCCAGCGGCGCTGGATACATTCGGTGACCACCTTCAGCATGACATCAATATCCGAGGACGGCGGTCGCCAAGGTCGTCGTCCCCAGTACCAGGACGGGCCGACCCCCATCAAGAGCGCCAGCAACCCCAACCCTTGCGCCGTCCAGGGGAGATGTTGCGCCTGTGCCAGCACCGCCAGGCCGCCCGCCAGGGCGACCCCAATCCCCCGCCGCCCCAACAGCACCGGCAGAAGCGCCAATACCCCCGCCACCAATAGAGCATCCCAACGTTCCATGACTACCGTTGCATTGCCCTCTTAATTTTATGTATGGGTCTGTCGGGGTTATGTATCGGGGGCGCACCGGCCGGGGAAAAAGGGTTAACGGGGCAGACAACCGGCGCTAAACTTAAATCCCGGCATCAACAAGGGCAGCAGTTCATCAATCGCAGCTATCACCTGGGGCAGATTTTGGACATCCGCTTGGATTTGTTTGTAAATGGCCATCGCCTTCTGGGCATCCACGCTCATATCCCCCGGATAGTTGCGGATCAGACTCAGCAGAGTCATGGGGTTGTTCTGCACCGCTTGGCTCAAACCGGTTTTGAGCGCCTCCACCCCGTCCCCACCGTTGGCCGGCTGCACAAAAGTCGCCACCTGGGTCAGGATGACCCCCCCGACAAAGCTATTCATGACTTTGTCTAAGGTTGCCGCTTGAATGGGTACCGGTTTGGATAAAAACGTCTGGGCATCGGCAGGTTTCATGCCCGCCAAGGACAGCAAGCTGGTCAAGCGTTCAGGAGCCTGCCCCGTCGTGGCCAGGGTTTGTAAATCGTTGACGGCCACCGGCGTACTAATCGGACCAAACCGCACCATAACCTGCTCTGCCGCCCAACCGGGCAGAGCCGCCAGTCCCCAAACCATTGCTGCACCCGCCAAACCACGCCCCAGGGTTGTTCCCACCATAAATTTGCTCCGCAAGATTCTGGTTTACAGTAGCACTTTAGCAGGACTGTGCCGACCGCTTGGAGTTCCCCCATTTGCCATCGGTTCCTTTGGCAAGATAAAGTAAAATCATTCACAATTTTTAATAAAAATAATGGCATCAACTGTGGATTGTGCGACCGCTTGTGTGAATGGGTGTGTGTTAGGGGAGGCTTGTCCCCACCGGGAACACCTGGCGGCGGCGTTGAAATTTGTGGCGGAAACCGACCTAGACCGCATGGTGGAAGTGGCGCAGGCCAGTGCCCCGCAGCGGTTGTTGCGCCAGTTGGAAAAAGGCAGCCTGCCGGGGTATCCCCAGTCGTAAAACCGGAACCGGCAGGTTCCCGGATCCAGAACAGTCACCCAGGGAGTTTTGAGTTATGGTGCAGCTCCACCGCTCGGTTCGCTCGGCCGCGGTGCCGGTTTCCCCTTCCCGTTGGCTGAGGTGGGGTCTGGGACTTTTAGCCGCCGGGGGAGTGCTCTGGTGTTTGTGGTGCCTGCGTTCGCCGGCGTGGTTAGCGGTGCCTGTGACCGAGCCGTTGCCCTTGTGGGGGCTGACTTTGACGCTGGCTGCCGTGTGTTGGGGAATCACCCGTTGTTATCCCCGACCGACGCCGGCGCCGCGCCTGCTGTTGCTGGCCATCATGCTCATCCTGACCGGGCGGTATTTACTGTGGCGACTGTTGGGTACCCTGCGCTGGGAATCCTGGTGGGGGTTGGGCTTTTCCCTGGGGTTTTTGGCCTTGGAACTTTTGAGTTCGGTGGGGGGCTGGATGCAGTTATTTTTGATGGCAACCACCCGCGACCGGCGCCCGGAAGCGGACTTATACAGTGTGGCGGTGACGACGGGTGAATATCGTCCCACGGTGGACATTCTCATTCCCACCTACAACGAACCGGCCTTTATCCTGAAGCGGACGATTTTGGGATGCCAAGCCCTGGATTATGAACCCAAAACCATCTATCTGCTGGACGATACCCGCCGCCCGGAAATTCGTGCCCTGGCGGAACAATTAGGTTGTAAGTACATAACCCGCCCGGACAACCGGCATGCCAAGGCGGGCAATTTGAACCATGCTTTAGCCTTGACCCAGGGGGAATTGGTGGCGGTATTTGATGCGGATTTCGTCCCGACCCGCAATTTCCTCACCCGCACGGTGGGTTTTTTCCAAAATCCGCAGGTGGCGTTGGTGCAAACCCCCCAGACGTTTTACAATCCCGACCCGGTGGCGCACAATTTGGGCTTGAGCGAGGTGCTGACCCCGGAGGAGGAGATTTTCTACCGGCAAATCCAACCCATGCGGGACGGGGTGCAGGGGGTGATCTGTTCGGGCACCTCGCTGGTGGTGCGACGCCAACCTTTGGCAGCCATCGGCGGGTTTGTGACCGAATCCCTGAGTGAGGATTATTTCACGGGTATAAAACTCTCGGCGCAGGGGTATGAGGTGATTTATCTGCAAGAAAAGCTCAGTGCCGGGCTGGCGGCGGAAAACATGGCAGCTCACATCAGCCAGCGGTTGCGCTGGGCACAGGGAACCTTGCAGGGCTTATTCCTGGAGTGTAATCCCCTCACCATCCCCGGCTTAAATCTCAAGCAAAGGTTAGCCCATTTAGAAGGTTTACTGAATTGGTTTGGCTGTTGGACACGGGTGGGGTTTTTATTGATCCCTGTCTTGATCGCGCTGTTTCATACCCTGCCCTTTCAGGCCACAGGCGCAGAAATTATTTATTACTTTATGCCCTATTATTTGGCGCAATTTATTGTTTTACCCTGGTTAAACCGCCGCAGCCGCTCGGTGCTCACCGCCGATTTGTACCTGTTAACCACCTGCTGGCCCTTGAGCGTGGGGGTGTGGCAGACTCTCAGGCGTCCCTTTGGACGATGCTTTCGGGTCACCCCCAAGGGCTTGAGGAATGAGCAATTCAGCGTGAATTGGCCGCTGGTCAGGCCGTTGCTGGTCTTTTTGGGGTTGAATTTCGCCTGCTTCGTTTGGTTTATGCTCACCCAGGGCTGGCAGTGGGTCTGGGTGTGGAGTATTTACAATTTAATTATGTTGTGCTTGGCGTGTTTAGCCTTGGTGGATGCGCCCCAAACCTCACCCTACCCCTGGTTCCCGTTGCAAACGCTGGTGCAGTTTCGGCAGGGGGAACGGACGGCCTGGGGGGTAACCCTGCAGATGTCGGAAATCGGTGCCCAGGTGAAGATGACCAACGGGCGATTGACCGACGCGCCGGTGCAGGTCACGTTACCGGAAGTGGGGCTGACCCTCACCGCCACCCTTGCCGCGGGCACCAACGGCTACGTCACTCTCACGTGGACGGATGTCACCCTGGAGCAGGAACGGCAGTTGCTTCCCTTGCTGTTTTGCCGTCCGGGGCAATGGCAGGAACGGCAAGTCCCAGGCGAATGGCAAGCCTTGGGCTGGCTCCTCCAGGCGCTGGTGCGCTGGCCGTTCCGCCGACAGCTTAGGGATAGAGTCCGGGGGCGTAGGCTTCAATAACCTGACCGCTGTGGGCATGGAGAATCATCAGGTAATCACAGTGGCTACATTGCGTCTCCAACCAGCCGGACTCGGTTTGGAGGGAACGCTGGGCATATTGACCACAGTTGGGACAACGAACCAGTTCTGATTCCATTTTTACTAATCCTCTAAAAAGGGGTTTATTAACGGTTATCTTTGATCCCCATCATAAATAAGCCAATTTATTTTGTGTTCTTCTCTTAAAGAATCTTTGGGTCAATGTCCCACGTAGTACAGCAAATTTTAGTATTTTGGTCTGACATGACCGACCTGGTTGTCTCTGAACCCCTCTCCTATAGAGCAATGTGACTTGATGGATCAACAGATACGCTGGAGCAGCAAGGACGGGGGCGGTGCCCTGCGCCCCCCATTTGGCGTGCTCATACGAATTGGTACTGCCATAGCAATCCTAATTGAATTTAGAATGGCGGTCGCAGGAGCGCAGTCCCCGACTTGAGGAAACCTCGATTAATTCAAAATTAGCGGTCGCAGGGGGGCACCCCCGCTTGGGTTCTCCGTAATTTGGGAGTTCTGGCCAGAAAATTTCCGCTTGGCTCCCATCCATAGAGGTGCCCTATAGAGAGAATTAATCGAGGTTTTCTAGGGTTCAAAAGTTTTCAAAAGTTACCGTTGAGGGGAGATTCCGGTTCAAAAGGCTCCACCGGCCAATCGGGATTGACCCCCCCGATAATCACCGTTTTTAGGGGCACGTATTCCTGGGAAAATTGCCGCAGCGTGTTTAATAATACATCCAGGGCTAAGCCATCACTGGTGCCCAAATCAAACCAACAGCGTGCCCAACGGTCTTGATATTCCACATCCCCCATATTGTGCATCACCGCCAAAAAGGCCTCCTCACCGATTTGGGCATTGTAGGGGAAAAAATTTAAGTCGTATCCCTGCTCTTGAATTTGCAGGTTTTCCGCATTAAATCCCCCTAATTTGCCTAACAGAAACCAGGAGCTGAAAATCTCTTCTAAATACTGACGTTGCTCCTGGGTGGGCGGCTGGGGAAATTCCAGCCAGATCCACAGGTTAAAAACATCCACTTCCCGGAATTGGATCTTCATTGGGGCGTGGCCACCAACCGTCGTTGTGCCCGCTCCCGTTCCCGGCGAATTTGCCGCACCAAATCGGCGGGGAGATTGGCTTCTAGCGCCAGGGCTTGGTCAAAAGATTGCACCCCCTCGAGGAAATTTTGTTGCCCCACTAAAATCTGGGCTTTTAGGTAATGTAATTCCGGGTGATTGGGAGCGGCTTCTAGGGCTTTATTCACCTCTTCTAGGGCTTCGGGAAACTGTTTCAAATCCCGATAAGCTAAGGCCAAACCCCGATGGACTAAATAGGGGGGCGCACCGGAATTGCGCAGGCGATTGACCGCATCCCCCACATTGCTAAAGGGGATATTGATCGCCAGTAATAAATCCGCAAAACCTCGAATTAAATTTAACTCTGGGTCATGCGGATTCACCAGTGCGGCTTTATCAAAAGACTCCAACGCCACCCGTACTTTATCCAATAGTTGGGGCACAACTAAGATTAAATTTTTGCGGTTTTCGCTGGCGACCACCCCCCCTTCCAAAAAATGGGCGACCCCCACGTATAAATGCCCCCGCAAGGGGTCGCTGGTTTGCAGCGCTTCGGCGGTTTTCATCGTCTGGGCCGCCGCCTGCGCCATCGTGGTTAAATCCCCATCCAAATAGGCGATTGAGGCTTGCAGGGCATACACCAAAGGTTCGGCCGGATTTTGGGTTAACAATTCCGCCAAAATTTTGCGGGCTTGGGGGTAATTGCCATAGACAAACACCTGCTCGAATACCTGTTCGGTTGGGGTATCAATCGGGCGGGGCGGTTTGCGCCGAAAGGGGTCGCCTGCCTGAGCCGGTAGGGTGGTAAACCAAAGGGTGCAAGCGGTCAAGCAAACGAACCCGATTTTGCGCATTCCCGTTCCTCCCCGTGATATGGCTTGAGATGCCAGGCTAGATGCGTTCATTGCTGACAATGGTCGTTTTGAAAGTCCCTTTGTCCACCCGCACCACCGTGCGAATGGAATAACGACCGGCGGCGGTTTCCTGGGGTGAGCCGCCCCGGAAGGTGAAAATCCAGGCATCCCCTACATCTTCGTAGCGGGCTTCCCCTTCTGTCCCGACTGCTTGGTGCATCGCCGGTTCGGTGCGATAGACGGCAATGCCGCCGTTGGCTCGTTCACCGGCAAAGCGGGCTTGATTTTGCGCGCGTTTGAGATTGGCGATGGTTTGAAAACGGTTTTCTTGGGCAACCGTGGGTAAGGCGGGCAAAACGGAAACGCTGACGGCCAGCAAAGCCACCACGAGAGTAAGAGAGGGCATTTCAGCCTCCGGCAGGATTACTCCCATTATGAATCAACGCCGCCGGGGAAGTTCCCCACCAGGTGCAAGTAATGGCGCACCCCTTGGGTGAGGGGCGTGGTGCAGGCATCAATGCGGCGCAGGGTTAATCCCTGTAGGTGCGGGGTCAACCCCTGGGTTTGCGCCGCCGTCCAATGCCCCTGGTACAGCACCAAACGCCCGTCCGGTTTGAGCCAGGGAGTGCCATAACCCAGGGCGGTCGAGGCGGGGGCAACGGCTCGCATGAGCACCAGGTCATAGGCCCGGTGATGGGGAGCAACGGCACCCAAGACTTCGGCGCGCCCGGTGAGGGTGACCACGTTTTCTAAATGTAAATCCGTAATCACTTGTTCCAAAAAGCGGGTTTTTTTGCGGCGGGAATCCAGTAAAGTCACCCGCCAATGGGGTTGCAACAGAGCCACCACCAACCCCGGAAATCCCGCCCCGGTACCCACATCAATCACTTGCCAGGCAGCGGTCACGCCTAGGTACGGTTGAATCCCTTGGGCACTGTCCCACAGATGTTTTTCCCAAAAGTCAGCGGGAGCAGTGATGCGGGTTAAATTCATTTGCTCATTGCCCCGCACAATCATTTCGTAAAGCGCTTGCCAGCGGGGGTCGGGGTGAGTTTGTTCTCCGCCCGGCCAGGGTTCAAGGGGACTGGGCAGGGGGTTCACGCCGGAGGTCATCGCCATTCTAAGGGATTGAAGTGGGCCGAGCGGTTCCCGAGGGCTTTCCAGCAATCAGATTGAGGTTGAGAATAATATGCTAGCCTGCCGCCGGCGTGGTTCGATGTGGGAAATGGTGGCTCGGCGGCAGTCCCGGTCAGAGCGGTCGAACAATGTGGTAAATTACTCTCGTTGCTTAGGCCACCTGAGCGTTATTCCATCCCCTCACCCCTCGGTTTCTATGAGTCCGCCGTTGCCCCAAACCGGTGCTTGGTTAGTGATAGGTTTGGCCGTGGGGCTGATGCTGATGCTGGGCGGAACGGCTCCCAAGGCACCGATATTACTCCTAACGCTAGGGCTGGCAACCGGGGCAACTGCCCTGGCGGGAACAGTGGTTTTGCCCTGGTTACGCCGCTTAAAAATGGGGCAGATTATTCGCCGGGAAGGCCCGCAGGCGCATCTCAAAAAAGCCGGTACCCCCACCATGGGAGGGATTTTTTTCCTGCCCGTTGCCCCGGTGCTGACGGTCTTCGTTTTACTTTGGCAAAAGCAAGCCCTATCGCCGGAGCTGTGGGCGGTGATGGCGCTCACCCTCGCCTGTGGGGGGATTGGGGCGCTCGATGATTGGTTGATTTTACAGGCGCAGTCGAATCAGGGCTTGGCTCCCCGGGCAAAACTGGCACTGCAAATTCTGGCGGCGGTGGGATTTACCCTCTGGCTGTGGTGGCAGGGTCATCTTCCCACCACGGTTGCTTTGCCGGGGGGAATCACCTGGAATCTGGGGCTGGCCTTCTGGGTGTTGGTGGGGTTTGTGCCCGTCGCCCAGAGCAATGCCGTCAATTTGACCGATGGCTTGGATGGTCTGGCCGCGGGGACTTGTGCCGTGGCCTTGGCGGGGCTGGGGGCGGTCTGCGCGGTGACCCATCCTGACCTAAGTGTGTTGGCGGTGGCGATGGCGGGCGCCTGTCTGGGTTTTTTGGTGCATAATCATCACCCTGCCCGCGTGTTTATGGGCGATACGGGTTCCTTGGCTTTGGGGGGAGCCTTGGCGGGGATCGGCATTGTCACCCAGCAATTGTGGCTGCTTTTGGTCTTGAGTTTGCTGTTTGTCTGGGAAACGGTCACGGTGATGGCGCAGGTGTTTTATTTTAAGGCCACCAAAGGGCCGGACGGGGTGGGCAAACGCCTGTTCAAAATGACCCCCTACCACCACCATTTAGAATTGAGCGGTTGGTCCGAAACCCAGATTGTCGCCTGTTTTTGGGGCATAGAAGCCCTGTTGTGGTTGGGGTCACGATTGGCGTAAGGCTGCCAAAATCTCCTGATCCTCTAGGGTGGAAATATCCCCTTGAGGGGCTTCCCCGGCGGCCAAAGCCCGCAGCAACCGCCGCATGATTTTGCCGGAGCGGGTTTTGGGCAAAGCCTCGGTAAATTTCAAATCGCTGGGACGAGCCAGGGCACCGATTTTTTGAACCACGTGGTGCAATAACTCCTGCTTGAGGTCATCACCGGGCTGGTAATGACTCTCCAGGGTCACAAAAGCCACCACCGCTTCCCCCTTAAGTTCATCCGGTCGCCCCACCACCGCCGCTTCTGCCACCGCCGGATGGGAAACCAGAGCCGATTCGATCTCCATTGTGCCCAAGCGATGCCCGGCCACATTGATCACATCATCCACCCGCCCCATCACCCAAAAATAGCCATCCTCATCCCGGCGCGCCCCATCCCCGGCGAAGTAAAAATACTGCCCGTTGCGGGGCGGAATTTGCTCCCAATAGGTGCGCCGGAACCGCTCCTCATCCTGATAGACCGTCCGCATCATCCCCGGCCAGGGATGGGTAATCACCAAATACCCCCCCTGGTTGACGGGTACCGGTTCCCCTTGGCGATCCACCACCTGGGCTTGAATTCCCGGTAAGGGTAAAGTGGCCGACCCCGGTTTGGTGGGGGTCGCTCCCGGCAACGGCGCAATCATGATCCCCCCCGTTTCCGTCTGCCACCAGGTATCCACAATCGGACAGCGGCCGCCGCCGATCACCCGGTGATACCACATCCAGGCCGCCGGATTGATCGGTTCCCCCACCGTCCCCAGCAACCGTAACGACGATAAATCCCGAGCTTGGGGATGCTCGTCCCCCATCTTGATAAACGCCCGGATCGCCGTCGGTGCCGTGTAAAAAATAGATACTCGCTGCTTTTCGATCACATCCCAAAAACAACCCGGATTCCCGGCGTGGGGTGCCCCTTCGTACATCACCGTCGTTGCCCCGTTGGAAAGAGGGCCGTACACCACATAGCTGTGTCCGGTAATCCAACCCACATCCGCCGTACACCAATACACATCGTCTTCCTGCAGGTCAAACACCCATTGGGCAGTTAAATGGGCGTACAAATTATAACCTGCTGTTGTATGAACAATTCCCTTGGGTTTACCGGTCGTCCCCGAAGTATAAAGAATAAACAGTACGTGTTCACTGTCCAAGGGTTCGGCGGGACAATCCGGGGACATCTGCGCCTGGATTTCGTGCCACCAGACATCCCGTGCCGGAGTCATGGCCGCATCCCCCACCCGCCGCACCACCAACACCCGCTCGACCGAGGGCACCTGCCCAGCCGCCAACGCCTGATCCACCTGCGGTTTCAGGCGCACCACCTGACCCTTGCGCCAGCCCCCGTCCGCCGTGATCACCACCTTGGCTTGCGCCGCCTGGAGCCGTTCCTGCAACGCCGTGGCACTAAACCCGCCAAACACCACCGTATGCGCCGCCCCGATCCGGGCGCAGGCCAACATCGCCACCGCCGCTTCCGGGAGCATGGGCATATAGATTCCCACCCGGTCTCCCTTGGCCACTCCCAACGTCTTCAGGGCATTGGCCATCTGGCAGACATCATGATGTAATTGTTCATAAGTAATAATGCGGACATCCCCCGGTTCTCCCTGCCAAATAATTGCCGGTTTGGTGCGGCGGGGTGTGCCGAGATGCCGGTCTAAACAGTTATAGGCCACATTCGTCTGCCCACCCGCAAACCAGCGGGCATGGGGCGGTTGCCAATCCAAGACCTGCTCCCAAGGCCGAAACCAATGCAATTCCCGCTCGGCCCAACCCGCCCAAAATTCCTGGGGATGCCGTTGAAATTCCTGGCATAACCGCTGATACTGCTCTAAAGATGAGATATGCGCCCGGCCGCGAAAGGCATCCGGCGGGGGAAACTGCCGCCGCTCTTGGAGTACCGATTCAATCAAAATGTCGCTCATGACGATTGCATCCAGTTCATCTCAGTTCCTGCAGCCACCGACCCAATTTGAGATTATGGTATCCCACGCGGCAGACATTTCTCGTTAGTACAAGAAATTGCAAGAAATTGTAATAGTCAATTTGGGTTGGGGAAAATTTTGCATTTGCGGCGATCCCTACCCCTACCGTACTGATCCCTGACCTGTTATGATAAAAACAATTTATAAAACCCCGTTAGGATTCCCACCGTGAAACTGATTTCAGAAGCTCATTTTGACCGCCAGGTTTTGCAGGCAACCGTGCCCGTCATCGTCCATTTTGCTGCCCCTTGGTGCGGTCTGTGTCGTTTGGTTGAGCCGCTGTTGGCTCAGCTCGAGCAGCAGTATGGGACGCAGATCCGGGTAGTTGGAATCAATGCCGACGAAAGTTTACAGCTATCGAACCGTTACCGTCTGCGGATGTTGCCCACCCTGTTGGTGATGCAAGACGGGCAGGTGCAGTATCGCCTGGAAACCTTCCAAAGCCGCGATCAATTCTATCAACAACTGCGGGAGGCGGTACAAACCGTTTTGACTGCGCCCCGGGTCGCTTCCGTCTAATTTCACCATTTTTCTGTGGGCACCTGACATTGATTGGAGCGATGGCAATGTGACCGGATGGGAGAACCCAAGTCGGGGGTCGCGCCCCGGCGACCGCCCTTCTCAACTCAGGTAGGCTGGCGATAGTCCCATGGGGGAAAGTTCGCATATACCTTCCCCCCGCCCCTTTTCCAGAACGGGAGAGGGGTGGCGAAATCCCAACCGGGCGGTGTCCTGCCCCTCCCATTTGGCTTCTGAATAGGAATGGGTACTGCGGTAGCGGTTCCCTCAAAGTAAAAAACAAACAAAGCAAAAAAAAGCCCCCACCCAGGCGGTGGCGGCTCTAGTTCAGTATGGAGGTTCCAACCAGCCAACTCCCCTCAAGGGGTCAACCATCGTAGTAGAGGGCGAATTCGTAGGGGTGAGGCCGCAGGCGCATGGGGTTCACCTCGTTATCGAGTTTCCAGGCGATCCAGTTCTCGATAAAGTCCTCTGAAAAGACCCCACCCGCCAACAAAAAGTCATGGTCTTTTTCCAGAGCGGCCAGGGCATCTTCCAACGAACCCGGTGTGGACGGGACTTTGGCCAGTTCTTCAGGACTGAGTTCATAGATGTTGCGATCCAACGGCTCACCGGGGTCAATTTGGTTTTTGATCCCGTCCAGACCCGCCATCAGCATGGCCGAAAACGCCAAGTAGGGGTTACTCATGGCATCGGGACAGCGGAATTCCAGCCGCCTGGCCTTGGGATTGGGGCCAGAAAGCGGAATCCGAATCGAAGCCGAGCGGTTGCCCTGGGAGTAGGCCAGGTTCACCGGCGCTTCAAACCCGGGCACCAGGCGTTTGTAGGAATTGGTGGTGGGGTTGGTAAAGGCCAAGACCGCCGGGGCGTGCTTCAACAGGCCGCCGATGTACCACAAGGCCACCTGGCTCAACCCGGCATACTTGTCCCCGGCAAACAGGGGTTGACCATCCTTCCAAAGGGACTGGTGGGTGTGCATCCCGGAACCGTTGTCGTTAAACAAGGGCTTGGGCATGAAGGTGGCAGTTTTGCCCCACTTGCGCGCCACGTTTTTGACCACATATTTATAGGTCATCAGGTTATCCGCCGCCTGGATCAGTTTCTCGAACTTGATCCCCAGTTCGTTTTGACCGCCGGTGGCCACTTCGTGGTGGTGCTTCTCAATCGGTACCCCCAATTTAGCCATGGTCAAGAGCATTTCCGTGCGGAGATCTTGCAGAGAGTCAATCGGCGGCACCGGGAAATAACCTTCTTTGTAACGGGGTTTGTAGCCCAGGTTGCCCCCTTCCTCTTTTTTGCCCGTATTCCAACGCCCTTCGAGAGAATCTACGTGGTAAAAACTCTCGTATTCCTTCTGGTCGAAGCGCACATCGTCAAACACAAAAAATTCCGCTTCCGGCCCGAAAAACGCCACGTCGCCAATGCCGGTGCTGTAGAGATAGTCCAAGGCGCGTTGGGCAATCGCCCGCGGGCAACGGCCATAAAGATTACCCGTCCGGGGTTCCTTGATCGTACAGATCATGCTCAAGGTCGGAGTGGACATGAACGGGTCAATCCAGGCGGTATTGGGGTCAGGGCACTTGAGCATATCCGATTCGTTGATGGCTTTCCAGCCCCGGATACTGGAACCGTCAAAAGGCATCCCCGTGGTAAAAGTATCCTCGTCAATCAGTTGGCTGGCGTAGGTACAGTGTTGCCAAGTGCCCAGCATATCGACAAACTTCAAATCCACTACCTCAATATTCTGATCCCGGATCATCTGCAAGACTGCTTGCGCCGTTTTCGCCATGAACTTACGCTCCTAAAACAACAAGTGCCGTCCACAATGCGCCAATCTTAAAGAGCTATGGGGCGAGGGTTTGTATCTTGAGATACCAATTGCCGAGGATGAGGTTGAGGCAAAAATGTTTACGGAGCGCAACGAAGCCGGGGGAGGGGGAAACGGCGTGGTAAGCTAGGGACTGCTGGAAACAACTGCTTTTCGTCATCAGGGTACTGCCATGCAAGATGCCATTACCAGTTTGATTGCCCGTTATGATGTGGCCGGCCGTTACCTCGACCGGAATGGAATTGACCGTTTACAAAGTTATTTTGATACCGGCATGGCGCGGATTCAGGTCGCCAAGATGATCAATGCCGAAGCGGCCAATCTGGTGCGGACGGCGGCTTCCCAATTGTTTACCGAACAGCCGGAGTTGATCCGGCCGGGGGGAAATGCCTACACCACCCGCCGCTATGCCACCTGTCTGCGGGATATGGATTATTTTTTGCGTTATGCAACCTATGCGCTGGTGGCGGGCAATACCGATGTGTTGGACGAACGGGTGCTGGAGGGTCTGCGGGAAACCTACAATTCCTTAGGCGTACCCCTGGGGCCTTCGGTGCGGGGCATCCAAATTCTCAAAGAGCAGGTGCAGGCGATGGCGGCGGCAGCGGGCATCACCGGGGATTTTATCGCCGAGCCGTTTGACCATCTCAGCCAAGGGTTGAGCGAACAGGATATTTAGTCCTCAAACCACCGTGAAACAACGGCTGGACACCCTGCTGGTGACGTTGGGACATTATCCCACCCGCCAACAGGCACAGCGGGCAATTCAAGCCGGTTGGGTACGGGTCAACGATCAGGTGGTGGATAAACCGGGGGCGTTGGTGGCTGCGGACGGTGCGATTACCTTGCAGTCTCGTCCCCGCTACGTCTCACGGGGTGGGGAGAAGCTCGCCCATGCCTTGCACCGGTTTGCCATCGCGGTGGCGGAGCGGGTGGCTTTGGATGGGGGGATTGCCACCGGCGGGTTTACCGATTGTTTATTGCAACAGGGTGCCCGCTTGGTTTATGGGGTGGATGTGGGCTACGGGCAGGTGGCGTGGGCCCTGCGGCAAGACCCGCGGGTGCGGTTACGGGAACGCACCAATTTACGTTATCTGCAACCGGCGCAAATGTACGGTGCGGGTGACCCCTGGCCGAATCTGGGGGTGGTGGATGTATCGTTTATTTCGGTAACCAAGATTTTACCGGCGCTGTGGCAATTGCTCGCGGAACCCAGGGAGGCGGTGATTTTGGTCAAACCGCAGTTTGAGGTGGGGCGGGCGCAAATTGCCAAAGGCGGGGTGGTTAAGGATGCCAAAGCGCGGGCGCAGGCGATTCTCACGGTGGGACAGGCGGCCATGGCTCAGGGGTGGCAGGTGCAGGGGGTGACGGCTTCGCCACTACTAGGGCCGGCGGGCAATCGGGAATACTTACTTTGGTTGGGGACGACGGGGGCGGGGATCAATCTGGATGAATGGGTTCAGGGCACCTCTATGGATTGGGAGCCAAGCGGAAGTTCTCTGGCCAGAACGCGCAAATGAGGGAGAACCCAAGCGGGGGCTGCTGTGGGGACGGGAATTGGGGTGTATC
>CALHCP010000037.1 GCA_937936705.1 uncultured cyanobacterium | reverse complement strand
GCCAGAATGCCTAAATTAGGGAGAACCCAAGCGGGGTCTGCCCCCGGCGATTGCTAATTTCTGATGCTAATTCTGAATTAATACGAATTAAGGGCACCTCTATTGATTGGAACCAGGAGAAACTGACGCCGGCGTACCGAGTTGATGGAGAACCCAGTCTGAAGCCTGCGCCCCGGCGACTGCTGTTCCCAATTCAATTGGGATTGTTATGGAGCATCGGGGATGAGCGGTGGCCGATTTGCCTTTGCCGAAATCTCTAATTTTTCTATCGGTTCCCATGGCCAGAGGGTGGGGATCGGCTTAGGCTGTGGCCACGGCAGATAGTTTTTTGCACAAAAACAAGCAATTTTGCTCCTGATGCCGTTGGTAGTCCACCAAGTCGGCAAATTGTTTCAGAAATACCAAACCCATGCCCCCTTCCGGTTCCGGGTCTTGGGGGGTCTGGGCGAGTTCACTCAGCTTTTGGTTCAGGTCAAAACCGGGGCCTTGATCCCAAATCCGCATTTCAATCATGTCGGCAAAAACCTGCACTTCTAGGGTGATGGGGGTGGTCTTAGGCAGACCCCGATGGGCATGCCGCACGGCATTGGTAAAGCCTTCGTCTAAAACTAACTGGCAAAACCACCATAACTCATAGGTCAGGGGCGGTTGATTAAACTGGGCAAACCAATCAAGAACCTGGGTCAAGGCGGCTAAATCAGAATTAACGACAATACGGCTGGCGCGCAGAGGAGATTTCACACAGGTTCCTAAAATTCAGGACAGGTTTTACCCCTAATTTCGCTATCTTATATTGTATGGCAAAAGTGTTAGTTATTGACGATGACCCGACCATGCGCCTGGTGTTGGAGCGCAATTTGCAGCTCCAGGGGCATGAGGTAACGGTGGCTGCCGATGGGGCGCAGGGGTGGCAGTTGGCGCAGGCGGTACAGCCGGCCTTGGTGATTTGTGACTGGATGATGCCGGGATTGACCGGCTTGGAGGTCTGCCAATACCTGCGGCGCACCCCGGAGTTGGCGACGACGTTTTTTATTTTGCTCACCTCCCGGGATCAGGTGGCGGACCGGGTGCAGGGCTTGGACAGCGGGGCGGATGATTTTTTGGTCAAACCCATTGACCCGAGTGAGTTGCAGGCACGGGTGCGGGCGGGGTTGCGGTTGCATCAGTTGAACCGGGATTTGCAAGTGCAAAAACAGCGCCTCGAAGATGAACTCAAGGAAGCAGAAGCCTACGTGCGTTCGCTGTTACCGGCTCCGCGTTTGCAGGGGGATGTGACTGCGCAATGGGTGTTTGTGCCTTCGACGGAATTGGGGGGGGATTGTTTGGATTATTTTGATTTGGATGAACATCGGTTTGTGTTTTATGTGATTGATGTGTCGGGGCATGGGGTAGGGGCGGCGCTGCTGTCAATTTCGGTGCTGAATCTCTTGCGCTCCGGCTCGGTTATGGATATGACGCAACCGGGGGCGGTCTTGGCTTTGCTGAACCGCTTTTTTCCCATGGAGCACCATAAGGACAAATACTTTACGGCTTGGTATGGGGTCTATGACCGGCGCAACCGCTGTTTGACCTACGCCAGTGCCGGGCATCCGGCAGCGGTGTTATGGCATGACCGGCAGGTAGAATCGTTGCCGGGACAGGGCTTGGCGGTGGGGATGTTCCCGGAGGTGACTTACCCGGAACAGCAACGGATTGTGCCCGCCGGGGCGCAGTTGTACTTGTTCAGCGATGGCGCCTACGAAATTCCGGTGGGAGCGAATGGGGAACTCTGGGGGCGAGAAGCCCTGTTGCAGGTGCTGGCCAGCGGGTCAGACCCGCACACCCTGCTCCAGCAAATCCCCCATATGGTCGGGGGTTGGCCGGATGACCTGTGTTTGGTGCAAATCGGTTTTGCGTAGCGATTGTCCATGAGAATCCCGGTGGGAATTCCCATCACCCCAACGTCGCTTTCGCTTGAGTTGCCGCCCTATAATAAGGTATCTCTAGTTTCTGTTTATGACCGGTCTGAGTCCTGAGTTGCAGCAGCGTTTGCGGGCACCCCTGAAAATCGGCAATTTGGTGGTGCAGAGTCGGGTGTTGCAATCGCCGCTCTCGGGGGTGACGGATTTGGTGTTTCGCCGATTGGTGCGGCGGTTTGCGCCCCATTCTCTGCTTTATACGGAAATGGTGAGTGCGACCGGGTTGCACTATATGCGCCAGTTGCCCCGGATTATGGAACTGGCTCCGGGGGAACGACCGGTGGGGATTCAGTTGTTTGATTGTCGCCCGGATTTTCTGGCGGAGGCGGCTCAACGGGCGGTGGCGGAGGGAGCCGACCTGGTGGATATTAATATGGGCTGTCCGGTGAATAAAATTACCAAAAACGGGGGCGGTTCGTCTCTGTTGCGGCAACCGGAATTGGCGGAGGCGATTGTCCGGTCGGTGGTGCAGGCGGTGCCGGTGCCGGTGACGGTGAAAACGCGCCTGGGCTGGAATGACCAGGAGATTAACATTTTGGAATTTGCCCAACGCATGGAACAGGCCGGGGCGCAACTGATTACGGTACACGGGCGGACGCGGGCGCAGGGGTATCAGGGGGCGGCGCGCTGGGAGTGGATTCGCCGGGTGAAGGCGGTGGTACAGATTCCGGTCATCGCCAACGGGGATATTTTTTCGGTGCCCGCGGCGGTGGCTTGTCTGGAACTCACCGGCGCCGATGGGGTGATGTGCTCGCGGGGGACGCTGGGGTATCCTTTTTTGGTGGGCGAGATTGACCATTTTTTCCGCACGGGGGAAATCCTGCCGCCCCCGACTCCGGAGCAACGATTGCTCTGTGCGCGGGAGCATTTGTTGGCGCTGTGGGAGTACAAGGGGGAAGCGGGGTTGCGGCAAGCCCGCAAACATTTGGCCTGGTATGCCCGGGAGTTTCCGGGGGCGGCTCAGTTGCGGCAGGCGGTGGCGGAGTTCCAAACTTTGGAGGAGGGGTTAGCCCTGTTGGATCGGGTTTTGGCCCGTTGGCAGGGTCAGGAGTGGCGGCCATGCGCATAGCCGGACAGCTGGCTCCCTGGTTGACGTGGGGTTTGGTGCTGCCGTTGGTGGTGCTGAACGGTTGGTTGTTGCTGACGGCGGTGAAGTATCTGCAGCCGTTGGTGAATATTCTGGTGATCGCCACGGTGTTGTCGTTTTTGTTGGACTATCCGATTAAATTGCTGCAATCCTGGGGGATTCGCCGCTCCTGGGCGGTGCTGGGGGTGCTTTTGGTGGCCTTGAGTGGGGTGACCGTTGCCGCGATTACCCTGGTGCCGGTTGTGTTGAAACAGTTTAATGAATTTATCATCCGTTTACCGAATTGGTTGGCATCGGGCAGCGCCCAGTTGGAAACCCTGGAAACTTGGGCGCAGGCGCATCACATCGATCTGGATTTAAGCGGGCTGGCGGAACAATTAACCACGACGATTTCCCGCCAATTAAAAACGCTTACGACGCAGGTTTTGGGTTTGGCGGTGGATACGGTGAGTTGGGCGGTGGATGTCCTGGTGACGTTAGTATTGACCCTATATCTGGTGCTGTTTGGGGAACGGCTGTGGACGGGGTTGTTTTCCTGGTTTCCCGCCCGGTTGGGGACGTTAATTCGCCAATCCCTACACCGCAATTTTTACAATTATTTTCTCGGGCAGGCCACGATTGCGGTCATTTTGGGGACGTTGATGACGCTGGCGTTTGTCCTCTTGCAAGTGCCTTTAGCCCTGTTGTTTGGCCTGATTATTGGTCTGGCCAGTTTGGTGCCCTTTGGGGGGGCAGTGGCGATTATCGGGATCAGTTTATTGATTACGTTGCAGAATGCCTGGTTGGGGTTGAAAGTTTTTGCCACGGCGCTCATTCTCGGTCAGATGAATGAGCATTTGATTGCCCCGCGCATTTTAGGGAATGTCATCGGTTTGAACCCGGTTTGGATCGTTTTATCCTTGCTGTTAGGCACCAAGCTGGCGGGGTTACTGGGTTTGCTGATTGCGGTGCCGGTGGCCGGTTCGATCAAAAGTGTGGCGGAGCGGTTGCGGCAACCATCCTCGCCCGCGGTGGAACCCCAGCGCACCGAGGTGATGGTCTAGGGCAAGACAAGGGATTTTTCTGAACTGCCGAAATGGTCTTGCCAGGCTTGGCTGTCGAGGGCAATCTGCTCGATCCGGCTGGCTAAGCGCAGGGCTTTGAGGGCTTGCTCGCCCCCCACCGAGGGTTGATTGCCGCCCCGGACGCAATTGACAAAATGCTCCAATTCCGCATGCAGGGGTTCAATGTTGCTGGTATAAACCCGTTCGACC
This sequence comes from uncultured cyanobacterium, assembly GCA_937936705.1. Classification (GTDB taxonomy): domain Bacteria; phylum Cyanobacteriota; class Cyanobacteriia; order Gloeomargaritales; family Gloeomargaritaceae; genus Gloeomargarita. The sequence goes on along the minus strand of CALHCP010000037.1, from coordinate 6,168 downwards.
AATTCATCTTGACGGTAGAGAACCTGACCGGTTTGTTGGCCGGGGGTATGGCGATGAATGAGAATTTCATTATTCAAAAAATCCGCTTCCGTCAGGGAATTTTTGCCGTGAATGGTCAACTGCCGGACTTTGCGATGGGTGACTTTACTGGCCGTTAGGGAGGCAATCGCGCCGTTGGCAAAATTCAAGGTCGCCGTCACATAATCCAAATAGCCCGACCCGGAAGCATGTGTACCGCTGGCGGTCAATTTCACCACCGGCGCGGCGGTCAATTCCAGGAGTAAATCAATATCATGGATCATTAAGTCCAGCACCACCGACACATCATTGGCGCGTTGGGAGTAGGGGCTGAGCCGATGGGCTTCCAGGGCTAAAATTTCTTCTTGCTGCAGGACTTTTTGCAATTCTAAAAAGGCGGGATTAAACCGCTCAATATGTCCCACCTGGAGGATGCAATCGTACTGGGCGGCGGCATTGACCAATAATTCCGCTTCACTAATACTGGCGGCGATGGGTTTTTCCATCAAAATATGCACCCCTTGGCGCATACAAGCCATCCCCACTTCATAATGGAGGCGGGTCGGCACCGCCACACAGACGGCATCCACGTGGGGGAGCAATTCCCGATAGTCTTCAAAAAAACGAATGCGATACTTGCTGGCGAGTTCTAAACCCCGTTCCACGTTGACATCGGCTATCCCCACCAACTGCACATCCTTGAGAAAACTCAACACCCGCACGTGGTGTTGCCCCATGTTACCGACACCGATCACCCCCACCTGAATCGGGCGAAGGGACGTAGCACCGGAATTGGGGAAGGATGGCACCGGTTTTGCTCCTCGAAACACCAAATGCACCGACATCCAGACACATCCTAGCACACTCTCTGGCGATTCACCGTCTGGAGGCAGGATTGGGAAAATCGGCACCCGGATGGGGGATTTGGCTCAGGAACATCGGATAATATAGTCAGGCGAAATCACGTATCTGTACCAGAGAGAACCGATGGCATGGATTGACCAACAGGGTCGCCTGGCAGGCAAAATCAGTATCATTGACCTGGCCGCTTTGGCGGTCGTGGTATTTGTCCTGGTGGGGATTTTCCTGGTGCCGGGGGGCACCGGGTCGGTGGCGCAGGTGGGGGCGAGCCGGCCGGTGGAGATCGACATGATGGTGCGGGGGCTGAGTATTGCCCGCCCGGAGGATTTGATCAAACCGGGGGATCAGGCCAATTTTATCGTGCGGAACCAACCCTCCGGGACGGTGGAAATTAAAAATCTCACCATTTTCCCGCCCCAGGTGGAGGTGCCCCAGCCGGACGGGTCGGTGAAATTTGTAGAGGATCAGCGCTCCCAAACCCGCTTTCTGCGGGATATGGTGATTACCCTGCGGGGCAGGGCGCAAGTGGCCGACGGCGGCGCCGTGTTGGGCAATAGCAAAATCAAGGTGGGGGTACCGGTGGAACTGGAAGGGGCGCAGTACAATCTGCGGGGTTCGGTGATGGATTTGCGGGTGGGGGTATGAACGGCCACCCCGACCCGGATTTATCGGCGCAAATACTGGCTTGGGTGCAGGAGTTGGACACCGCCAAACACGGTAAATGGATGCGGCGGGCGTTGGCGGGGCTGTTGCGCCTGTCCCAAGCACCCCTGGAGCGGTTGGATTGGAAAATCATTGCCGGTGCCATCCAGGATATGGAACAGGGGTTCCGGGTGTTTCAACCCTACCGGCGGGTCCGCAAAATTGCCCTGTTCGGTTCGGCGCGCCTGGGCACGGATGCCCCGGATTATCACTTGGCGGTGCAGTTTGCCCGCCGTATGTGTGAGCAGGGGTTTATGGTGATGACCGGCGCGGGCGGCGGCATCATGCAGGCGGGCAATGAGGGGGCGGGGGCGGAGCATTCCTTTGGCTTAAATATCCAACTGCCGTTTGAGCAATCCAGCAATCAATTTATTAGCAACAGCCCCCGCTTGATCGATTTCAAATACTTTTTTACCCGCAAGTTATTTTTCATCCGTGAAACGGATGCGGTCTGCGCCTTTCCGGGGGGATTTGGGACGCAAGATGAGGTTTTTGAAGCCTTGACCCTGTGCCAAAATGGCCGTTGTCCGCCCATCCCCATCGTGCTTTTAGACCATCCCGGCAGTACCTATTGGCAGGCATGGGATACCTATGTGCGGGAGTATTTTGGGCGCAACCATTTAATCAGCCCCCACGATGTGGAACTTTATACGATAACCGATTCCCTGGAGGTGGCCTGTGAAACCATCCGCCGGTTTTATCGGGTGTACCACTCCAGCCGCTATGTGCAGGATTATCTGGTACTCCGACTGCAACAGCGATTGCCGGAAGCGGTGGTGGCGCAATTAAACGCAGAGTTTCAGGATATTCTCACCGCCGGGGTGATCGAGCAGCGGGGGGCGTTTGCCGAGGAATCGGGGGATGAGACGGGGGCATTGCCCCGCTTGGCCCTGCGGTTTAACCAACGGGACCACGGGCGGTTGTACCAACTGATCCGCCGCGTGAATGAACTGGGTGGCGGCGAAAATACGCACCCGGAACGGCGTTAGCCCGCTAGATGATTCAACCCACAATCGCCTGCAATGCCGGCGCCAGCGTAGGGTATTGGTAGGTAAAGCCCATCGCCTGCACCCGTTGGGGCAGCACCTGCTGACCGGTTAAGATCACCTGGGCGGCATCCCCCAACAGCAGTTCCAAAACGATCCCCGGCACCGGCAACCAGGAAGGCCGCTGCAAGACCTGCCCCAGGGTTTGGCACAGTTCCGCCATGCGCACCGGTTGGGGAGCCGTGGCATTGTAAACGCCCGACCACGATTCATTATCTAAAGCCGTTACGAGCAAATTCACCATATCGTCCTGGTGAATCCAGGCAAACCACTGCCGCCCCGAACCGATCGGCCCCCCCAAAAACGCCCGAAACGGCGGCAAAATCCGCGCCAGCGCCCCCCCTGTCCCCAAAACGATGCCGATGCGGAAAATCACCAACCGCACCCCACAGTCCTGCACCGGCTGCGCCGCTCGCTCCCAGTCCTGACACACCTGCGCGAGAAAGTCCTGCCCCGGCGGACTATCTTCCGTAAACACCGCCGTTTCACTCGCCCCGTAATAACCAATGGCGGAGGCATTCACCAACACCGGCGGGCGTGCCGCGGCTTGAGCCATGGCCTGGACTAACCGTTGCGTCCCCTGAGTGCGACTCTCCCGAATCGCCTGCTTGCGGGCAGGTGTCCAGCGGCCAATAATCGGTTCTCCGGCCAAATTCACCACCCCCCGACAGCCCTCAACCGCCTCGGCCAGCCGTGGCCAAGGGAAAACCTGCGCCTGCGGCAGCAATTGCTGCGCCCGTGAGGGATTACGGGTCAGGACCCGCACCGGCTCCCCCCGGCTCTGGAGTTGTGTCACCAACCGGGAGCCGATCAAACCGGTTGCCCCCGTCACCAAAACCGTCATCTAAAAACCCAGGCCGCCGCCAAGAATCTTCTGAATATCAAACCCCTGTTGACCCAGGCGCAACATAGCGGGGATGTCCATATTCATTTCCGCCGCCGGGTAGGCTTCCAGAATATTCACCAAGCCAAACCCATCCTTGTCGCGGAACCCCCCCCTATCCCGAGGGATGGAAGCCAGGATCATCGCCCCCTTCATCCCCGGCAACACGGACTGCGATTGGTTCGGTAAAAACAAAGGGGGAATCTGAGCCAACGCCTTTTCCACCATCGGTGCATCCACCAGCCGAACCACCCGCCGGGTCTCCAACGGTAACTTGAACTTCAACACCTGCTCAAAGCCCTGCCGATCCTTTTCCGGTAACAAACGCAAGGTTCTTTGCAAGCGGGGAGTCACCTCATTTTTATCCACAAACCGCCGCAAATCCGACACCGAAATATTCACCACTTCCAGGATATTGAACCAAAAATTCACCGAACGAGCCGCCTGCGCCGGCTTGGGCACCGCCAACGTCAAGACCGCCACACTCAATCCCCACCACCACTGTTTCACACCCATCATCCACCTCACTATCGGTTATCGGTTAATCGAATGAACCACACCCGCAGGTGTTGCAACTTATTTTAACTCAGGAAGGCAAAAGCCCATAGCCCCGTCCATACAACGTCTGAATCAGCGGGGGTTCCCCGGGCTGCTCCAATTTGCGCCGCAGTAACCGCACTTGTGCGGCCAAGAGATTGCGGTCGGCAGGGGACTCCCCCGGCCATAACCCCGCCAACAACTGGGCGTGGGACAAAATTTGCCCCGGATGCTGCATCAGCAATGCCAGCAGTTGGGTCTCTTTTTCCGACAAAACCATCTGCCGCTGCCCCCGATAGGCCAGCCGTTGTTCCGGCTCCAATACCAAGTCGCCCACCTGCAAACGGAGGGGCGGGCAGCCGCCCATGGGTCGCCGCAACAAAGCCCGCACCCGCGCCGCCAATTCCGCAAAGGCAAAGGGTTTCACCAGATAATCGTCCGCCCCCGCGTCCAGCCCCCGCACCCGGTCGGTCAAACCGTCGCGCGCCGTTAAAAACAATACCGGCGTGGTCAACCCTTCCCGCCGCAGGCGTTGACAGAGACTTAACCCATCCAACCGGGGAAGCATCCAATCCAAAATCAGCAATTCATAAGTATTTTGTTTCGCTAAAGTATAGGCAGTCTGCCCATCGCGCACCGGGGTGACCCGATAGCCCTGTTGTTCCAGTAAAGCCGTGAGCGGTTCCGCCAACTCCGGGTCGTCTTCAACCAGTAACAGCGACATAGCAGGAGTCTATTCGCCACCGATGGGGTTGGTGGGGGATTGGTGGGGATAATGTTTCACCCCCGGCAGGCGTTGGCGGCGCCGTTCGGAGAGCATCTGGTGCAATTGCTGGTAGAGTTGCTCCGCTACCCGCACATTCATCGCCACCCGCACCACCGGCTGTACCGGCACACCACTGGGTTCCGCCCCGTGGGAAGAAATGGATTGAGGGATACAAAAGGGGTCTAAAAAGCCAAAATCCAAAACCACATCGTCATTCAAATGATTGGCCAAAGTAATGTTAATGTACTGCGGCACTCGCTCCGGGGTGACGGGGAATTGAAACCGAATGGTGCGCTTGGGTTCGGCCATCGCTATATCACCGCTGGGAATATAACCATGCTACAGTAGAACAGGGAATTTGCAAAAAGGATGATGGTCAATTCCACGGTAGCAGTGAGTAAAACAAAGCTCAAAACGCCGCCCTTGTCGGTCGAGGTGTTGGGGAGTAAGGTCTTGCGGCAGGGGGCGAAGCGGGTGACCCAGATCAACCAAGAACTGCGGGAATTGGTCGCCCAGATGCTCAAGACGATGTATGCCAAGGATGGGATTGGTTTGGCGGCGCCCCAGGTCGGCATTTTGAAACAACTGTTGGTGCTGGATATTGACCCGGACAATCCGGCCACCCCTCCTTTGGTGTTGATCAACCCGGTGCTGGAAGCCCAAAGTGAGGCTTGGGCGCTGCAAGATGAGGGGTGCTTGAGTATTCCGGGGGTGTTTTTGCCGGTGAAACGCCCGGTTCAGGTGACGGTCAGTTTCAAGGATGAGTTCGGCAAACTGCACCGCCGTGAGTTTAGCGACCTGACGGCGCGGGTGATTTTGCATGAGATGGATCATCTGCAGGGGGTGATGTTTGTGGATCGGGTGGAAAACCCGCTGGCTCTGGCGCAGGAGTTGAGTAAGCATCGTTTTTCCCTGGCGGACGTGCGGCGGGTAACGTCATCATGATGAGTCCTTTAACCCCTTTGAGCGGCCTGTTTTTGCTGGGAGCCTGTGTGTTTGCCATCGCCGCCGTGGGTTGTGTGTTTGAACTCAGCTATGGGCATCCGCAACTGGGGGCACCGCTGACCTGGGGCATTCTGGTTTTGAGTACGCCCGCCGGAGTGGGCTGTTTTCTGGCTGCCGTGCGTTCGGCGCGCCGGGAATAGCTTAGGCAAGCGAGCCAAGAACGGTAAAAATACTTAGATAAATTCCACCGGGGATGGATTAAACTGGAAGTATTACCGTTAGGATTAGATTAGATACGTTTTCTTGGTTTGACGGTTTCCTTTATTAGGTCTGGTATGAGTCAGGAACCGACCGACCCCCACGCCCATCCCGTTCTCGAACCTGATTTGGAAGCGGGGTCTAGCAGTACG
>CALHCP010000036.1 GCA_937936705.1 uncultured cyanobacterium | reverse complement strand
CTCGGTACGCCGGCGTCAGTTTCTCCTGGTTCCAATCAATAGAGGTGCCCTTAATTCGTATTAATTCAGAATTAGCATCAGAAATTAGCAATCGCCGGGGGCAGACCCCGCTTGGGTTCTCCCTAATTTAGGCATTCTGGCTAAAGGATTTCCACTTGGCTCCCATCAATAGAGGCGACCTTAATTTTATTTTAATTATGGTGGTGCCCTTTGGAGAAGAGAATTAGAGAAGAGTTAGAGAAGAGAGGGGCATAGGTTGTATCGTTTGGGGAATTTTAGGAGTCATTAACGGCAACGATGGGTTCCGACGCCAACGAGAAGCTCAATCGCCGCATTCAAAGAGAAATCCGCACCGGGCGGCGGTTCTCTCTGGCGGATGTGATTGCCCAGGAAGGAGCCGACTTTCTCAAGGGAGCTTCCCCGGTTCCCCCCTTGGTGCAGGCGCGCACCGCCGTCAATTTATGGATTAAAAATCACCTCACCGACCCCGAGGGAGCGTTGAAGGCGGTTTTGCAACGGTGGGTGCATCGGGATGAAACGCACATGAGTCAGCATTTTGATCACCCCTTAAATGCCCTAAGGGAACTGTTAGAAACCCTGCTTGCCCATCCCTCTTTACTAGAAGAATTAGTCCGAGAAGCGGATTGCGAATGGGGACGAATGTATGGGGAAACCCCCTACTTTGAAAAAACCGGCCCAAAACCGCACCCCGACGACCCTTACACCCATACCTCGGTACGCCGACAACTGACGCAATTGCTGCTGACCCTCCGTGCCCCGTGAAACCGCTACAACCCCACCAGGCGCACCGTGTCGCGAATGATTAAAAATACCCCCAATCCCAACAACAAGAGCAAGCCCGTCTGCATCACCCCTTCTTGCACCCGCGTCGGCAAGGGTCGGCCACGCAGGGCTTCGATCCCTAAAAACACCAATTGCCCCCCATCCAAAGCCGGTAGCGGCAGGATATTGATCACCGCTAAATTGATGCTGATCAGGGCAGAAAATTGCAGTAAACCACTCCAACTCGTACGGGCAAAACCCGCTCCCATGGCCACAATGGCAACCGGCCCCGCCACTTGATTGGCCGTTTCCCGAAAGTGTTGAATCAACTCCCCGTACCCCTGCACCGTGCTGGTCAACAACCGCTGAAATTCCTGCGCTCCCAACCCCATGGCCTCCAAGGGATTGCGAGAATAGCGGGTCTTGACCGTAACATTGTCCTGCAACTGGACACCGATGCGGCCTTGGCCATTCGCCGTCAATTCCGGGATGACCGTCAATTCCACGACTTGATTCTGCCGCTGCACCTGTAGGCGAATCGGCTGGTTCGGGCGGGATTGGATCGCCTGCACCACGCGATTCACCGCCTCTTTCCCCGGCGCCAGGGTTTGACCGTCCACCCCCAGAATCACATCCCCGGCGCGCAAGCCGGCCTTCTGCGCCACCGTACTGGTATCCAAAGCGATTTGGGGAATCCGCACCCCCGGTTGATAGACCAGTTGGGGAATCCCCACCGTCAGGACTTGGGTGGTCAAAATCAGGTAAGCAAAAACTAAATTGGCCAACACCCCGGCGCTAATCACCACAGCTCGGTCACCAATGGGACGATTGCGCAGCAAATCCGGGTCATCGTCGGGAATACCGCTGTCCGGGTCGTCATCGGGAAAACCCACATAGCCCCCCAGGGGAATGGCGCGAATCGCATAATGCACTTCCCGGCCCTGATAAGACCAAAGCGCCGGCCCAAACCCCAGGGAGAATTGGCTCACCCGAATGCCCTGCACCCGGGCTGCCCAAAAGTGCCCCAACTCATGGACACAGATCAGTACCGCTAAAACGCCGATGGCCGCCAGAATAGACATAAAAAATCAGTGTGTGAATGGGATCATGATAATCTATTTATCCTAGCCCACCCGGGCAACCCTGGGGACAGGATGCCGGTAACTCAAGATTTGCGATACATTAAAAGATGTAAATTGGTCGGGTATCAGCCCGCCCCTGTTGATTTGAGAACCCGCACTTATGTTTACCAAACAGGTGTCCGATTCTCCCGTGTTCAAGTGGTTCGATGAACGGCTTGACCTGACGGAGATTTCCGATGATATTGCCGGCAAGTATGTCCCCCCCCATGTCAATATCTTTTACTGCTTGGGTGGCATTACATTGACTTGCTTTTTGATCCAATTTGCCACGGGTTTTGCCATGACCTTCTACTACCGGCCAACGGTGGCGGAAGCGTTTAACTCCGTGTCTTATCTGATGACGCAGGTGAATTTCGGCTGGTTGATCCGCTCGATTCACCGCTGGTCGGCGAGCATGATGGTGTTGATGATGATCCTGCACGTGTTCCGGGTGTACTTGACCGGGGGCTTCAAAAAACCCCGGGAGTTGACCTGGGTGACGGGCGTGGTGTTGGCGGTGTTGACCGTCTCTTTTGGGGTGACGGGGTATTCCCTGCCCTGGGATCAGGTGGGCTATTGGGCGGCCAAGATCGTGACGGGCGTGCCCGAAGCGGTGCCGGTGGTGGGTTCCCTGGTGGTGGAACTGCTGCGGGGCGGGGTAGCGGTCGGCCAAGGGACGCTGACCCGCTTCTACAGTGCCCATACCTTTGTCTTGCCCTGGCTGACGGCGGTGTTCATGCTGATGCACTTCCTGATGATCCGCAAACAAGGGATTTCCGGCCCCCTCTAGGCTGACGCTGTGTTACGCTTGATCCATCTGCAAGGAGAGTTTCTATGTCCAACATTAAGAAACCGGATTTATCCGACCCCAAGCTGCGCCTGAAGTTGGCGAAGGGTTTGGGGCACAGTTCCTACGGGGAACCGGCTTGGCCGAATGACCTGCTCTACATTTTCCCGGTGGTGATCATGGGCACGTTTGCCTGTATCGTCAGCTTGGCGGTACTGGACCCCAGTATGTTGGGGGAACCGGGCGACCCGTTTGCGACCCCGCTGGAGATTTTGCCGGAATGGTATTTTTATCCCACGTTTAACCTGCTGCGGGTGCTGCCCAACAAACTGCTGGGGGTGTTGGCGATGGCTTCCGTGCCGGTAGGGTTGGCGTTGGTGCCGTTTATCGAGAATGTCAATAAGTTCCAAAACCCGTTCCGGCGGCCGCTGGCGACCACCGTGTTTTTGGTGGGAACGGTGGTGACGATTTGGTTGGGGATTGGCGCGACGATGCCCATTGATAAGGCCGTCACCTTGGGGCTTTTTTAGACGGGCAACCGGGAATGGTAACGGGGTGAGTGGGGGTGCGCCTCGGACTGCCCCGTTACGCTTTAAGCCGGTGCCATGCCTCGGTTAGAATGGGTTGGCTAGGTTGGATGTCTGTTTGTTGGGATGGGTGAATGACGATGGATATTATTTCACTGGCTTGGGTGGGCTTGATGGTGAGCTTTACCTTCTCGATTGCGCTGGTGGTCTGGGGTCGTAACGGGTATTAGTTTTTTTTAACCCTTGACGATGGCGAATCCCTACCGGGAAGGGGTGCAGGCGATGGCCGCGGGGCGGTATCGGGAAGCGGTAGCGGCCTTACAAACGGCCTTGGCGGATGCTCCCCATGACCCGCAGGTGAAGTTATGGTTGGTGATGGCTTATGAGGCCGACCGACAAGGGCAGGCGGCGCGGGATCTCTGCCGGGAATTGACCACCCATCCCGACCCGCACATCCGCCAACAAAGCCAACGGGTGCTGTACATTTTGGAAGCGCCCCAACTGCAGCGCAAACCGGAATGGCTCAACGAAATTCCCCTGCTGACGGAGGAGTCGTCGCCCCCTCTCCCTTGGGGAAAACCCCGCCGTTCCCCTGCCCCGGAACCCAGGGAAATCGTTGGCGTGGCGCCGGTAGGCAGCAATGACTTTGTGCCGGTGATGTTGGCGGCTTTGTCGGTGGGGCTGCTGCTGTGGGCGGG
>CALHCP010000035.1 GCA_937936705.1 uncultured cyanobacterium | reverse complement strand
ATACCACCGCAGTAGGGAAATCCGGCCTGTTTATAGGTTCACAGTAAGATAGGATACATGGAACTTTGCAATGGATAACAGTGCCCATGACCAGCGTGGTGGGAATTGACCTGGGGACAACCAATTCGGTCGTAGCGGTGATGGAAGGGGGAAAACCGGTGGTGCTGCCCAACCGGGAGGGCAGCCGGACGACCCCCAGTGTGGTCGGGTTTTCCCGGGAAGGGGAACGGTTGGTGGGACAGTTGGCGCGGCGCCAGGCCGTCCTCGACCCCAAGCATACGTTTTATGGGGTCAAACGCTTGATGGGGATGACCTACGATGAGTTGCCGCCGGTGGCGCGGCGGGTGCCCTATACGATTCGCCGGGGGGAACGCAACCGGGTACAGGTGGTTTGCCCGCGCTTGGAGCAGGAGTTTGCCCCGGAGGAACTCTCGGCGATGATTCTGCGCAAGTTGGCGGATGATGCGGAACAGGTGTTGGGGCGACCGGTGACGGATGTGGTGATTACCGTGCCTGCTTACTTTAACGATGCCCAACGGCAGGCGACTCGCGATGCGGGACGATTGGCCGGGTTGGAGGTGAAACGGATTTTGAATGAACCCACCGCTGCCGCCTTGGCCTATGGGTTGGATCAAAAACAGGAGCAAACCGTTCTGGTGTTTGATTTGGGCGGGGGCACCTTTGACGTGTCCATCCTGGAGATTAGCCAAGGGGTGTTTGAGGTGCGCGCCACCAGCGGCGATACCCAGTTGGGGGGGGTGGATTTTGACCAGCGGTTGGTGAACTGGCTGGCGGAGCAATTCCAAAAGGAGACGGGGATTGACCTGCGCCGGGAACGGCAGGCGTTTCAACGGTTGCTGGAAGCCGCCGAAAAGGCCAAAATCGAGCTGTCTAGTGTCAAAAGCACGTTGATCAATCTGCCTTTTATCACGGCGACTGAGGATGGCCCCCAGCATTTGGAAACCGAATTGACCCGCAGTACGTTTGAATCCCTCTGTGAAGATTTGCTGGAACGCTTGCGGCTGCCGGTGGATCAAGCCCTCACCGATAGCGGTCTGGAACCGGAAGATATTGACGCCGTTTTGCTGGTGGGGGGGGCGACCCGGATGCCGATGGTGCGGCGGCTGGTGCGTGAACTCCTGCATCAAGAACCCTGCCAAGGCATCAACCCGGAAGAGGTGGTGGCGATGGGGGCGGCAATTCAGGGAGCCGTTTTAACCGGCGAACTGCGGGATGTCCTGTTGCTGGATGTCACCCCCTTGTCTTTGGGTTTGGAAACCGCCGGGGGGATGATGAAAACCCTGATTCCCCGCAATACGCCTGTCCCCGTGCGGCGTTCGGATATTTTCTCCACGGCGGAGGACAACCAAAGTGCGGTGGAAATTCATATCCTCCAGGGGGAACGCCCCTTGGCCAGCGGCAATAAATCCCTGGGGCGGTTCCGCTTAACCGGCATTCCCCCTGCCCCCAAGGGCTTACCCCAGGTGCAGGTCGCCTTTGATATTGATGCCAACGGCATTTTGCAGGTGTCGGCGCAGGATCGTCAGACCGGGCGGCAGCACACGGTCACGATTCAGGATGCGGCCAGCTTGACCCAGAGCGAGGTGCAAAAAATGCTCGCCGAAGCCGAACGTGCCGCCCCCAGTGACCAGGCCAAGAAACAGCAGGTCGAGCAGTTCCAAAAGGCAGAAATGTTGATTCAACGCACCGAGCGGCAACTGCGGCAGGTGACCTTAGATTATGGCTTTTTATTCCTGCGGGAACGCCGCCAAAAGATCGAACAACTGGTGCAAGCCCTGCGGCGGAGTTTAGCCGCCAACGATTTAGAGAAAGTGGATCGTCTCAGTGCCCGTTTGCAAGAACAACTCACCGAACTGTTGGCCATCGTCCGGCAGCAACAACAGGAGGACGAAATGCCCTGGTTCTCCCCCCCCTGGAGCCGCTTAGACGACACCCCCGCCCCCCGCCGCCGCCGCGAATGGGACGATGAAAACTGGTAATACCATGCGCAATTTCCGTAACTATTACCAAATCCTGGGGGTAGAACGCAACGCCAGCCCCGCCGCAGTCAAACAAGCCTACCGGCAACTCGCCCGCCGGTACCACCCCGATGTCAACCCCGGCGACAAACAAGCCGAAGAACAATTCAAAATCATCAGCGAAGCCTACCAAGTCCTCTCCGACCCCGCCAAACGGGCAGAATACGACCGCTTCGGCCAATACTGGCAACAAAAGGGCTTTCAAGGCGCATCCCCCGCCCGCAGCGACTTTGACTATAGCCGCTTTGCGGATTTCCAAGACTTTTTAGACCAACTGCTACTGCGGTTTACCCGCCGGAATGAACCCCGGTCGGAAACCTGGGATCAACGTGCCGACATCGAAGCCCGCCTGAATCTATCATTACAACAGGCATACAAAGGCGGGCGACACCGCCTGAGTTTAGGGGAGCGCACCCTGGAAATCAACCTGCCCCCCGGCATGGTCACCGGCCAACGGCTCCGGTTACGCCACCAAGGGGAAAACGGCGGCGACCTCTACCTGCACATCCACGTCACTCCCGACGAGCAACTCCGCCTCGAGGGAGACGACATCCACTGCACCGTACCAATTACCCCCAGCGAAGCCATCCTCGGTGCCCACGTCCAAGTGCCCACCCTAGACGGCCCGGTCAAAATGGTGATTCCCCCCCGGGTGCAAAACCACCAACGCCTGCGCCTGCCCGGGCGGGGCTACCCACGGGAAGACCAAACCCGCGGCGACCAAATTGTAGAACTGTTGGTGCAAGTGCCGACAGAACTGACCCCCCAGGAACTACAACTGTATGAACAAATCCGTAAAATCGAACGCTTTAACCCCCGCAAACCCACCGTCTCAGTTAAGTCATAAAACGTAATACCCATTCACCTTTCGCCACACCTCGGCAACATAAAGAAATAATTAAAAAAATCGGGGGGAATCCACCTGCTTTGGGATACTAAAGATAGGTTAATTGAGGAACCGGCCGATTAGGTTCTTAATTTTAATCTCACTTTGAAACGGAGCCAGCGAATAAAGGCTCTGAATTTAATTAGCGTTTACCGAGGGGAATTGGCTAACCAGTTCCCCTTCATTTTGGGGAATCTGAGGGGATGCCGCCGCCCCGGCAAATTAGTATAGCCGTTAATTCATCGCCATCCATAGAATAAACAACTTAAGGCTTGCAGGGATGCACACATTTCCTGATGCAGCAACACTAAGGTTGGAAGCAAGGGAACCCCTACAAAATTCAAAATTAGGGATAAGCGGTCGCCGGGGCGCCGCCCCCGACAGGGGTTCCCCGGCATTTTTGTTCTCAAATCAAGTCCCAGTGTTATAGAGTTGCCCCGCAGAGCAGCGCCATTGTTCTCTGCAGAGCGGTAACTGAGTTAAAAAGCGCGATAGTTGACATTGAAATATAGACCATAATCCTGCATAT
>CALHCP010000034.1 GCA_937936705.1 uncultured cyanobacterium | reverse complement strand
TCAAGGTAGCATGATCACACCAATATACCCATGAATACGCCGATTACGGTGACACATCCAGATTTTCCTCCCCGGGGAACCCAACCCATTAGCAACCGGAAACTTGTACATGACATCTGCCCCAGCCATTCCCGATGTAGCTAAACCGTTGGGTATTGCAGCCTTCAGGGACTTCTCGTTTTTCCTACTGGAGGCTGACCTGCCCAATTGCAGCTCCGGTTTCGATGCCGTCATTACCTATGTGAACGATGCCAAGGAAGCTCATCAGTCCCTGCGAAACAAGACCGCAGAGCTGGTTTTTATGTCCTATGATGACACCCTCTCTACAGTCTTTGAGGAAAACGATCCAGAGGTGCGGGCAGTGCTGCCGCTGCATAGTGGGATGCTAACTGTGTGCGGCCACCTCGATCTCTGCGCAGGCCAACGGAAAATCCGGATCGATACCGACACCGGCTATGCAAGAGTACTCCGCTACTATAGCAATCCTCCCTGAGTTTAGAATGGCAATCGCAGGGGTGCAGCCCCCGATTTTGGTTCTCCATAAACTCAGTATTCCAGCGAGATAATTTGCTGCTGGTTCTTATAAATATAAATAATAAATAGAAGTACCCTCATCTAATTTTAATTTTTTAATTTAATTGACTGTCCCAATGGTGCTGGTGAATGTACTGTACCAACTGCGCCCCGGTGCCCTGCCGGATGATGCGTCCTGACGCCAACAACACCGCTTGGTCGCAGTAGGTTAATTCTTCCAACCGATGGGTCACCCACAGCGCCGTAATTCCCGTTGTCCGCACCAAATGTTGCACCTGTTGCGCTAATTCCAGTTGTTGTTCTGGGTCTAAAAAAGCAGTCGGTTCATCGAGTAATAAAATGGGAACTTGGCGCGCTAATGCCCCGGCAATGGCTAAGCGTTGTTTTTGTCCTCCACTGAGGGCGTAAACCGGGCGTTGGTGCAGTTCCCACAACCCCACCAACCGCAACGCCTGTTCGACTCTTTCGACCCAACAAGCCGGGGGTAAATCCGCCAATCCAAAGGCTACATCCGCCCCCACACTCGGCATCACCACCTGATGGTCAGGATTTTGTAAGACCAAGCCCACCGCCCCCGCTAGATAGATGTGCCCCTGGGTGGGGGTGATTAACCCGGCCAGCAATTTTAATAAGGTAGATTTACCGCTGCCGTTTGCTCCCAACAGCATCCAAAATTCCCCGTGCGGAACTTGCAGGCTACAACCCGATAGCGCCGGTCGTTCTGCCGACCAGCTGAATTCCACATTCTCTAAAACGATGGCCGGTGTGGTCACCCTTAGTTGAGGTAACTTTGGAGAGACTGCCAGCGAAATTCCCGCCCGCTGGCCACCTCCACCACCACCTTACAGCGGGGATTTAACGTAGGCACGAGACTTAAATACTGCAATTCTTGCCGGGACAGCACTTTACCTTCGATCAACCACAGTGCCAAACCCTTGGCTTGGGGGGGCAATGCCGCCAGAGCGTTATCCAACAGGGGAGGAAAGTAATACACGTCCCCCACCGCCGCCGTTTGCACTAGGGCTTTGCCCAGGTGCGGCGGACGCACCCCGTGAAACCGGGTCAAAAAGGCTTCCAAATCGCCCATCCCCCGTGCCGTCAGATGGAGCGTGCGATACCCTGCCCCTTTCAGTCGCCGTTGATAGCGACCTTCGTGGCCGCCTTCCGGGGGCACCCAAACCGCCAACGCCCCATACTTGGCTAAATCCTGTTCAAATCCATTGCCGACAACGACCAGTGCCATGATTTTACTCTTGTCTGCTTTTGAATTACTGTAGCAGAGTTTGTCCTAAGCGAGGATTTAGGGTTGGGGCGACGGAGAAGCCGGCGGAATGCCCCCCCGGTCGGCTCCGCAGTAGTACAGGCTCATCACCGCCTCAAAAGCCCAATGGTCAGGCGGCACATCGGCAAAAGGGATGGGTAACTCCGGCAACCGCCGAGTCGCACAAGCCTGCCGCACCGTGGATTCGACCGCTATGGCTAACTCTGGGCGACCCAGCCAGCCGACTCCGAACAGGATAACCGCCAACAGACGACGCATCGAATCCCCCCGCAGTAAGTTTGATAACTGCAATTTGGCCTAATTTCTAATTTATTTTCTAATTCTAATTTAGAAAACCTCTATTTATTATTCAAAATAAGCGGTCGCCGGGGCGCAGCCCCCGACTTGGGTTCTCCATAAACTCGCTATGCCAGCGAGATGATTTGCTGCTGGCTTCAATCAATAGAGGTGCCCTATAGTTATTTTTGAAATAACTTCTAAACTCATCGAGATGCCTTTAATGTTCAAAAATAGCTTGGTAGTTTAACAAATCCAAACTCGCGATAGTCGGCACACATTGAAAACACTGTTGCGCCAATTCCCAGCGCCCCTCCCGTTGCAGCATAGCGGTTAACTTTTCGGCAATTTGGGGTAGATAAATCACATCATTAGCTGCATAAGCCAACTGTTCCGGGCGGAGCGCATCCGGTCGCCCCCAATCCGAAGATTGCGCCTGCTTATCCAGTTCAATATTGAGCAATTCCTGCACCACATCTTTCAAGCCATGCTTAGGAGAATAGGTGCGAGCTAGTTTACTGGCAATTTTGGTACAAAAAATCGGTTGCACCTGAATCCCCAAGTGGTAACGTAAGGTGGCCAGATCAAACCGGGCATAGTGAAAAATTTTGAGAATATGGGGAGCTTCCAGCAGCGTTTGTAAATGGGGGGCAACCCGCTGACCGGGAGTAATTTTCACCAGGGTCGCCTGCCCCGCCGCATCACTAATTTGAACCAAACACAACCGATCCCGCGCCGGGATCAATCCCATAGTTTCCGTATCCACTCCTAACTTGGATTGCTGTTGATAATGACCCAGCAATTCGGGGGATAAATCCTGCTCACAAAAGTGGAATTTTTCCGTCATGTTACCTGCTATGTTCGTGGTCAAAAGCCTGCCGGTTGGGATAGACTTTCATAATCCGTTCGAGACCCGTAATTTCTAACAGGGTTTTGACCTGCTCCGAAGGTTGGCAGAGAGCCAGTTCGCCCCCGGCAGAACGTAAACTTTTCAATGCTGCCACAATCGCACCCAAACCCGAACTATCGACAAATTGCACTTGGCTCAAATCCAGCAAAACCAAGGTCGCCCTTTGATTGGCAATTTGTTTGACCTGTTGGGTCAAGCCATCTTTAGTCGTCGTATCCAGACGTACCGGCGGTACAAGCACTTCTAGGGGCAATTGACTCATCGTTATCTCATAATGATTGCACTCAGAACTTCCCTAAACTACCACAGACCCCATTCCGTTGGGAATAAATGCGCCGGAGCAGGCCGCCATTTCTGCCAAACCTCCCAGGCGCGGATCAGTAAGGCACGCGGGCCAACCCCAAACCCGAACTGCAAAATTACTAAAATCAATCCGACGATTAGCAAGGTTTTACCGGTATCCACCGTGATCTTCAGCAGCCAACGCAACACTACCCCGAGCAAGACCAGGGTCAACCCAATCAGAATCACATCCGCAACGGTCATGGCCATAGAGTACTATGACCCCATTTAAGCACCAAGATTCTGAAGAACCGAGAATGGGAGCTGCGTCCCGGCGACCGCCACTCTAAACTCAGGTAGGACTACCATCTATACTGTACCTATGGGTCATCTCTATAGCATATAGCAATATATCAATATAGCAATATGACTTGATTTGTGAACAGATATGCTGGAGAACCGGAGACGGGGGCTACGCCCCGGCAACCGCCATTCTAAACTCAGGTAGGATTGCTACATATAGTAAAATCAAAGTAACCAATTGCCTTGAGAACGATGACGCTCATTCAAATTGACAATTTACATAAAACCTACGGTAAAGTCACGGCATTAAACGGGGTTTCTTTGTCGGTCATGGGCGGGGAAATTTTCGGGTTGTTAGGCCCAAACGGGGCGGGCAAAACCACTTTGATTCGTTGTTTATGCACCCTGACCCGCCCGGATCAAGGAACTATTGATGTCGCCGGAATTTCCGTTTTAGAACACCCCCGTCAAGTCCGGCAGAAATTGGGTTATGTCGCCCAAGAATTGGCTTTAGATAAGGTGTTGACCGGCCGGGAATTATTACAGTTGCACGCTGATATTTACCACTTGCCCCCGGATTTTGCCAAAAAACGGATTGCAGAAGTGGTGAAATTATTAAACCTAGAAGACTGGGTGGATCGGCGCACGGGGGGCTACTCCGGCGGCATGAAAAAACGCCTGGATTTGGCGATGGGTTTATTGCATCAACCGCAGGTGCTGGTGCTGGATGAACCGACGGTGGGGTTAGATATTGAAAGCCGCACGGTGGTTTGGGAATTGTTGCGCACCATTCGCGCGCAAGGGACGACCGTTTTTCTGACCAGTCATTACCTGGAAGAAATTGATGCCCTGGCGGACCGGGTGGCCATTTTAGACCAGGGGCGGTTGATTGCCAGCGATACACCGGCGGCATTGAAATCCGCCTTGGGAGGGGAACGGGTGACGCTGAGGGTGCGGGAATTTACCCCTAGAGATGAGGCAGAACGGGTGCGAGCAGTTTTACAAGAGCTGCACTTTGTCCAGAATGTGATTATCAATACCACCCAGGGCAATTCGTTGAATTTGGTGATTCAGCCGACTCCGAATGGTTTAACGCTGATCCAAGAAAAAGTCACCAGCCTGGATTTACCGGTATTTAGCGTTATGCAATCCCAACCCAGCCTGGATGATGTGTATTTGGCGGCGACGGGGCGGACGTTGCAGGAGGCGGACTGGGCAGCCAGAGGCGGCTAATTGGGATACCAGAACATGCCTTTGATGCCTTCCGGGTCGGGTTGGAAGCCCAATTCTTCGTAAAAGGTGACCACCTGGGGGTCGGCAAACAGGGTGATGTTGCTGATCTCTTGCCGCCGTAATTCGCGAATCATCTGCCGCATCAGGGTTTTGCCCAAGCCTTTGCCCTGAAATTCGGGGTGGACGACCACATCCCAGAGGGTGGCGTTAAAGGCGTGATCTGAGGTTGCCCGGGCAAAACCGATCAGACGGCGATGTTGCCCCCGTTCTTGCCACAGGGAACCCACCAAGAAACTAAATTCCAGAGCTTTACGGACTTTGCGGAGGGGGCGTTTCGCCCAGCCCACCGCATCGCACAGGGATTCCAGGGCATAGACATCAATGTCGCGGGTAGTGCTGAAATAAATGGGCACCCGCTCCCCGTTGGCGGTCACCCATTCGGTAATCAGTAGTTCCCTTTCCCCGGTGCCTGTGGCAGTTTCCGAGCCGATAACGCCGGGGAATAAACTCTTCCAGAACACCCGCAGACACCTCAATCCTTTAGCCAGTATAAACCCTGGTTCAACCCCGACCAGGTGGCCAGGGTGTCTAAACCGGGAGCATCGGTGAGATTGTACCGCAAAGGGGTAATGCTAATTTTATTACTTTTCACTGTTGCTACATCGGTGGGGAAAGAGCCGGTGTAGGCACCATCAGCAGCTTCGGGTTCATCCTCAACGGCCGTCCCCGCCAACCAGTAATAGGTGCGGCCACGCGGGTCGGTGCGTTCGTCGAATTGGTCGGTGTAGCGGCGCACCCCTTGCCGGGTCAGACAGACCCCGGCGATGTCGGGGGCGGCCACCGCCGGGATATTCACATTCAAGAGGATGGCACCGGGCAAGGGTTGGTGAGCCAGTTGCCGGATCAACCCGGCGGCAAAGCGGCGGGCGACCGTAAATTCCGGTTCGGTATAGCTGGCCAGGCTGAAGGCCACGCCGGGGATATTTTCAAACAGCCCTTCCATGGCCGCCGACACTGTACCGGAGTAGAGAATATCCGTGCCCAGATTTTGCCCTTGATTGATCCCCGCCACCACCAAATCCGGCGGGTGGGGCAATAAACGCCCAAGAGCTAATTTCACGCAATCCGCCGGGGTGCCACTACAAGCCCAAGCCGTCACGGTGGGGTGGAAAAAACCCGTGACCGACTCGACCCGGATCGGTTTATGCAGGGTTAAGCCGTGACCGGTGGCGGAGCGTTCCCGGTCGGGCGCCACCACGGTCACTTCATGCCCCGCCTGCGCTAAGGTATTCGCCAGGGCACGCAATCCCGGCGCAAAAATTCCGTCATCATTACTAACCAGTAGGCGCATGGCAGGTGATTCCCCGATGTTGGCTGGCGGTCAAGGTAACTCCAGGTTACTGCGGCTCTACTGTATCAAAATTGGGGTTCTGACCGTGCTCAGCAGCTCCCCCGGCTTGGCGCAAAGCCCGCTCCGGGAGGTCAAACTCGCCAAGGCCATTCTGATCGAAGTCAACCAACTGCGGCAGCATCCCCCCGGCTACAGCGAATTGCTCACCCCTTGGCAGTCCTATTACCAGGGCAAACGCTGGCAACCCCCTGGCCAACCCGGCCAACGCACCCACGAGGGCGTGAGCGGTTTATTGGAGGCACAAGCCTGGTTAAAACAGGTGCAACCGTTGGGAGTCTTGCGGCCGGTGCCGGGGCTAGAGCGAGTCGCCGTCGGGTTAATTCCCGTGGAAATCAATGCCACCCAGCTGGCGGCGCAGTTGCATGCCCACGGTCGCTGGGAAGGGCAAGCCAGTTTTTGTCGTAGCCAGGGGTTGACCAACGCCCGTGCCATTGTCGTCTCTTGGTTGATTGACGACGGCCAGCGGCATCGCCCCCAGCGCACAAACCTGCTCAATCCCCTGTTTCGGGTGGCGGGGGTGGCCTGTGTGCCGCAACCCCAGATGGTGTGTGTGCTGACCTTGGCGGGCGGGTATCAGCCCCGGACTGCCACAGTAAAACCAAGCTCGCCCCCACCATCGTCCCCAAAACCACGCTCAGGGGCACCCAA
>CALHCP010000033.1 GCA_937936705.1 uncultured cyanobacterium | reverse complement strand
CTGGCGGGGATTTACGCGATTTTGCAAAGGCGGGTGCTGGGGCGGTTGAATCGGTTTGCCCAGCGCGCCGTGCTGGTGCAGCAAACCCATGACCACAGTATTCGTTGGCCGGTGGAGGGGGATGACGAGTTAGACCATTTGGCCACGGCGTTAAATCAGTTACAGGCGACGGTGGCGCAACGGCAACTGGAATTGCACCAGGTGGCCTACTCCGATAGTCTGACGGGGTTGGCGAACCGGCGGTCGTTGTTGGATTACCTGACCCATCTGATGCAAGAGGCACCGGCCACGGGCGTGCATGCCCTCATCCTTTTGGATCTGGATCATTTCAAAAAAGTGAATGATACCCGCGGTCATCAGCAGGGGGATGAGCTGTTAGTGGAGGTGGGGCATCGCTTGCGGGAGTTCATAGCCGGGAAAGGAATGGTGGCGCGCTTGGGAGGGGATGAGTTTGTTTTGGTCGTTCCCCAGGTGGCGCCGGACCGGGACAGGGCGATGCACCAAGCGGAACAAATCGCGCAAGCGATCCTGGCGCGGCTGGTGCACCCCTACGATCATGTCGGTCGGGAACAGGGGATCACGGCCAGTATTGGCATTAGTTTATTTGAGAAGGGGGTTGAAAATATCCACGATTTATTGCGCCAGGCGGACTTGGCCATGTACCGCAGCAAAATGGCGGGGCGAAATGGCTTTTATGCCTTCCACCCGGAATTGCAGGTGGCGGCTCAGGAGCGGGCGGCTCTGGAACAGGAGTTGGCGCAGGCGATTGAGCAGGGGCAGTTGCAACTGTATTATCAACCCCAGGTGACCTACGACCATCGTCTGATTGGCCTGGAAGCCCTAGTGCGTTGGCGACATCCCCGGCAAGGCTGGATCGCACCGGCGGAATTTATCCCCTTGGCGGAGGAAACTGGATTGATTGTGCCCCTGGGACATTGGGGGTTGACCACGGCTTGTCGCCAGTTGGCAGAGTGGGCGGCGCATCCCGATTGGGCGGGAATTCACATCGCCGTGAATGTCAGTGCCAACCAACTCCACCGAGAGGATTTTGTCCCCCGGTTGTTGGCCATTATGGAGCAAACGGGAGCCCATCCCCAGCGTCTGATGTTGGAACTGACCGAAAGTGTGATGCTCAACCACCCGGATGCGGTGGTGCAGAAGATGAAAACCCTGACGCAACTGGGGATCCGGTTCAGTTTGGATGACTTTGGCGTCGGGTATTCGGCTCTGACCTACCTCAAGCGTTTACCGCTGCACCAAATCAAAATTGACCGGTGTTTTGTGCAACAGGTGCATGAGAATACC
Source organism: uncultured cyanobacterium (assembly GCA_937936705.1). Classification (GTDB taxonomy): domain Bacteria; phylum Cyanobacteriota; class Cyanobacteriia; order Gloeomargaritales; family Gloeomargaritaceae; genus Gloeomargarita. The sequence goes on along the minus strand of CALHCP010000033.1, from coordinate 19,439 downwards.
GACGACCAAGGGATTGCCCAGATGATTATTGCCCTGGGGGAAACCTTGGGGTTTGATGTGATTGCCGAAGGGGTGGAAAGCGAAGCCCAACGAGCCTTTCTGGCAGAACACGGCTGTTGTGCCTACCAGGGCTATCTCTTTGCCCCGCCGCTGCCGGTGCAGGAATTGACGGCCTGGATGCAGCGGCAGGCAATTTTACCGGTGGCGGTTTAGGCGGCGGCGCCGTCTGTCATCATGGAAACAGGTGGCATAGCGGTCAGGGCGTGCAGTTACGGGAAGTCATCATCACCTACAAGGCCAACGACCCGGAGAGTAAACGCTGGGCGGCTCGGTGTGAGCAGGAGTTGGAAGCGCAAGGGGTGCGGGTGTTGGTGGGCCCCAGCGGCTCGAAGGATAATCCCTACCCGGTCTTTTTGGCTTCGACGAATCAGGGGATTGATTTAGCCATCGTCTTGGGCGGCGACGGTACGGCGCTGGGGGCAGCCCGTCATCTGGCGGGGGAGGGGATTCCCATCTTGGCGGTGAATATCGGCGGTCGGTTGGGGTTTCTCACGGAACCGGCAGAGGTGTTGCACAACACTCAAAGCGTCTGGGAACGGTTACAGCAGGACCGCTATGCGGTGCAAAAACGGATGATGGTACAGGCGCAGTTGTTTCAGGGGAACCAACGCCCCGGCGAACCCGGCAGTGAGGTGTTTTGGGCGTTGAACGAAATGGCGGTGAAACCGGCCAGCGTGGAACGGCTGCCCACCTGTGTCCTAGAAGTGGAAATTGACGGGGAAATCATTGACCAGTACCAGGGGGATGGCTTGATCGTGGCCACCCCCACCGGCTCGACCTCCTACACCCTGTCGGCGGGCGGAGCGATCATGCACCCGGGAATGGAGGCGATTTCCGTGGTACCGATTTGTCCCTTGAGTTTGTCGAGCCGTCCGCTGATTTTGCCCCCGGCGTTTGTAGTGAGTATTTGGCCTTTGCAAGACCGGGAGTTGAGTACCAAACTGTGGATGGACGGGGTGTTGGCCACCAGCATTTGGCCGGGACAACGGGTGGATGTGCGGCGGGCACACCGGGATGCCCACTTTATCATCCTGCGGGAAAATTACTCCTACTACCGCACCCTGCGGGAAAAATTGCAATGGGCGGGGGCATTGGTTCCTTACCCCAATAACCATCGGGTCTGGCCTTAAATCCCGCCTTGCCAACCATCACCGGCGGCACAACAATCAGACTGGGTTGCTATCGCGCTCCTCCCTGAATTGAGAATGGCAGTCGCCGACTGGGGTTCTCCAAAATCTTGATTCGCCAATCAGGTCCCATTGCTATCCACATTGCTATATATTGATTAAACCGTCACTAGGCTGCCAACGATGAATTACTGGGTCAAACGCATTCTGCAAGCGATATTAACCCTGTTTTTGGCTTCCGCCTTATCCTTCGCCATCATTCAATTGTCCCCCGGCGATTATCTCAATACCCTGCAACAAAACCCCACCATTTCTGCAGAAACCATCGAAGCATTGCGACAACAATTCGGTTTAGATAAGCCCCCGATTGAGCAGTATTTTCTCTGGTTATCCCAGGTGCTCCGGGGCAATTTTGGGGAAAGTTTTGTCTATCGTCGTCCCGTGGCTCTCTTGCTCTGGGAACGGGTTCCGGCTACCTTACTGCTGGCTCTTGCCTCTTTGATTTTAACCTGGGGTTTGGCGATTCCTTTGGGGATTGTGGCAGCCGTGCATCAAAACCGGCGTTTGGATTATTTCTTACAAAGTGTGAGTTATCTGGCTCAGGGATTTCCCAGTTTTATTGCCGGGCTGATTTTATTATTTATCGCCCAAAGCACCGGCTGGTTTCCGGTCGGGGACATGACCCGCATTGATTTTGTGGATTTAACCCCTTGGGGTCAGGTTTTAGATATACTTTGGCATCTGACTTTGCCGGCTTTAACCCTAACCATTATTAGTTTTGCCGGTTTACAACGGTTGATGCGGGGCAATTTATTGGATGTTTTAGGGCAGGATTATATCCGTACCGCCCGCGCCAAGGGTTTACCGGAATCGCGGGTGATTTATATCCATGCCTTGCGCAATGCTATTAACCCCATGATTACGCTTTTAGGATTTGAATTTGCCACCTTACTCAGCGGCGCGTTTATTTCCGAATATTTTTTTAATTGGCCGGGGCTGGGGCGTTTAATTTTACAGGCGGTCACCTCCCAGGATTTGTATTTAGTCATGGCGAGTTTGATGCTGGGTTCGGTGATGTTGATTGTGGGGAATTTGTTGGCCGATCTGCTCTTGCAGTGGGCTGACCCCCGCATTCAGCTCACATCCTAATCGGCTCGGCGACCCTGACCTTGAGAATTGACGCGGCGACCCGACCTAGAGTAGATTGGTGGTGGGCGAAAAAGCCCCTCTACAGGATACACCGAGCCAGCTCGCCAGGGTATTGGTGTTGCCGCCAAAGTGGGGGTTGTCATGTCTGCACATGTGATTTGGTTCCGCCGGACTGCCCGCCAGCTTCAGGTTTTAGAGACAAAATTTGAGCTTGACCAACTTCCCCAGGTGAAAGACTGGGTGAAACTCCGCATGGGAGATACTTGGCGACGGATGCAGAGCCGGGGTCTGGATGTGAACGATCCTTTGGTGTGGTGGGAGCAAATCCGGGTGCATGGGGTCTTGGCATTAGAGACCAGCAGGGGCACGCCCGAACGGGTGGCGGTTTGGCTGGAAACCCTGGAATCCCGTGCCTATGGCACTTTGGAGCAGGTGAAACGGGAACCCTATGCCACCCTGCGCCCGGAACTGGGCATCCAACGACATTGGGTGTTTTGGGTGCCGCGGGAACCGGTGGCGGCGGCGGTATGGTGCGACCTGTTTTACAGCTACATTGACCAAAAGGGCGATTACCAAATGATTCCTGTCCCGCTGACCGCCCCGGGTTCCCCGCCCGTGGAATAATGCTGGGTATGTATATTCTGATTGCCGCCGCCGGTCAAGGCAAACGCATGGGGCACGCCCGCAATAAACTCCTGCTGACCTTGCAGGGGCGACCGATTTTGGCCTGGACGTTAGACCGGGTACTCGCCGCCCAGCCCGCCTGGGTGGGCATCATGGCGCAGCCGGAGGACTGGCCGGAGATCCAAACCATGCTCAGCCAATTGGCTCCCCCCATACCCGTGCTGCTGATTCCGGGGGGGGAGACCCGCCAAGCCTCGGTTTGGAACGGTTTGCAAGCCCTTCCCCCCGCCGCCGCCACCGTGCTGATCCACGATGGCGCCCGCTGTCTGGCCAGCCCCGCCCTGTTTCACCGTTGCCAAGCCGCCTTGGCGGAGGCGGTGGGGGTGATTGCCGCAGTTCCCGTCAAAGATACGATCAAAGTCGTGACCGACCCGCCGGTGATTGCCCAAACCCCCGACCGGGCGCATCTGTGGGCGGCTCAAACACCCCAGGGGTTTCAAGTCTCCATCCTCAAGACCTGCCACGCCCAAGCCCTTGCCCAACAATGGCAGGTGACCGATGATGCCGCTTTGTTAGAACGATGTCAGTATCCCGTGCAGGTGGTCATGGGGGAAGACACCAACCTGAAAATTACCACCCCCCCGGACCTACTCATCGCCCAAGCCCTGTTGAGTCAGAGCCTCCAAGGGCAGGGTTAATTCCAAACCCTGGGTCTGCCAGCGCAGTTCCCCCCCCAAGGCGGCCAACCGTTCCTGCCAACGCGCCCAACTGCTGTACAATCGCCCGGTCTGCGGACTCCATTCCCAATCAGAACCTAGAGTTTGCCGCTCCCCTAAATCTGTAAAATATAAGTACAAAATAATTACTTCTTTGCGATGTTTTTCACTCTGTTTCAAGGTGGCGTGAATCTGGGCACCTGCGGGCAATTCCCCCAACAGCAAGGGCATCATCTGCGCCAACAGATGCCGGAATACCCCTGGCATGGGGGTTTTCAGGTCAAAATCGAAACGGATGCCCTGCGCCTGCGCCTGCGCCTGCCACTCCCCCAACCCGGTTTGACACCGGTGCGGCTCAAACCAGGAGCGCCAGCGTTCCTGCCGCATTTGCACTTCCTGGGCAATTGCGCGCAACCCTTGGACAACCCGACGGGGCAGTTGTTGTTGATATTTCAGCAGTACATCCGTCCAAACCCCAATGGTACTCAGCGGGGTATAGACTTCATGCAGGACAGCGCGTGCCCAGTCCTCCGGGGGTTGCGCGCTTTGGCAGAGCCATTCCTGATAAAACTGTTCTACCCATTCTGCCGGAGCTAGCGGCCAATGGTCGGGAAGAGCCTTGAGTTGGTCCAGCCATGCCCCGTCCGTCACCTGCGCCAAAATTTCCTGCCAGACCCGGCGCACCACGGCGGGATTGAAGCTGTGGGCAATCGCCCCCTCCCCGGTTGCCACCAGCGCAAACACCCATTGCGCGCCACGGATACATAGGAAATGATTGCCGGCAGCCAACTCCCGACTATCCAGCCACAATTGTGCGGCTCCCGTCACTTGCGGGGGCGAGACTAAGACCCACGCCGGAGCATCACCCAGCCGTTTAACCGCCAGCTGGGCTCCGGTTTGCCAGTGGGAAAACACCATGCCCGGCGGCAGTTGCCCTACCCTGGGAAAAGCGTTGATAAAGGACATAAAAGCCACATCTCGACCCTGGATCGAGCTTATCAACCTTTACCGGAGTTGACTAGGGCAAAAAACCGCCCTGGGACTATTTGGCCGCCCCGACCCCTACCTGCTCCGTCAATTCCTGCGCCCGTAAACTGGGGAACAGGAAGTGATTTTCCTCAACGTATTGCGCCCCAAACAAGCCTTTTTCAGCCCAGAAATACCGGTCAACCGTATGCTCATTCCGCCGTACCAAAAGCAGTGCCGGTGGAGTAATCCCGTTGGCCTGAATATAACGCCGAGCTGCCGTGACTGGTTTGTCTTCACCTGTTTCCAGCGTGAATTGAGGCACACATTCTAAGATTTTGCGACCTTCTAAACGACGCCGACTTCTGCGCTTACGTCTTCTAGCCAAAGCGCTCTCCTCCTAAAACGTGTGAGAGATGGGTGATTTTGTAGTTAGGGTTACACAACCCTAACAAAGTATAGGGGTTTAGGGCTTAGTTTTCAAGTGTTCGTTAATCAGTTGCAACAATTGGTTTTCTACCGGTTGCCTATAATAAATGGATTGGTTTCATCCCTCATGGTCTGCGGCTATGGTCTATCGCAGTTGGTTTTTCACTTGGTTGTTACGGATGCGGCACCGGGTGGGACAGGGGTGGTATCAGATATGGCAATGGTTGCGGTTGGTCTGGGTGCGCCCGGTCTCGGCTCCCCCTTTGGCACCGGCGACTCCACCGTCGTTGCCCCGCTGGCGACGTTGGCTGCAGCAATTGCTGGCTCAGTTAAGCCGGTTTCCCCGCCTGCGGGCGGCTCCCAAGGTTGAGCAACTGCCCGGTGCGCCCACGGTAACGGCGTTGCCGGTGGTTATGCCTGCTCCGGTGCTACCCGAACCGACCCTAGAAGTGGCCTCGGTTTCGGAAGGATATGAACCCCACTGGCTGGAGCGGTTGCTGCAATGGCTGGATCAGGTGCTTTATGTTTGGGAAGAGAAAATTCGCAGTTTTTGGCACTGGTTGCGGGGGTTTTGGACGGGTTAGGTGCAATCACCCATCGCAGGAGAAGCAGCCCCCGGCGCTGGTTCTCTGGCTTCAGGATGGCTGGGGGTGAAAGTATTGATAAATCTGTTGCGCCAAGCGGGAACCAATGCCCGGTACTTGCGCCAGTTGCTCGGCGGTGGCAGCTTGAATCATATCGAGTGAGTGAAAATAGGCCAATAATCGCTGCTGCCGTTGATGACCCAGACCGGGAATTTGCGCCAGGGTGGAGTAGCGATAACGGCGAGCGCGTTGTTGGCGATGAAATTTGACGGCAAATCGGTGCGCTTCATCCCGTAACCGCCGCAGGAGTTGCATTCCCGGTTGCTCAGGGTGACTGAGCAATGGGGTGCTCCTCCCCGGTAAATAAACTTCTTCCTGCTTTTTGGCCAGAGCAATGACCGTTACATCCTCTGCAAACGGCCAAGCATTGAACACCTTCATCGCTGCCGATAGTTGACCTTTGCCCCCATCAATCACCACTAAATCCGGCCAGTCAGGGTCACCCAGCGTTGGCCGTTCCGGGTCACGCATCCAAGGGGCAAAACGCCGGTGGATCACCTCGGCCATACTGGCAAAGTCATCACTGTGACCGGGCGCAACCTGGGGATTTTTAATGTTGTAATGGCGGTAATGTTGCTTGGCCGGTTGCCCGTCAATAAATACGACACGGGATGCCACCACATTCGTACCTTGTAAGTGGGAAATATCGTAGGCTTCCATGCGATGGGGAATATCCGGCAAATGCAGTAATTCGGCCAGGTCATTTAAGGCAAATAAATTGGCTTCCATTACCCGTTGCCGACGGTTTAATTCCAACTCGGCATTCCGCATCACCAGGTGAATCAATTCGGCTTTTTGCAGACGTTGTGGCGTGTGGATTTTGACTTTACTTTGGCGTTTTTCACTGAGGAAATGACTCAGCAATTCTCCTTCGGGTAAATCATATTGCACCAAAATTAGCGGGGGGATTTCTACCCCTTCCACTTGGGTGTAATGCTCTTCTAAAACTCGCTGTAAAATCGCTCCAGGTTCATCCCCTTGGCGTTGGGTGAAAAAGCCTAACTGCCCGACCAATCGTCCCGCCCGCATTTGGAATAGTTGAATACACACATATTGCTCATCCATGGCGAGGGCAACCGCATCCAAAACGGCGTTTTCATCGGGTAAATTCACTTTGGGTTGTTCACCTAAACCGGCCAATCGGCGGATTTGATCCCGCACCTGCGCCGCCGCTTCAAAATTCATATCTTGGGCAAGAGCGTGCATTTTCTGGGACAGTTTGGCGATCAATTCTTCCGTGCGCCCTTGGAAAATCATGGCCACTTGCGCAACGGTTTGATGGTAGGCCTCCGGGCTGATTAATTTTTGACAAACCCCCGGACAACGGCCGATTTGATAGTTCAAACAGGGACGGTCGGGAAACAGGGGTTTGGGACGCTGGCGTAAGGGGAACAACCGATACATTAACCCCAAGGTTTGCCGCAGTTGCACGGTATCCACATAGGGACCATAGTAACGATCTTTAGGATGGGTCAACCGGCGTTTGCGAGTGATAAAAATGCGAGGATAATCCTCTGACCAAGTGATGCAAACGTAGGGGTAAGTTTTGTCGTCTTTGAGCAGAATATTATAGTAGGGCTGATGCTGTTTAATTAAATTGGATTCGAGAATGAGGGCTTCGGTTTCGGTATCGGTCACGATGAATTCAATTTCACTGATTTGTTGCACCATGAGGGCAATGCGGGGACTGAGACGAGGATCGTTGCGAAAATAGGACTGTAAGCGACTGCGTAATCGCTTGGATTTGCCAATGTATAAAATGTTATCCAGACGGTCTTTGAAAAAATAAACCCCCGGTTCTAAAGGCGCTGCGGCAAGACGTTCTTGCAGTCGTTCCGGTTGATGAATCAGGGTTGGTTCAACCATGGATCACCAGCGGATTGGCCCGGAGAATGAGCGCCCCTGTCTCCGGTTTTCCAGAATCCTGCTTCTCCGGTCGGTTCACCTGGCGGTCAGGGCGGTTCTGCATCGGTGGTCAATCGACAGGTCAGACGGTGCGCCCATCCCTAAGCCGTTGGGCAACGGCTGCTCAATGCACAACTCCAATCGGGACAATCGGGTGCCGGGGTAAACCCATGGACAGGATTCGCGCTGAGGTTGTGACGCAGGTGGGCAAGAAACGGTCAGACATAAATCTTCACAGCTACTCCCATTGTACACGACGGCCATGGCGGCTGAGGGGGCAGGATTAGTAATTCCGATTACAGTGTGCCCAGAAAATAAATGTTATCTTGGGGGGCATAGTGTGATTTTTTATTAAGTGACGAAATCATGAGCCAAGTTTTTGATCCCCTGCCGGTAACAGCCACGGATTGTCTGGTTTGTTGCTATGTTAATGCCACCAGTCAGATCCAGGTGGTGCGGATTACCGATGTGCCGAATTGGTATTTTGAGCGGGTGGTCTTTCCCGGTCAAAGGCTGATGTTTACCGCACCGGACAATGCCCATTTGGAGGTGCATACGGGGATGATGGCGGATGATACGATCCCCTGCCGGGAGTTGCAAGTGATAGGGGCTTTGGAGGAGCCGGTATTGGTGTCGGCTCACCACTAAATTACTGGCTCCAGAGAAGCAAAGCCATCGTCATGCCCCAACAGACTGCTAGAGTGTTAGTTAGGGGTGCCTGTAGCGGTTGTTGGCATGGACTGGGGCATGAATTTACTGCCGGGGCGTCAGGGAGCACCGCTAATTTTGGTTGTGGATGATGAACGCACGATCCGCGAGATGCTTCAGCATGAGATGGAGCAGGCGGGTTATCGGACGCTTACGGCTACCAATGGAGCCGAGGCGCTGGAGCTTTGTCAGAAAACGCCACCGGATATGGTGTTGTTGGATGCGGTGATGCCGACGATGGATGGGTTTTGTTGTTGTGCGGCGATTCGCCAAACGCCTCACTGTGAGAATTTGCCGGTGCTGATGATCACCAGTTTGGATGATGAAGAGTCGGTGGCGGAGGCGTTTGCGGTGGGAGCGACGGATTACATTATCAAGCCTTCTAAGCAGATTCACTGGGGGGTGTTGCGCCAGCGGGTGCGGCGGTTGTTGCAAGCCTATGCGGCGATGCAAGAGTTGCGCCAGCGCAGTGCCCAGGAGCGGAAGTTAACTCAGATTACGGCGCAGGTGCGGCGGTCGTTGGATTTGGAAACGATTTTGCGGACGACGGTGGGGGAGGTGCAGGAACTGTTGCAGGTGGAGCAGGTGGCGATTTGTGAATTTTCCCCGGTGCAGGGGGGGCGGTTTACGGTCGAGTCCACCAGGGCGGGTTGGCCGTCGGTACGGTCGGTGTCTCTGCCGCTGGTGATGCCGCCGGCGCAGAACCCGGAACATTACAGTACGGATTGGCTGGTGCAGGTGGCGGATGGGGATGAGGTGACGGGGGATGTCTGGTACGGAGCCTTGGTGCAACGGCTGGGGATGCAGGCGTTTTTGGCGGTGCCGGTGGTGCTGGGGGAGCGGTTGTGGGGGCTGTTGACGGCGCATCATTATTCCACGCCCCGGAGCTGGTTGCCCCATGAGGTGAATATGTTGCAGCAGTTGACGATGCAGTTGGCCAGCGCCATTCAACAGGCGCAGTTGTATCAACAATTGGAGGCGGCCAATAGCGAACTGCAACGGTTGGCGGCTTTTGATGGCTTGACCCAGGTGCCGAACCGGCGGCGGTTTGATGAATATCTCGCCCAGGAATGGCAGCGCCTCGCCCGGGAGCAGTCTTGTCTGGCTTTGATTTTGGCGGATATTGATTTTTTCAAAAGCTACAATGATACCTACGGCCATGTAGCGGGGGATGAATGTCTGCGGCAGGTGGCGCAGGCCATTAGCCGTAAGGTTAACCGCGCCGGTGATCTGGTGGCTCGCTATGGGGGGGAAGAGTTTGCGGTGATTTTGCCCAATACCTCCCTGGCGGCAGCCATGATGGTGGCGGAGCGGGTGCGCCAAGAGGTTGCCCAACTGCGGATTCCCCACGAAAAATCAGCGGTGCATGGTTATGTGACTCTGAGTTTGGGGGTAACCAGCACCCTGCCGCAGCCGCAGGGTAGTCCTGCCGAGTTGATTGCGGCGGCGGATCAGGCGCTCTACCAGGCCAAACAGCAGGGGCGCAATTGTGTGGTTCCTTACTGAGGCGCAAACGGATGAAGTGGCGGTTTTGGGGGCGACCCCGCTGTATTGCCCGGATTGAGATTAATGGCGTGATCAACGGGGCAACCCGCCGGCGGGTATTAAATGCCCTAAAAGTGGTGAAAACCCAAAGATTCCCGGCGCTGTTGCTGCGGATTGACAGCCCCGGCGGCACGGTGGGGGATTCCCAGGAAATTTACAGTGCCCTGGGCGCGCTGCAATCCCAAACCCAGATCGTGGCGAGTTTTGGCAATATTGCCGCTTCGGGGGGGGTGTATATCGGGATGGGTGCGCCCCACATTGTGGCCAATCCGGGGACGGTGACGGGCAGTATCGGGGTGATCCTGCGGGGCAATAACCTAGAGGAATTGCTCAAAAAAATCGGGGTGTCCTTTAAGGTGGTGAAATCGGGGCCGTATAAGGATATTCTGGCCTTTGACCGGGAATTGACCCCAGAAGAGCATGGGATTTTGCAACAATTAATTGATGTCAGCTATCAGCAATTTGTCCATACGGTGGCCACGGCGCGTCACCTACCGGTAGAACGGGTGCGGGAGTTTGCCGATGGGCGCATTTTCACCGGGGAGCAGGCGCAGGCTTTGGGGGTGGTGGATCGCCTGGGGACGGAGGAGGATGCCCGCCGCTGGGCAGCGGAATTGGCGGGACTGGACCCGGAGCGAACGCCGGTACGTACCTTGAGCGGCAAACCCCGTTCCCTGTGGGCGCGGTTGCGGGGGCATGCTGGCAGCAGTGATTTCAGCCCGGCTCTGCTCCCTTGGGACTACGCGGGGGTGCCCCTGTGGCTGTACAGTCCCTGACCAGGAAAAAACCAGCCGCTGGGGGCTGGCTCTGACTGCTGTGTTGAGAGGAGAAAAGATCAAGAACTCCTGACCTTAGCTCTGTAAACAAATGTAAAGGGATGGGGGGACGAAAAGCAAGCCCCGCTCGGTATTACGGATAGATGCGGTTCATGGCCTGCCAACTCAGGCGGCTCAAGGCGGGCAGAAACCGGTCATCGGCGCTGTAGGCCGGGTCGTCCCCAAATACGACCAAAATATAGGCCAGGCGGCCATCGGTGCGGGTAATGATCACGGCATCCTGGCGGCAGGTGCTGGTTTGGCCTTCTTTGCCGAGCACGTGGGCATCGATGGGCAGGTTCGCCCCCAAAAAACCTGCCAAATTTTGCGAGCGGACGGCGGCAGGGCGCTCCATGAGGGTCAACATTTTTTGGCTGAGGGCGGGGGAAACCGCTTGCAAAGTATAGATTTCGTATAACAATCGGGCTGTCTGCCAGGTGGTGAGTTGGTTGCGGCTGGGTTGTTCAAGCCCGCCCCGCAGTTGCAGTTCCCGCCCCTGGGGTTCCTCTTGCCCCAGGCTGTAGATGGGGAAATTTTTATGCTTGAGATTCAGGTAGCCGTACTCTGCCCCCCGGAAAAAGTGGTTGATTTGTTCTCGTTGTTGTTGCCACCGAGGGAATTCTCCGGGGGGCAATTCCGCCCCCGATTCGGTGCGGGTGAGCGCATCTACCACCCGGCTGGCGGCATCGTTGCTGGACTGTTGCATCATGGCGTGGAGGTCACTCTGCGCCACTTGATTGGGGGTGATTAACCCCGCCTGTTGGTAGGCGAAAAACATGACCAGCCAAAATAATTTCACCACACTGGCCGGATAGCGCCCTTCCTGTTGCCGATACCCGGCAATCTGGGGACGCTCCGGCTGGGTAACATCCATCAGAGTGATGGACAAAGCCGGCAGGGGCAAACCCTGCTGTGCCACCCAGGCCACCATTTGGTTCACCGTTTCCTGGAGTTGGGGGTTGTACGTGGTCGGGGGAGCAGTCCGAACATTGTAAATCGGTTGGCTTTCAGAAACCACCGAGGCGGGTTCTAGGGCATGGCCGGTATCCGCCTCCGGGTCAAGCTCAGACCCCGGCGTTGGTTGTACCCAGTGGAGAGCCAACCAGCCGCCGCCCAGGAAACCGAGACCGGCTGCCCCCACCAAGAGCAGCAAACCGACCCCAGGCCAGTGCCATTTCCATCTCTGTAGTCTGCGCCCAATCACAGCCACCTCACACCGGGTTGACCCTGAGTACTTAGTATATCGGCGGCATCACCCCGTGTAACCCACCCAAAAAATACCCCACCTGGGGGCGGGGCGCTGTTTCAGAACCAGATTGAGGCGCGCTGGGGGTCTTTTAGGCAGGCGTAATGCTGGCGATCCGCCCCCCTTGGCGTTGGATTTGTTGCAGCCGCGCCGAGAGTTGTTCGTAAGGCACCAGCAGGGTTTGGGTACTGCGACGCACCCGGGCGCCGGTCACCCCGGTAATTTCCACCCGATACACGCGGCTGCTGTCCCCCACCAACGCCCCCTGCCGCGCCGGGCCGGTTTGGTTGGGGGTAGGCCGGAAAGCCCAGCCATCGTTCACCCCCGAGGGGGCAATCACCGTGTTGGCCGTGTTGCGGGCTAAATCCCAGGTGAGACGGGGGTTGCGTTGCTCCACCTGCGCCCGGTCGCTGTTGGCATAGCCCCGGTACAGGCGAAACATGCGGGTAAAGCCCACGGTTTTCTGTCCCCGTTGCGACCAAAAACCCCGGTAGGAGGGCACGATATTTTCGCCGAAATTCTCCTGATACTCTGGGCTGTCAATGTAGGAGTCAATCTCCGCATCGTAGCCTTGGTTGACGTAAATATCGTTGTGCAGACTGATTTCCCGCTCATCGTAGGGAGCGCGACCGAGCAGATGCTTGTAGTTCAACTCGATAAAACGCACCTGGGGATGGGGATAGAAAAACTTGTTTTTATACAGTTCGGATTTGGCCAACGCCCGCACAAATTCCCGCACGGTGATATTACCGTTGCGGAGCTGGGATTCGGCGAATTTCAGCCGCTCCGACCCCATGATGTAATCGTTGCCGATCACCTGGCGATAGGCGGCCCGGATCACCCGGTCGTAGTCCTGCTCCGTGGGCTGACTCCGCAGTTCGATGCGGGTGTTGCGCTCGAATTCACTAATCCCTAAATTTTGCGCTGAAGTGGATGTGGTCATGGCGTGATCTTCCCCCAAAAAAGGCCAATTTTACGAAAATAAACCCGGCAAGAACCACCCCAAAGGCTATTCCCACCGGGTTTGCAGATCAGACTTAAGGAGACTAGCTCAGGGCGTTGATGGCGTAGTCAATGTAGTTGTTGGCTTCGGTCGCCGGTTGGCCGGTCAGCCCGTGGTTGGCCTTGATGCTCTTCAGGGCTTCCACATACCAACTGGGGGACAGGTTGAAGCTGCTGTTGATTTCATCCAGACCGGCGATCAGATACTCATCCATCGGGCCGGTGCCGCCCACGATCAAGCAGTAGGTGATCATGCGCAGGTAGTAGCCGATGTCCCGGGCGCACTTGGCTTTACCCCGCTCATCGTAGGCGTATTCCGGCCCCTGCATTTGGGTGGTGTAGGGGAACTTGTTGTACACCGCTTGCGCCGCTTGGTTGATCAGCTGATCCGCTTTCGCCGTCAATTCTTTAGCGGCTTGCAGACCCGCCTGCGCCCGGCCAAAGCGACCAAAGGCAGATTGCAATTCGGTGTTGCTCAGGAAACGGCCTTCGCTGTCAGCGGAAGCAATGATCTCGGTCAAAGGGGTTTTCATGATCGATTAACTCCTAAAGGTAATAAGGTCTCAACACAACAATCAGAACCACGGGACTCTTAGACAACCGCCGCCGCCGCCCGGTCAAAGTAGCTGGCGATTTCGGAGACGATCTGGCTGCAATCCCCCTTGGTAATGCCGTTGGGGTCGTTGACGATGGAGATCGCCGCTTCTTTCATTTTTTGAATCCCGACCGCCACCGAAGCCCCCGGCGTGCCCAGAGCTTGGTAGGTTTCCCGCAGACCGTTCAAACACCGGTCATCCAACACGCTCGCATCCCCGGCCAACACCGCATAGGTCACATAGCGCAGGATGATTTCCATATCCCGCAGACAGGCTGCCATCCGCCGGTTGGTGTAGGCATTGCCGCCCGGTTGGATCAATTGGGGCTGTTCGGCAAACAAGGCCCGCGCCGCATTGGTGACAATGGCCGCAGCATTCGAGGTGAGACGGTTGACGGAATCCATCCGCTTGTTGCTTTCCGCCACCATCGCCGACAGGGCATCAATCTGGGCAGCGCTGATGAATTCCCCCCGGGTGTCCGCTTGGGCAACAACTTTGGCAAATGCGTCCAACATGGATGTGAATCTCCTTAAAACAGAATCTGCATTAGACAGTTTTCATCGAGAAGCTGCAGCCCCGACCCCCACCCCTCTGACGATTCTCAAAAACCGCAAAGATTTCTCAGAATCGCCCCCAGGAGTGCAGAACCAAGTTCCCGGCCTGAACCGCATGTCCTCCAAAAACTTTTATAACTGAAGATTAGAGCCAACTTTTTTAAGAATGATTGCGAACCGCCTCAGACAGTGTACATGGACACAAACCGGCTAGAAACCATACAGAGCTGGTGTTACCCCTGTTCCCCTGCAAAATTCCCGGAACCGAATCTCCATAAAATCGCAATAAAAGTTAACAGTAGTTCATCAAACCTAAGGCTTAGGGGGGCTTGGGGCAGAAATGGGGGGCATTTATTTTGTATTTCTTAATAAACACGCCAAAAAGGCTTAACATTCTCAGGCGGGGCGGTTTTAGCCGTCATTCTTGAGTATCATCAAAAAGCAGAGCGCCACCGAGCGTGCTATCCCAAGCATTATATTTTTTTTGGAGAAATACCGATGGTGTTACCTTTGCTCAGTTACGGGCCGACCAGCCAGAATCAGCGGGTGGTGGGCTATGAAGTGGGGGGAGATGAGCAGCCCCGGGTGTTTACCACCGACAATTTGTTGTCCAGCGGCGATATGGACGGGCTGATCTGGGCGGCCTACCGGCAGATCTTTAGTGAGCATCAACTGCTCAAGGCCAACCGGCAAACCATTCTGGAATCGCAACTGCGCTACGGCCAGATTACCGTGCGGGATTTTATCCGGGGGTTACTGCTTTCCGAGACCTTCCGCCGCTATAACTATGAGTTCAACGATAATTATCGTTTTGTGGAATTGGTGGTGCAACGGGTGTTGGGACGGGATGTGTACGGCGAGCGGGAAAAAATCGCCTGGTCGATTGTCCTGGGCACCCAAGGCTTAAAAGGCCTGGTGGATGCCCTGCTGAACAGCTCGGAATACATGGAAAATTTTGGGGACAATACGGTGCCCTTTCAACGGCGGCGGATTCTGCCCCAACGGGTGCAAGGCGACACCCCCTTCAACCTGAAAACGCCCCGCTACGGTGCCTACTACCGGCAAAAACTCGGTTTTCCCCAGTTGGGTGCCGGTCTGCCCGCCAAGCGGATTCCCGACCGGGGACGCCGCGGGGGCGACCCCGCCGACTACCGGGATTTGGCACGGTTGGTCATCTACTCGGTGAAAACGCCGCCCGCCACCGCCAACATCCCGGACGACTTCCTGGCGGCAGTGCCCCGCCGTCGCTAGGGGTGCAAAGACAATTTCCGCCGGGGCGGTTGGGCGATATTCGGCACCCGCCAGCCCCGGTCAAAACCCCGTTCGGACACCTTCAATACCGGGGCAGCCTGGAAACGCTTAAACTCCGCCCGCTGCACCAGGTGCATAATCTGCTCGATTAAAGCCCAATCGTACCCCGCCTGGGTGAGCTGCTCCGGGGATTGGCGTTCCCCCAGCCACCGCTGGAGAATGTCGTCGAGTACCTCGTAGGGGGGCAGGGTGTCCTGGTCGGTTTGGTGGGGTTTCAATTCGGCACTGGGAGCTTTCGTCAAAATCGATTCGGGAATCAAAGCGGTTGCTTGCCGCCGTTGGGTATCGTCATTGTACCAACGGGCGAGGGCATACACCTGGGTTTTCCACAAATCCCCCAACGGGGCCAACGCCCCGCACATATCGCCGTACAAGGTACAGTAGCCGACCGCCAGTTCCGATTTATTGCCCGTGGTCAGCACCAGTGCCTGAAATTTATTGGCCAAAGCCATGAGTAAAGTCCCCCGGATGCGGGACTGGATATTTTCCTCGGTGACATCGCTGGCGTAGCCCCGGAAGAGGTCGGCCAGGCTGGCCGCGTAGGCATCCATAATCCCATGAATGGGGATTTTCTCGGTTTTGATGCCCAAATTGGCCGCCAGCGCCAGGGCATCCGTCACCGCATGGTCGGAACTGTAGGGGGAGGGCATCAGCACCCCCAGCACCTGCTCACGGCTCAACGCCTGTACCGCCAAGGCCGCCACCACCGCCGAGTCAATCCCGCCGCTCAAGCCCAGCACCACCCGTTGAAAGCCGCTTTTGTGCACGTAATCCCGAATCCCCAATACCAACGCCTGCCAGAGTTCGGCCCCAGGTTCCGGTAGAGCCTGTACCCGCGTCTGCTGCCATTGCCCCTGGCGATAGGTCACGGTTTGCACTTCCTGGGTAAAGCTCCGTCCCCGGTGGATGACCGTCCCCGTGCCGTCCACGATCAGATTCCGGCCATCAAAAATGAGTTGATCCGTGGCACCCACCTGATTCACATAAATCACCGGCACTTGGTATTTTTGGGCACAGTGAGCCAAAAGGGATTCCCGCAACGAGCCTTTCCCCTGCCAATAGGGAGAAGCCGACAGATTGATTAAAATATCAACCCCCCGCTCCATCAGTGCGGGAACCGGATTTTCTGGATAACGTTTGCCACTCCAGAATTGTTCATCATTCCACAAATCCTCACAAATGGTCACCCCCAACCGGAACCCTTGCCAACGCAACAGATTCACCTGGGCGCCGGGTTGGAAATAACGATGTTCATCAAAGACGTCATAATCCGGGAGCAACTGTTTATAAAACGTGTAGCGAATGCGGCCGTCGAATAATAATGCCGCCCCGTTAAACAAGGGTTTTTCCCCCTTTTGCCACCAATCCGGGTTGGGGAGAATCGTGCCCACCAGCACCCCAATTTTCGGCGGCAGCCGCAGGGCAGTCTGGTGTAACGCCGTTTGGCAATTTTCCACAAACAGGGGGTCGAGCAAAATATCCTGGGGCGGATAGCCACACAGGGATAATTCCGGCGTAATTAACAAAGTAACCCCTTGGAAGGCAGCGTTTTTGGCAGCCTGGAGAATTTTTTGGCTATTTCCCTCCAGGTCGCCCACCGTGGGATTCAACTGTGCCAAACCCAACGATAATTCGCTCATATAAATACCATCGGTTTATCTTTGTAGGGTAAAAAAGCCCGTTGGTCAAAGCGGTATAAACTGGCGGGACGCCCCGCCCCCCGACAGACTTTTTGCCCCGTGTCTTGCAAAAAACCTAGCTTGAGTAAACGGGAACGAAAATTGGAATAATCGCTAAAATCTTCCCCCAAAATGATGGTGTATAACTGATACAATTCCCCCAAAGTAAACAACTCCGGCAAGACCTGAAAGGCAATGGGACTATATTCTAATTTATTGCGTAAGCGCTGATAGCCATACTGCACAATTTGGGCATGATCCCCCCACAGAGGTGGCAGTTGCGCCACCGGCACCCAGGCCACCGGCTCCGGCTCCGGCAGTAAGACCGTTTCCTGATACTGCACCAAGGCAAAATAAGCGACGCACAGACACCGGCGCTGGGGCGTTTCCCGTTCATCCCGCCCCGGCCCGCCAAAGGTGTAAAGCTGTTCTAAGTACAAATGTTCCACCTGGACTTGGGTCGCCAAAACTTGATACGCCTGCTCGGCCAAGGTGAGTTCACCCGCGAGGGGCATCCCCGGCAACCGCGCCGGTTCCCCCCCGTACAGCAGTACCAGTAAGCGGTTTGCTTCCGTGTCCACCGAAAAAATCACCGTCACGACATCAACGGTAATTTGGAGTGCGGTCATACCGTTGAGGGCAGGACAACATCCCGGTACAGTTGCTGACGCTGAATATAGTCCAACACGCCCGGACTGAGTTCATCGGGCCGCTGCCCCTCCCGAAACGCCCGGGATGACCAATCCGGCACCGTAATCGGGGCAATACTGACGCGGGGGCTATGGTCATGCAGCCAATCGAGCGCCGCCGGTGCCAGGGGGTAGCCGGTGCGGGGAATGATCACCACCCCCACCTGGGGAAACAGTTCCTCCGCCTGATGCCACCGGGGCAATTGGGGGAGCAAATCCGCCCCCAGCGCCAGGGTCAAACTCGCCTGCGGCCATTGCGCCTGCGCCCGCGCCACACTCACCCGCGTAAACCGATGGCTCAATTCGGGGGACAAGCGTACCTTGGGTTCCCCCAGTTCCTGCACCAGGCAGTTCAGCATGGCCATCCGATGCCCCAAAGGGGTTTGGTCGGTTTTCAGGGGGTTGTCCGCCGCCCAGACCAAGGCTAAATCAAACTCCTGCGCCAACCATTGGATAATCTGCCGGTGTGCCAAAGTCGGGGGGTCGGCGCTGGTGCCGAACAAAGCCAGCCGTTGGGGAACCGCCATCGTCCGCCTCGATAAAAATAAATTATAGTGATTTTAACCAAAAACCTGGGTTTTGCCTAGTTGGGCGGCACCGGTCAGGGCGCACCCAGGTTTGGGCGCATTGGAGGGCAGCTCGATTGCCATGGGACTGGATGTGAGAACCAAGCTGCCGCCGAATTAGAGACGGGGAATGCGTCCCGGCGACCGCCGAGCCCTGAAGTTCCCTTTTAGAAAATCAGGATTTTATTGCTGGGGTCGATGAATAAACTGCGGGTGTCTTGGCCGATGGTGCGGGTTTCGGTCAACACCAAGCTCAAGGTATGGCGGCGGGGGTCAAAGGTGGCCGCAGCGCGGATCAGGAAATTGCCGGTCGGGGTGTACAGGACACTTTCATTGGCTTTCAGCAGCAGCGTGATGGCGGCACGGTTGGCGAGGGTGCGGGTGCCGATCCGACCGGGAACTTCGATACTGACCGCTTGACCGGTATTGTTGACCAGGTTGACGGTAATCCCCCGCTGCACCGGCACGTTAAATGTGCGCGGTTGCGCCACGGCCACGGTACTGACCAAAACGACCGGCAGAATGGGAAACAATGGACGCCACATAACTAGTCCCTCACCAAAGCATGATGGGATTACTATATCACCGACGGCGACGGTGCAATTCCTGCAAAACCGCCCGCCAGGGGATATGTTGCGCCGCCAAAGCGACAAGAGTATGGTACAGCAAATCCGCACATTCAGCGGTAATGGCTTCCGGTTGCCGGTCTTTACAGGCCATGATCAGTTCGGCGGTTTCTTCGCCCAGTTTTTTCAAAATCCGATTGTCCCCCCCCGCCAACAAATGATTGGTATAGGAACCTGCTTGCGGTTGCTCCCGCCGTTGGCAAATCACCTCGTACAGTTGTGCCACCATATCGCCGGGGGGGAGTTGCGCCGGGGCATCGGGATGATCAATGAGATGAAAACAACTGCGTTCCCCCTTGTGGCAGGCGATGTCTCCCACCTGTTCCACGCCGATCAACAGGGCATCGTGGTCACAGTCGTAGCGCAACCATTGCACCCACTGGACATGACCGGAGGTTTCCCCCTTCGGCCAAAGTTCTTGGCGGGAACGGCTATAGAACCAGGTGCGGCCGGTTTCTAGGGTTTTTTGCAAAGATTCCCGG
>CALHCP010000032.1 GCA_937936705.1 uncultured cyanobacterium | reverse complement strand
AGGCTGGAAAGCGTCAGGACGTCGAGTAGAACGGGGGCTGTACCGCACTGCTGGAAACTGGTACGTCAATGCGGACTGCAATGCAGCAGCCAATATCCTGCGAAACGTAGCGGCAATACTGGGGCTTGACCTCAGTGGAGTCAGTAGAGGCGTCAGCGCCTTTGAAAGTCCGATTGTGGGCTGTTCAAGAATCCCCGTCACTTTAGTGCGGGGAGTGTCAACCCCTTTAATTTAGCCGCCATGAAATCATTGCGTGAAATAATTGTGAAATAACTCTGCCTGTTGCTTCGGTCATGTTATCTTGAAACTGGTGACCGTTGCTTGACAACTCATCAGCAAAAGTAATTATGACTAATGCGGAAATTACGACCCAACGGGAAGGGTCGCGCGTCTATGCCAGTCCCTATGTTGAGCACGTCTCGATGGGGGGAACGATTCGGGGGGCGCTTTTCTGGGTCGTTGCTGCACCCTTGCTGCTGTTTTCGGTGTGGGGAGCCTCCGGGGACATCGGTAAAGAGTTGGAACGGCGTACCCCCTTAGTGGGGGGGGCGGTGGTGCTCATGGCCATCTGGGGGCAAATTGTCGGCGGGGTGCGGGTTGCTGCCGAGTGGGAAAAAGGGGTGATTTTGACCCTGGGTAAATTCTCGGAAGTGCGGGGTTCGGGTATTTTTTATGTCATGCCCATTTTGGAAGCGGTGCGATTTGTGGACACCCGGGTGCAGGTGTTGAACATTCCCCGGCAGCGCGCCATTACCAAGGATAATGTGCCGGTGGTGATTGACGGCGCCCTCTTTTTGAGTGTGAAAAACCCCGGTTGGGCGGTGACGCGGGTGCAGGACTATCGGTTTGCTACTTCCCAGTATGCCCAGTCGGCTCTGCGGGATGTGGTGGGGTCTTCATCCCTGGACGAATTGCTTTCTGAACGGGAGAAAATTCAAGAACAAATTGCCTCGATCGTGGGCGAAAAAGTGCGAAATTGGGGGCTACAGGTGGACTCGATCCAACTCCAGGATTTTGACCTGCCCGAAGATTTGAAAAGAGTCATGTCCCGCCAGGCTTCCGCCGAGCGGGAAAAACGCGCCACCATTACCAAGGCGGAAGGGGATCGGATGGCAGCCATCAACCTGGCCGAAGCCGCCAAACTCATGCAGCAAAACCCCATCGCCTTGGAGTTGCGTACCCTACAAACTATTGACGGCTTGGCCGCCAGCCCCTCCAATACGGTGGTGCTATTCCCGATGGAATTGGGGCACATGTTTCAGTCGGTGGTCAAAACGGACGCAACCCGGTCGAAACCACCGGCACCCCCACCCCAGGGCTAGAGAACCAAGGGAACCGGGCGAAATTCCATCGTTTCTTCTACCCATTGACCGGTTTCTAAAGAGCGGTAACGGTAGCCGATTTTTAACAACGATAGCTCAGAGGTCGGTGGCATATCCCGAAACCGCAAAGTTGCCGGTGTGGGGATTTGCGAAACTAGGGTCTGCTCCGCATAAAAGGAACCCGATTTAGCGCCCAATACCACATCGTTTGCCCTAAACTCTAAACCATTATCCGTATAGGCAAGAGTACTGGGAAAATTGCCTCCGTTGAGTTTCATCAAATCCCTTCCCTACAGGGGGTATTAGCGGGCGTTGCCCCGGTGGTAATCGGCATCATTCTCCTGGCGGCCACATCCATGGGGCAAAAGGCAATCGGTTCGCGGGTGGCCGTGGGTCTGGCACGGGCGGGGTGTATCGGCAGTTTAACCCGGGTCAATCCGGTCTTGATTTTGGGGGTGGCCGGTTTCGTGGGGTGGATGTTAAAGCTGACGCCGCAAAAAGGGGTGCCGCTGCCGCCGCGGTACTCATCCCGGCGACTGTGCCGGCCTTACCCTATAACTTGCCGTTAGCCACCGCCACAACCGTGAATTGGCTGACCCTGGGATTGACCTTTTCGAAGGTGGGGGTAGTGTTTTTTGGCGGGGGGTTTGTCCTGATTCCTGTCCTGAAACAACTCTTGATCGACCAGCTGCATTGGTTAACCGTACCAGAATTTCTGGACGGTGTGGCCATTAGTCAACTCACCCCGGGGCCGATTGCGGTTATTGCTACTTTTGCCGGGTTTCGAGTCGGCGGCTGGAGTGGTGCGATGGTTGCCACCCTGGGGTTATTTTTACCGGCGACGGTGCTGATGTTGCTCCTGTCCCATTCTTATCAACGATTCCGTCATCTGCAACCGGTGAAACACTTTTTGGCCGGGGTGAATCCGGCGGTAGTGGGGATGGTGGTCTCGGCGGCGGTGCACTTGGCGCCCTCGGTTTTCCCGATGTCACAACCCCTGCGCCTTGGGGTTAACATGGTTTTGCTGGGGCTAACCTGGTTAGTTGTGGGGCGGTTCAAAAAGCATCCGGCGCTGGCGCTCGGGATGGGTGCAGCAGTGGGTGCACTACTGGGTTAAAGGTCGGCATGGGTTAAGGGATTCAAGATGAACAGCTGGGAAAAATGGGGTTTTCACGCCGACTGGTGGCGCAATCAGCGGGGGGAATACTGGGTGATCGCTCAGGCGGTTTTGAGTTTGGGGTTTGTGCTCCTGCCGGTGATGCCGATGAGCGCGCTGCCGGTCGGGGTACGGGCAACCGGAGCCATTTTGCTGGCCTTATTGGCCCTGGGTTTAGGGGTGGGGGGCTTGGTTGCCTTGGGGGAAAATCTCACGCCTTTGCCCCACCCCAGGGATGACGGCAGCTTGATCCAAACGGGGGCTTATCGCTGGGTGCGCCATCCGATTTATAGCAGTGTCATTTGCCTGGCGTTGGCCTATGCCTGTTGGCGGATGAGTGTGACCCATGCTCTGGGGGTGATGATTTTATTCATCTTTTTCGACCGCAAAGCCGCCCGCGAAGAGCAGTGGTTAACTGCCAAATTTCCTGAATACTCTCAGTATCAACAGGCGGTGAAAAAACTCATTCCCGGCGTTTACTAAGCATTTACTAAAAGGTAAAAGGAATGGGTGATAGAGTCTATAGGTTCTCCATGACAACGTTCTCTTCACGGAGCAATTCCATATTGGCAAAACGCAGGACTAAATTCATGGTTGCTTGCACATCCTTTTGACAGTACTCGGCAATCGCCTTGAGGTCACTATTCTGCTGCCAATAAAGGCTGGTGACTTGACTGCCGTCCACATCAGTTTTCGGACTGGGTATGTTGAATAAATGACATAACAACGCCAGGGAGGTATAACTTTTGAAATCCCCGAACTTCCACAATGCCATCGTGTCTATATGGTTTACTTCCCAAGGCTTTTTGCCGTAATTATTTAATCTAGGGGGCAACGGGAAAATACCGTTGATCAGCATCCGCCGGGCGAGTGTGGGACAGTCAAATTCCTTGATATTGTGACCGCATAGATGATAGTCAGCAAGTTTATCCTGCTTGAGAAGTTCCGATGTTTCTGACAAAATCGCCTTTTCATCCTTGCTGTAGATGGATTTAATTTTTGCTTGCGCTTGCCCTCCTTGAAATCGAATATAGCCAAACGAAACACAAACCACTCGATTAAACTCAGAAAATAGGCCGGCTTTTTCTGAATAAGAACGGTTGACATCAAAATTGGGGTCGTTCTCGGCTTTGTAATATTGGCGGGCTTTCTTCTCCCAAAAGAACTGCATCTCCGGCTCCAAGGCTGAAAACTCTGCCAAACCGGATACCGTTTCTATGTCAATAAAAATCAATTTTTCAATTTGCTGATGCGTGAACAAGGTTCATTTCTCCCGGAAAGCAAATTGTTTTAAATATAGCAATCGGAC
>CALHCP010000031.1 GCA_937936705.1 uncultured cyanobacterium | reverse complement strand
GCCGTTCGCTATATAGATTAAAACCGAGTTTGGGTTCGTCCAACTGCGGCAATTTACTGGGCTTGGGAACCTGAGTCATCGATTGGACTAGATACTCTATAACGATTACTTTTATTTTATCGCGTTTTTCTGCACCTGTTGATAAAGTTCGATATATCTTTGCGCTTGTAGGGCGAGATCGTATTCTTTAATGGCGATCTCCCGACCATTTCGGGACATGCGGGCACGGGTTTCCGGATCAATCAGTAATTGCTCAATTTTCTGGGCTAAATCCTGGGCATTTTCCGGCTCAGCCAACGCCCCCGTCATCCCCGGACGCACCAGTTCAGAAACACCACCAACATCAAAAGCAACGGTCGGCGTACCACAGGCCATCGCTTCTTGAGCAACCAAGCCAAAGATATCACCCCGGGTGGGAAAAATGAATAAATCCGCCGCCGAAAAAATCCCTGCTTTTAAGCGGTCTAAATGGATATATCCCAGCGAGTAAACCTCCATATCTACCTCTTTTTCTAACGCATCACCGGCTCTTCCCATTGTCAGTAAAATAGCTGCGGATTTAAGAGCGCCGGGCAATAAATTTAACGCCTGAATGAGTAGGTCACTCCCTTTCCTGGGATCATAAAAATTCAGAGACGAAGTCAGTAAAACGTATTTTTTGTGGTTGATACCCAAAAAGTTGCGGCATATTTCCGGTTGCAAAGGACGGTAAATTTGGAGATCGATGCCGTTAGGAATATGATAGATATCCAAGTGATTTAACATACTCAGTTTAACTTGATTCATTAACCATTGACTGGGAGTCACAATGGTTAAACGAGCGTGATGATAGACCCAGTGTTTTAATTTCCATTCGATCGCAGTGCTGTCTCGTTTAATCTGAGGGTAAGTATCGGGGTAGGGACACCGACCACAGCCTTTTTGCCAGCGGTCACAGTCGAAACTATAAGCACAATGCCCGGTGAAACTCCACATATCATGCAGGGTGTAAATGGCGGGTTTAGTTTGCGTCAACTGCGGTAAAAATAAATAATTAAAATACCCCCCATGCAGGTTATGGAAATTGAGTACATCGGCTGCTTGGTAAAAGGGGTGTTTCTGGATTGCTCCGGTTCCCCATTGGGTAACATAGTTCAAGCCCAGGGCATCGGCAAGATTTTTTAATTTTTTACGGAACGGCATGATCGGTGTCGGTGCAACCAGGGGGTGAGATTGAGTCACTTGTCCAACTAAAAGTTTTGATGCCATCCCCTGCTGCAGTAACCCTTGATGCAAACGGTAGGCGGCAATGGCTGCCCCTCCGCTTAAATCCGACTGGTTGATGTGTAAAACATTCATGGATAAAACCCGATCATTGAGCTCCCTAAAATTCCCGGCGCGCAAAAATAAACACGGTTAACGCCAATAAAAATACCGTGTATAAAATACCATAGACCACACTGGCACCTAACACCCCCGCGTCGGGTAATAAGCCGTAAACGGCAGTGTTTTTCAAATCCAAACGAGACAGGTCAGGGACGACCAAGAAAAAGCCCTTTAGTATAGCCAATAACTGAGGATTGCGAATCACCCGCCCCAAAGTAATCACATCCGCGCTCAAATGACCAATAAAAAATGTCGCCAAGGTGAGAAAAATAGCAATTAAGGGACTGGTAAAAACACTAAACAGCAACGCCGCGGCTGTCAATAATGCCAACTCGATGAGCATCAAACCAATCGCTGTTAAAATCGGTATCAACGGGTAGGAAATATCCAGAATAGATAAATAACCCAGGTACAGCCCGGCCATCACGACCAGCAATACAGCCAGGGCACCCAACAAACCCAAATGTTTACCCACTACCAATTCCAAACGGCTAATCGGTTTGGCAATGACAATAAAAATCGTGCGTTTTTCGACTTCTCTCGCCAATAAGTTGGGGGTGGTAAAAATCACAATTACCAACCCAAAAATCAACATCATCGCCAGACCAAAATCAGTGATGATTTTATTTTCTGTGGCCGCCGCTACTTCGGTAATTAAGGCTCCGCCGGCCACCAAACCAATCGCATATAATCCCGCTAAATACAGCAGGCGTTCCCGCAAGAGTTCTAAAAAAACGTGTTTGCCGATCGCCCCAATACGGATTAGATTCATCACCGCAGCTCCACCACCTGGTTTATTTTACGATGGTGCCAGTTCCACATTGACTTCGTTGAATTGTTGGGGGGCAACGGGTACCGGCTGGCGGGGCGGGATGCCAAACCAATTCGCCAGAGTTTCATCCAAACGATTCAGGGAGACTTGACCGATTTCATCCAAAAGAATATGGTTTTCCCCATCCTTGCCTGCCAGGAGCACCACCTGCGGCACTCGCCCCCGGTAGTAGGTAACCGGGTCGGTCGGGTCAGGAGATGGGGTGGGCAACAGGCTATCTACGGTAATGGGAATAATGTCGATCGCCCGGCCATAAAAACGTTGCACTTGGGATACGGTACTGGCAAAAACTTTACAATCCCGGCTGTCATCCAGGTAGTACACCAGCATCGCCGGACGTTCAGGAGTGGCCAATGCCTCTTTGAGGGTAACCCGGGGGGGGACTAAAGACCCATTGCCCGCGTACAAGGCAAAGATATTGCCATCGAAACGGTCATCCCGTAACCCCGCCCAACCGGGTTGGCAAAACCCGCTCCAGGTGAGCAACAACACCAATACGAAGCCAACCCAGCGTGTCATGGCGGTCTGCCTTCTCCAACCGATGATTCTGTTATTTATTACCTTACCACCGGCAACGGGCTACCCCCCCCTGGAGATAACCCGTTCTCGGCTGAACTTAACCGTGCAGATGGGCTTCCAAGAACCACAAGCGTTTGTCCGCCGTGCGGGAAATGCCGGTGAACAAATCCGCCGTGTCCGCATCCCCCAAGGCATCGGTTTGGTCAATGGCCTGCCGGATAAACTTGGCGTACTGGGCATAGCGCTCCGCCAGGGCAACTAAATGGTCTTTGCCCGTGACCGCATCGCCAGGATACTCCGCCAGTTGGGAGGCCTGCGCCACCATCCGCACGGTGCCCAGGGCAACCCCCGCCAAGGCGGTCACCCGCTCGGCCAAGTCGTCCACATAGGCGAGGATTTCGCCGGCCATCTCGTCAAAGAGTTCATGCAGGGCAAAAAAATCCGACCCCTTCACATTCCAATGGGCTTGCTTGGTCTGGCTGTACAGGTCAAAGGTATTCGCCAGGGCTTGGTTCAAAATCTCAATCACCTGCGCCCGCACCTCGGCGGTCAAATCCAGCCGGGTCGCATATAACGTCGGTTTGACTTGGGTAGGCATGGTTGGATACTCCTAAAAAACAATAAAAACAATGCAATGCCGGGTTCGTCTCTCGATGGTATCAGGCCAGATGGAGCCGCAACACTTCCGGGGGCGCCCGCCGCACCCGACAGCGAATGGTGGGACACGCCAACCGTTGCATCGCTTCGTAGCGATGACAGCCGGAAAACCCATAATAGCGACCGTTGATCTCCAGCACCTCGATCGGTTCCTGTTGCCCAATAGCAGCAATCGAAGCCATCAACTGCTGCACTTTCTCCGGGTCGGTACGCCGAGGCAAAGGCCGCTGAATCTGATCCAGCGGTAAATCCATGATCCGCATTCTGCACCTGTTGAATCCATTCTGTCTAAATCATACTCATAATGAGTATGACTTGGCAAGTGAGGGAGAGAGGCTGGGGTGAGGGCAAAACTGTCCCAGCTTTCATCCCTGGTGCGATGGCTCGACTCTTCTTCTAACCGCTGGAAAACTCTATTTATTCGCATTGTATTGACTCAGAATGAGCGGTTGCCGGGGCGCAGCCCCCGACTAGGGTTCTCCATCAACTCGGTATGCCGGTGAGATGATTTTGGGTTGGCTCCGGTGAATAGAGGTGACCCGATGACATGCCAGACATCTAAAGGCGGGCACGGATATTAAACCAATCTAAAGCTACGGTTACGCTACGGTGGGGGCAAAAGGCTGCCGGTTAAACTGGAAGTACGTGCCATTTGAATCACGGATTATTCCCTGATGACTGCCACCATTCCTGACGTTCCGGCAACGCAACAGATTTTACTGGACATCGAGGGTATGAAGTGTGGGGGCTGTGTGCGCTCGGTGGAACAGTATTTATGCAGTTATCCGGGGGTGTTGGCTGTGACGGTGAATTTCGCGACCCGGCAGGCGCAGGTGGTGGGGGATGCCACGCAGGTTATACCTGAAAAATTGGCACAGTTTCTCACCCAGAAGGGCTTTCCGGCACAACCCCATACCCTTTGGGATATACCGGTATCTGCCACCGGCCAAACGACCGGGCATCTGATGGTGGCCGTGGGCTTGCTGGCTCTGTCGGCTTTAGGGCATCTGCCGTGGGGGCATCACCACTGGCCTTGGCTGCATCATCCCCTGACGGAGGGGCTGTGGGCGACCCTCACCCTGGTGTTTCCGGGGCGGGGTATGTTGCTGGCGGGCTGGCAAAGCTGGCGCCGGGGAGCGCCGACCATGTACACCCTGGTGGGGTTAGGGGTGACGGTGGCCTACCTGGCCGGGATCATCGCCGGGCTGTGGCCGGAGTTGGGCTGGGAGCGGTTTTTTAACGAAGTGGTGATGGTGGTCGCCCTGATGCTGGTGGGGCAAACCTTGGAATTGCGGGCACGGCAACGGGCGGGGCGAGCCTTGCAGGCGTTGGTGGCGCTGCAACCGCTAACGGCGCGGCTACTATCTCCCCAGGGGGTCTGGGAACCGGTGCCGTTAACGCAGGTGCGAGTTGGGCAGCAGGTACGGGTGGAGCCGGGAGAATCCCTGCCGGTGGACGGGGTCATCGCGGCAGGCACGACCGCGGTGGATGAAGCGATGTTGACCGGAGAATCCTTGCCTGTCACCCGCCAGCCGGGGGATCAAGTGTACAGCGGCACGGTGAATTTGACCGACCCGGTGATAGTGACCGTGACCGCGGTGGGCGGTGCCACCCGTTTAGGCCAGATTATTCACTTGGTCTTAACCGCGCAAACCCGGAAAGCTCCTGTCCAGGGCATTGCCGACCGGGTGGCGGGCTGGTTTACCTATGGAGTGATGGGCATTGCGGGGGTGACGCTGCTGTTTTGGGCAGGGGTAGCGCCTGCCATTTGGCCGGATTTGGGGCATCCTTGGTTGGTGGCGGTGCATCGGGTGACGGCCGTGCTGGTGGTGGCCTGTCCCTGCGCCCTGGGGTTGGCAACACCAATGGCCATTTTGGTGGGTTTGACGCGGGGTGCCCAACGGGGACTGTTGATCCGGGGCGGGGATAGTTTGGAGCAGGTGGCCGGGGTGGATTGCGTGGTCTTTGATAAAACCGGCACCCTTACCCGGGGGCAGCCGCAGGTGGAACGGGTGGAACTGCTCACGCCCCATCCTTTGGTGCCCGACACCCAAGCGCTGTGGCAGTTGGCGGCTCAGTTGGAATGGGGCAGTCCCCATCCCTTGGCGGTGGGGATTCGGCAGGGAGCGCCCGAAAGCGGCTACACTTGGCAGATTGAGAATATCCATCCCGAACCGGGGGTCGGGGTCACGGCGGTGGTGGCGGGTTATCCGGTTACTCTGGGACGCTGGCCAGAGGTTCATCCCCTGCCTGTAACCTTAGCAGCCGGGCAAACCCCGGTGGCTCTCCAGGTAGCAGGGCAGCCGGTGGGGGTTTTCCTCCTGCGGGATCAGGTGCGCCCGGAAGCCGCTCAAGTGGTACAGGCATTGCATGACCAGGGTATTCAGGTGCGGGTATTGAGTGGCGACCGCCCGGAGGTGGTCGAGCATTTGGCCAAAACCCTGCAATTACCACCGGAGCACGTTCAGGGGGGGTTATTGCCTGGGGATAAGGCGCGGTGGGTGACCGAATGGCAGCAGCAGGGGCGGCGGGTCGCGGTGGTGGGCGATGGCAGTAACGATGCCCCAGCGCTAGTGGCGGCTCAGGTGGGAATCGCTATGGCACGGGGGACGCAGGTCGCCCTGGAAAGCGCCGGGATTGTGCTTATTCACAATGACCTGTGGGATGTGATTGCCGCCTTAGAACTCAGTCGCCGCACCTTGGCGAAAATCTACCAAAACTTGGCTTGGGCCTTTCTCTACAATGCCATTGCTATTCCCTGGGCAGCGGGGGCATTTTTACCCTGGGGCTGGGCTTTGACCCCGGCGGGGGCAGCGGCGATGATGGCGGGCAGTTCTTTGGGGGTGATTTTGAATTCGTTAACCCTGTGTCCCCCGCCTCCCCGTCCCTGATATTCCCGGTTGTGAATGCTCCGCTCATGACACTTCGCTTCCATAAGCGGCTTCCCAATCCTGTTACCGGAGAGGGAGGCGGCATTCTCGCCTGCTGCCAGGAACTTTTGCCTTTGCAGCACCCCAGGTCATTTCTGCCTGTGGGTTTTGGGTTGAAGTTGTTTATGCCAACTTCTGGCCTGTTCCCTACGTTTATCAATCGGGTGATGCCAGG
>CALHCP010000030.1 GCA_937936705.1 uncultured cyanobacterium | reverse complement strand
TTGCCTGTTTTGCCGAGGCCATGTTGTTGGAATTTGAGGGGTGGCATACCAATTTTTCCTGGGGGCGCAATCAGATTACGCTGGCGAAGATGGCGCAAATTGGGGCAGCCTCGGTAAAACACGGTTTTCAACCGTTGTTAGCCTAACGAGAGGGAACCTCTATCAATTACGGAACAGCGGTCGCAGGGGCGCAGCCCCCGACGTTGGTTCTCCCTAACTCGGTATGCCAGCGAGATGATTTGCGGCTGGCTCCAATCAATAGAGGTGCCCTAAAGAGTTGCCTGTCCTCGCATCAACCTTGGGTCAACCGCCTTGGCTGTCTGCCGGGGCGGTGATTTCTTGGCCACCCACAGACCACCCAGGACGGAGGTTATGCACCTCCAGGGAACATGTGTGCTGATGGAGGGTCGTATCCGGCGGAATTGTGATGTTACGTGGAAGTGCCCCCCATGAAACAAGCAGGTTGGCGGGTTGACCCCCGCGGTCGTCCCGGGAAACGCCAGGGGAAAAGCACCCCCCGCAAACGGCAACAAGCCCTC
Source organism: uncultured cyanobacterium (assembly GCA_937936705.1). Taxonomy (GTDB): domain Bacteria; phylum Cyanobacteriota; class Cyanobacteriia; order Gloeomargaritales; family Gloeomargaritaceae; genus Gloeomargarita. Next base: position 12,717 of record CALHCP010000030.1, on the reverse strand, counting down.
GCCCGCATTCAAGCGGCAGTTCGCAAAATTAAGCCCCAACCCAACCCCGTCCAGGGGTTTTTTTAATGCCCTTTGATGCGTTGCAGCAACTGTGTGACCCGCTCTAAATCCTTGATCCCCGGCGCGTGTTCCACCCCGCTGGACACATCAATTCCTTGGGGATGGGTTTGGGCGATCGCCGCTTGACAGTTTTCGGGAGTCATGCCCCCCGCCAACCACCAGGGCACTTTTGGCACCTGATCGCCCAGCATTTGCCAATCCCAGGCCACGCCCGTCCCGCCTAAATGTTGGGGATGATAGGCATCCAATAAGACCCGATCCACCCAAGGCACATAGGCAGGAATTTGCGCCAAACTCTCGGCATTACGCACCCGCATCGCTTTGATGAGGAAGAGGTCAGGTAAATGTTCTCGTAAAATCTGACAGTCGCGGGGGGATTCCTCGCCATGTAGTTGCACCGCATTGAACCCGGCGGTTTTGACCATAGCAATCACTTCCCAAACAGGCACATTCGCAACCACCCCGACCCGCCACACCGGATAATCGGCAAGGGCGCGGTTGAGTGCCCATCGTTGCGCCGGGGTCACATAGCGGGGCGAGGTGGGCACACAAATCAAACCCACCGCCGTTACCCCCATTTGGGCAATAGCGACGGCTTGGGGCACTTGGGTTAACCCACAGATTTTGACTTCCATTAGCCCGCCGTAGCCACCCCCCGAAACATCATCCAAGACAAGAAGAAATCCGCCACAAAAATAGCCAGCAAGCCGGTCACCACAGCCGCAGTGGTGGATTGCCCGACCCCTTTGGCACCGCCGGTAGTCGTCAGCCCCCAACCACAACCAATCGTCGCCACCAACATGCCAAAAATGGCACCTTTGATGAGTGCCTTGAGCATATCCCAGCCGTCCATAAACTGTTGCACGGAATCCAAAAATTGGCTAATACTCAAGTCGTACATGCGATTGGCAATGACAATCCCACCGCCGATACCCACCACAAAAGCAACCACGGTTAATAACGGTACCATCAAAATACAGGCCAGCACCCGGGGTAAAACCAGATAATCCACCGGTTCGGTTTTCAGCATATAAAGGGCATCAATCTGTTCGGTCACCTGCATCGTGCCCAACTCGGCGGCAAAGGCGGCTCCCACCCGACCGGCCACAATCACGGCGGTTAACACCGGCGCTAATTCCCGCACCAACGCTAAGGCCAGCACCCCGCCGACCAAATCCCCGGAGCCAAACCGGACAAATTCCCGTGCCACCTGAATCGTAAATACCATCCCCACAAATAAACCCGTCAGGAGCACCACCAGCAGGGATTCCGGTCCGACCACTTCTAATTGGATGACCAAATTTCGCCGGTGTACCCGCCCCCGGAGTAGATGCACCAACACCTGCCCCCAGAGTAGTACCGTACTGCCAAAGCGTTGCCCCCACCGCCAGGAGCGCCCGAAAATAACCATCCCCTTCCCCCCGGCAACACGCCCCACCGTCTGTTGCCCATTCTAAATCTGAACCGGCTGCCCCCGGTGTCCGTATCTATTTCTGACTACCATGTTGGGTAAGGTAACACTCCGTTTTCAGTTTGATGGATCAACGGTTACTCCGCCTGATGTTGTTGGGACTGCTGCTGGTCTGGGGCTGGCTGGGTCCTGTTTTCCCGGTGCAGGCGGCACCGCCCCCCTATGTGCAGGCGCAGTTGCTCAGCGAGGTTGCGGCGGTGCAACCGGGGACACCCTTTTGGGTGGGTTTACAGTTGCAAATGACGCCGGGCTGGCACGTCTATTGGCAAAATCCGGGGGACTCTGGCGACCGGGTGCGCTTAGATTGGCAATTGCCGCCGGGGTTTACCGCCGGCGCCCTGCAATGGCCTTATCCAGAACGGTTGCCGGTAGGCCCGTTGATGAATTTTGGTTATCAAAATCAGGTCTTGCTCCTGACCCAAATTACCCCCCCGGCGCATCTGAGAGCGGGGCAAACCCTGGATTTACCGGCCAAAGCCAGTTGGTTGGTCTGTAAAGAGGACTGCATCCCGGAAGCAACGTCGCTGCGGCTCAGCTTACCCGTCGCGGCTAATGCTGTCCTGAATCCGGCCGTGGCTGCGGCATTTCAGCAGGCGCGGCGCCAACATCCCCAGCCGGCTCCTTGGCCGGTGGTGTATGGGGTGGACGGCGAGAATCTGACTTTATCCTTACCCATCGGACGGGTGCAGGCGGCGGTCTTTTTCCCCTACGCGGACGGGGTGATTACCTATGCGGCTCCCCAAACCCTGCGCAGTACGGCGCAGACAACCGAATTGACCCTGCAACGGGGTTACCAAGCCGATTTGACGACGGTGGCCGGGGTGGTTGTGCTGACGACAGGGCAGGGCAGCCAAGCCTATACCGTTGCGGCGCAACCGGGAGCATTACCCAACCGGGCGGAGAACTGGGGACAAATTTTGGGGTTGGGGTTCTTGGGCGGCTTGCTCCTGAATGTCATGCCCTGTGTTTTGCCCATTTTATCCCTCAAAACTCTGCAATTGGCCGAGAAAACCCGGCAATCGGCGCGGCAGGTGCGCCTGGGGGGGCTGTGCTATGGGGCGGGGGTACTGGTGAGTTTTCTGGCCTTGGCGGGAGGCTTGTTGCTGCTGCGGGGGTGGGGGCAACAGTTGGGGTGGGGCTTCCAGTTGCAATCGCCGGGAATGGTGCTGTTGCTGATGGCGGTCCTGTTTCTGGTGGGCTTGAACCTGTCCGGGGTGTTTACCGTGGGCATGGGTTGGACGGGCGCGGGGCAACAACTGGCGGCACGCCCGGGCTATGCGGGGGAATTTTTTACCGGTGTGCTGGCAACGGTGGCGGCCACTCCCTGTACGGCTCCCTTTATGGCAACGGCGATTGGGGCGGCCTTGACTTTACCGACCGGGGCGGCGTTGGGGGTGTTTGCCAGTTTGGGGCTGGGGTTTGCCCTTCCCTACGTGGGGTTGTGTTTTGTCCCCGGTTGGCGCCGCTGGCTGCCGCGACCGGGAGCATGGATGCACACCTTACCGCAATTATTAGCATTTCCTTTGTACGGAGCGGCAGCTTGGTTACTCTGGGTATTGACCCTACAGACGGGCACGGATGGCTTGGCGGTGGGGTTGACCGGGTTGCTGCTGTTGGGGTTGGCGGCTTGGATTTATGGTTATGCCCAAACCCATTCCGGCTGGCGTAAGGTGAGTATTTTTAGTACGTTGTTAATTGTGGGCTTTTGTCTCACTTTGCCCGCCCGGTTACCCGATAGTCAGGGTGTGGTCGCTCCAACGCCCGCCGGGATGCAGGCGACCCCTACCCCGGTTTGGGAACCCTTCAGCCCCGCCCGCCTCGCGGAATTACGCCGGCAAGGGCGACCGGTGTTTGTGAATTTTACGGCGGCTTGGTGTGTCAGTTGCCAGGTGAATGAACGGCTGGTGTTGAGTCAAGCGGCCGTGCAGCAGGCGTTTCGGCAGCGCGGGATCACGTTGCTCAAGGCGGATTGGACGCGTCGGAATCCGGAGATTACCCAAGTTTTACAGGGATTTGGCCGCAGTGGCGTGCCTCTATATGTGCTGTATCCAGGGGGGAATCAGCCCCCGGTGGTGTGGCCGAGTCGGCTGAGTGTGGCTCAGGTCACGGAGTTGTTGTCGTCCCAACTAGGAGGTTAACCATGTCTCGTTTCGCTTGGCTGATTCCCACCACCGCCGCCCTGCTGGTGACCGGGGGGGTTGCCAGTACTATCAAGGCCTCGGCTACCGTGCGGGTGGGCAGTCCTGCCCCGGACTTTACCGCCAAGACCAGCACCGGTCAGACCGTCCGTTTGAGCGACCACAAAGGCAAGCTGGTGATTTTGGAATGGACGAACCATGAATGTCCTTTTGTGGTCAAACATTACCGGTCGGGCAATATGCAAAAACTGCAGCAGGAGGCTCAGGCGAAAGGCGCGGTGTGGTTCTCCGTGGTCTCCTCTGCGCCGGGGCAACAGGGGTTTGTGAACGCCGAACAGGCCAATGCGGTGCTCAAGCAAAACAAAGCGACCCCTACCGCCGTCCTGCTGGATCCGGAGGGGACGTTGGGGCGGTTGTACGGTGCCCGCACCACACCCCATATGTTTGTGATTGACAAAGCGGGGCAATTGCAGTACATGGGCGCCATTGATGATGCCCTCAGTTTGCCGGATCGAGATGTGACCAAGGCGAATAATTTTGTCCGTACCGCCATGCAGCAGATAATGGCGGGGCAAAAAGTTAACCCCAGTACCACCCAACCCTACGGGTGTTCGGTGAAGTACAAAAACTAGACTTTATGCTTATGAGTCCCCCGGCGAACCCCGGGGGATTTTTCTACACCATATCCCGGCGTTTTTGCAAGAAGGGCACAGCCGCCAACATCGCCAGGATCAAGAACCACAAATTGCGCCAACTGCTCTGGACATCCGCGTTGAATAAAGCCCCGTGATCCTTGCGAAACGTATCGAGCAATCCCTCGGCTTCGTTGATTGACCGACTGCGCCGCTGCTGCCAATCCGTGAATTTGTCCTGCCAAGCCGTGATCTGTTGCTGATAAACTTTCATCTGGTCTTGATACGCCCGCAACCGATCTCGGAAGGCGGGAAAATCGGCGGGATTATCCGGCACATCCCCCGGTTCCGCCGGTTTCTTGGGTTTGACCGGCTCCGGCTCATCCACCGCCGCATTGTAGCGGCTACGAATCCCCGGAAATTCACACCGGCGAAACACATTGGCACCCAAGCATTGGCACTCCTGCAAGGCTGCGCTGGTTAAGGCTTTACGAGCCTCCGCATCCTGCTGCCAACAGGGGTCTTGGATCAAATCCCGCCCCATGCCCGATAAACTGACCAACGCCTCGTAAGGCCAGCGGATCACCGATACCTGAGCGAGTAACTTCGCCCCACCCTCCATACCACTCACCGGTTGAATCCCGCCGCTGAAAATAATCATGGGAACCAAGAATAAAATGCTCAACAAAGGCGCCATGTTCTGATTGGGAGCCAAAGCCGAAACCAGCAACCCCATCACCATGCCGCCGAAGGTGGCCAAGGCAAAAGTAATATACATTTGTCCCACCACATCCCAGCCGCCGGGGATGTCCACCGCCAGTTTTTTCACCAATAAAAAGACCGCCCCTTGATAGGCGGCAAAAATCAATGCCAAAACCACCTTCGAAGCAATATAGGGCAGGAGTTTCAAGCCCACCATCCGCTCCCGGCGATAGACTTCCACCTCCTTCACCAAATCCCGCATCGTCGTCAATTCACCGATCAACACGGCAATCAAAGCACTGACGAATAGCATCGTCATGGACTGCGCCGCATCCCCCGTATCGGTGTTAAAAATATCCCTTTTCCAGGCGATAAAATCCAACATTCCTAATAGAATCGGGGTCAGTAAAATCAGCGCAAACGTCCCCATATCCTGGCGCAAAATGGCCACATTCCGTTGCAGTAAAATCAAAAACTGCCGCCAAGCGGAGATACCGCCGCTCATCACCGGTTTCTGGGGAGTTTTCGGTCGTAAACCCGAGGTTTGGGGTTTGGCCATTTGCCGTAACGACTCTTGCCGCTCCAGGACGTACTTGCGGTACTGCGCCGAGGCCAGATAAGTTTCCTGGAGTTGGACGGCGGTGGGAGCACGGGGATTTTTCTCCCGGTCTAACGCCCGATAAATCCCGGTAATATCGCGAATTTCAAACCCCGCCAGCGCTGCCGCAAAATGCTCCAGAAAGTAGGGCACCAATTCCTCCGGCGGGCCAAAATAGGCCACCCGCCCCCCTTCCGCCATATAGATGACCAAGTCGCACAGGGCGACATTCTGGGTGGCATGGGTAATCAGCAAAATTGTCCGCCCCTGGTCGGCCAACTGGCGCAGCAGTTCCATCATGTCGGTTTCCGTACCGGGGTCAAGCCCGGAGGTGGCTTCATCCAGGAAAAATAAACTGGGTTTGGTGAGCAACTCCACCCCAATACACACCCGCCGCTGTTGACCGCCGCTGAGGTTTTTCACCAGCACATCCCGCCGTTGGCTTAACCCCAATTCGCTCAAAACTTCGTTGATCCGCCGCTGGCGTTCCTCAGGACGGGTATCCGCCGGCATCCGCAGTTGGGCGGCAAAATCCAACGACTGAGCCACGGTGAGTTCTTCGTGAATGATGTTTTTCTGGGGCACGTAGCCGATTTCGCTGTGGTAAGCGTTGAAATTGCGGTACAGATCCACCCCGTTCACCATCACCGTGCCGCCGGTGGCAGGCCGCAGACCGTTCAAACTATCCAAAAGGGTGGATTTTCCCGAACCCGAAGGGCCCAAAATGGCCACAAACTCGCGGGGCATAATCGACACCGATACCCCGTTGAGCACCTGCGCGCCCGATTTCACCACCTTGGTCAAATTCAGGGCATCCAGGCGTAGATTGCCAACCTCATTGGTTTGCACCAGGGTTTCGTTGATATTTAATACCAACAAATGGGACCCGATCCGAATCGTATCGCCGGTGCGGAGGACAAAGGGGGTGTGAATCGGTTTACCGTTCACGAAGGTACCGTTGGTGGAACCCAAATCGGTAATGACAAAAGAGCCGTCTTTGCGCTCGACGCGGGCGTGGCAACGGGACACGGTGGGGTGGTCAATCACCAGGCCGTTGTGGGGGTCACGGCCGATGGTCAACACCTGCCGCCCCCGCAAATCTAAAATGGCCGGTTCGGTACTGGCAACGGGGAGCGGCGTATCCCCCAGCAATACGGTTTTACCGCTATCGTTTTGACTATTTTGCCGGGTGGCAGGTTGATCCGGCACCACCACCTGATAACCCAGGGTGACCCGATTGCCGATGCTCAGGACATCGCCCGTGTGCAAATCATGCTGTTGCACCCGCTGACCCTCATAAATCAGCCCATTACTGCTGTTGAGGTCAATAATTTTGTAACTGCCATCGGGTTGTCGCTCCAGCTCCGCGTGCCGACCGGAAACCACCGATTCTTCGACGACAATATCACAGGTGGGATGCCGCCCCAAAAGTAATCGTTCGGCCAGCAAGGGAACCTTGCGAGTGCCCTCGGGAGTGGTGATAACCAGGAAGGACAGGCCGGTCTGGGCAGGACTGTCGGGGGGAGACGACATAGGGGTCATGAATAATGATTCAGCAAACGGCTACGATTCCTCACACTCCTCATTAGGTTATAACGAATCCCAGGTTTTGGCAAAATCGAGGGCGGCCGTTCTCCCCCAATGCGGTTCATTCTAGCCCTGGGCCGCCTGAGCCACCGCAGCTACCGGATCCTGCGCCAAGGTGGCCAGTAGGGATTGCGCCTCGGCACCATCCAAACGGCGCAGCGCCTGCGCCAGCCGTAACCGTACCTGCCAATCCGGATCCTGCACCAACTCGCCCAAGTGGGCAACCGCGCGCACATCCCCCAAATCCGCCAATGCCCCAATCGCCGCCAATTTCAGCAGGTCAATCTCCGCAGCCAACGCCTCCAACAGCAAAGGGTAGGCGCGCGCATCGCCCAATACCCCCAGCCCGGCCACGACACTGAATTTCACCAGCCATTCCGGGCTTTCCCGATAGGCACGCTCCAAATCTTCGTAAGCAGCGGTCAACCCCAACCCCGCCAGGGCATCCGCCGCCGCCGCCTGCACATCCGCTTCACTATCCCCGGCCAACCGCTCCCGCAGCAAGGGCAACAATTCCTGTTTCTGGTCTGGGGTCAGCCCGGTCATATTGCCCAATTGACTGACGGCGGCATACCGCACCCGGGCGTTGCGATCCGTGAGCACGGTTTTAAGTAAATTTAGGGCAGCGGCCGGACTTAATTGCCGACACTGTTCCACGCCATGCAACCGCCGTCCCCAATCTTCATCCGTGAGCAACGCTCGCACCGTCTCAGGAGCGGACATGATTCACCCGATTCAGTAAGGTATGTAACTGTTGGATTTCACCCACAATATTCAGCAGAATTTTACTTTGTTGATCCAATTGTAACTGCAACCGCTCCACCCGCGTTTCTAAACTTGCCAAGCGCTGTTCTTGGGCTTCCCCCTGGGCATCGAGTTCCACCAAGCGGGAGACGATTTGCCGCTGTACCAGCCCCTCAATCCCTTGAATCAGCAGGGTTTCGATATTGATCAGTTTATTGGTCAACGCCTGCATTTCCGTGGCAGCCACCGGAGCGGGCACCACCTGGAATTCGCCGGTGAGGGCTTTATTGATATGCTGATGTAAATCTTCCGCTTGAAACGGTTTTTCCAAAAAATCAAACCCCACAAAGGGCTGGGGTACTTTACTCGCCACTTCATCCGGCAGACCGGACATCATAATGACGGGGATTTTTTGGAGCGTAACATCCCTTTGCAGGAGTTGCAGGGTTTCATACCCATCCAATTCCGGCATGACAAAATCCAGCAAAATCACATCCGGTTGATGCTCTTTGGCCAGGCGGATACCCTCGCGGCCATTGCGGGCTTCCACCACTTTGAATTGGTCTTCCAGCAAATCCACCACCATTTTGCGGATCATAATGCTGTCATCAATCACCAAAACACAGGATTTTTTGCCAGCCATGGGGATGGTTCTCCGGCATAAGATTACTTGCATTATACCCGCTCTGCCCAGATCAGCCAGCAGTCTCAGGCAAACGGGATAGACCGCCCGCCACCGCCGCCGCCAACAAGACCAATAACCCCCACAGACCATCGGCGGCCGGGCGGGGCAAATCCAGAAACCAGCCCCCCACCGGCGGCCCCAGCAGATACCCGACAGACCAGCACAGGGAATTGATGGCTAAATAGGTGCCGCGCAATTCGGCAGGCGCCAGTTGCGCCACCCAGGTCGAAGCCGTCGGCAAATAGGCCGCCGTCGCCACCGCCAACAGGGATAACCCCACCCAAGCGGGGAGATGGGTTAATCCCGTCAATCCAACGGCCGCAAAGCCCACCCCCCAAAACAGCGCCGATAACCGTAAAGTGCCGACTAACCCCAAGGGGCGGGTCAGACGGATCACCGGCATCTGCAGGGCGGCTGTAACTAAAACAAACAGGGTAAAAAACGCCGTGATTTGTAAATCGGATAATCCCTGTGCCCCCACAAAATTTTTCAAATATAGAGGTAAGGCACTGTTGGTTTGGGCCAGGAAAAAAGTAAATATCACGTTAATGACTACATAAAATTGCAGGGTTTGCTCCTGGCGCAAAATGCTCCCCATATTCCCCAAACGAGGAGTCCTTTGGGCGTAGGTTTCCCGTAACCCCAGAATCACGATTACCCCAAACAAGATAAAGGTAACCCCGTTAATGATAAACAACCAGCGAAATAATTCCCCCACCCAAACGCCCCCCAAGGCCACCCCCAGCCCCAACCCGACCGCATCGGCACTGCGGGTCAAGGCATAGGCTTCCTGGCGTTGGTCAGGGGCAGTCAAATCCGCCACAGCAGCCTCATTGGCCGGCCAGTACAAACCCACCCCCAGCCCCAGCACCCAATTGCCCCAGGTAAAACTGAAAAAATCATCCGCACCCGCCAGTAGCGCACAGCCCCAGGCGGAAATCCCCGCCGACCCAAGCAGCACCCGTTTACGTCCCCAGCGGTCACTGCCCCAGCCCCCGGCGATCCGGCCGACCATGCCACTCAAGGCCATAGCGCCCAGACCGATCCCCACCTGGGTGGCACTCAACCCCACCTGATTCACAAACCCAATCGGCGCATAAAACAAGGTAAAGCCGCTTCCCAACTGGGCGAGGAAGCGGCCGCCCAACAAAACCCAAATTTGCGGGTGGAACACCTAAAACCCGGCTCCCGGCTTGAAGCTCGGCACCACCAGAGAATCGTCCTGCTTGGTGAGGCGATTGTACAGCCGTTCCGTATTGGGGAAATTGGCCGCCGGCAGCGTGGGATAACGCCGGTAGGGCACCACATCCTCCCCAAAAACTTCGGCGTATTCCCGACTGCCCACCATCGCCTCGATAAAGGCTTTCATCCCCTGGGTCGCCAGAATTTGGTTGTAACGGCGGATCTCCGCTTGATTTTGGGGCGCCCGTCCCAGGAAATGCTTAGTGCCCAATTCGATGACTTTCGTATTGGGATAAGGCGTGTAAAATTCCCGCAGGTACAGGTCGGATTGCCCCAACCCGATGATAAACTCCCGCACGGTAATCTCGCCGTTCCCCAAGCGGCTTTCCAAGCCACTGAACTCATTGCCCACCACGTAGGGTTCAATATCCCGCTCAAAAATCTGCCGGTAGGCCGCCCGGATCACCTGCGCCAGCGCCACCTTATCGGTCGTACTGGTCAGCTTAAAGACCTTGGTTTGCTCCCGCTCCTTGGTCACCCCTTGGTTCACCCGGAAGGCAATATCGGGCGCCGTGCGCAGATTGGCGGGTGTCCCCAACTCCACAAACCGCGGCGTTGTCTCCGGCGTCACCGTCACCCCCAAATCCCCAATCGTCCCGGGACGCAGCCCCCGCAAGGCCAACCCCTGGGGCGTCAGGTAACGTTCGTAGGGCACCGTATCCTCGCCGAACGCTTCCGTGTATTCCGGGCTTTCGATCAGCGCATCGATCAGGCCGTAAAAACCTTTTTTGGCGCAAATATCGTAGTAGGCATTCAACTCCTGCCGCCCGTAGGTGGGTCGTCCCAGCAAGCGGCGATGGATGTACTCGACCGCCTTACAAACGTACAGCTTACTCCAGTACAAATCCCGGAACACATCCGAACGCGCCAACTGCCGGATAAACTCCCGCACGGAAATTTCCCCGTTTTCCAGCTTGATTTCCGCCAACTTTTGCCGCTGCCCCTCATAGACCATCCGCCCAAACACCTGCAGATAGGCCGCCCGAATCACCGCCTGGGTCGAGACTTCGCTAAAGCGCACACTGGACTGGGTACCTGCCGCCCGATTGCCGGTACGCGGGGTCTGGGTCAGCTTAAACACCTTGGGCCCCAAAGAACCGGGCGCTTCCGCCCGCGCTGCCGGATTACTGACCTGGTTGGTAATCCCCGCCCCGTTGCGGATCAAAATCCGCCGCACATCCTTACCGATGGGAGCCGGTGCCGCCTTGGGACTGACCGTATCCTTCGGGAAAATCGCCCCAAACTGAATCTCCAACGGGTCATTCCCCACCCCGTAGGCATGACGATCCGGCAGGGGTCGGTCATAGCCCGCAAACAAGGTGACAAACTGCGGCACCTTGCGAAACGGCGCACTGTAATTAAACAAGTCAATCTGCGCCCCCCAGTTGCGGCACTCCTGGGCTTCAATCCCCAACTTCCGCAGGTAGGGCACGGTCTCCTCCCCAAAGTAATCGCCGTACTCGCGGGAATCCACCAAGGCATCCACCAAACGGTTGATTCCCCCCTCAGAAATAATGCTGAAATAGCGGCTAAATTCCTCCCGCGAGCTAATTCCCCGCCCCAAGAAATGCCGGAAGGCCAGTTCCACCACCCGGCTGTTGACAAACCGCTCCACAAACTGCTGGCGATACAGCGGCGATTTCCCCAACCGGCGGATAAATTCCTTCATGGAAATTTCGCCATTTTTTACCTTCGATTCCAGGTCGGAAATACCCAAACTGTAGCCTTTGACAATATCCCGTTCAAACACCTGCCGATAGGCCGCCCGGATCACCTCCTTTTTCTCTAATTCCGACAGCCCCGGCTTCATCGCATAACGGGGTCGTCCCACCGTGGCCGCATAATAAACTTGGGGTAATTCCAACCCTTGTAAATCCCCGGACGGACGTTGGCGCACCTTATTCGATGGGGTGGGTGCGATAAATTCATTCAGCACCACATTAAAATAACTTTCCACCATTTGCTGCACGGTCGGTTCCGAACGGAAATACCCCACTGCCGTCCGTTTCATTTCCTTAATCGCCACCACCGTCGCCGCCGTCGAGCAGGCTTTTTCAATGATTTCCCGCAGCCCCCGCACATTCACCGTCAAAATATTGGGGTCGCCTGCCACCATGGCATAGGTGATATAGCGCAAAAACCAACTCAAATCCCGCAGCGATTTCTGCATATTGCTGGCACCGTAGCGGGAGATATTAATCGGTTGAAAACCGGCGGGAATATCGCCCCCGGCGGCACTGAAGATGTTGCGGATCCCCTCAAAAAATCCCCCTTGGCTTTCCACATAAAACGCCGTGCCCAACTTCATGGCCTCTTTGGTGTCCATCCCGTCCATTCCCATGGGACTGGCTTCCGGCGGCTTTTCCAGGTAGGCCATCGGCGAACCCCCCACAAAAATCCGATTCGCCGCCCGGGAAACAATCAATTCCGAATTGTTGGTCAACACCGCAGCCACATCCAGCCGTTGTTGCCCTGAAGCCAAATAAGTTTCCAACTGTTGCAATTCCGTCAGACTGGGGAAACGGTCTTCCTGCTCCGCCTGGGCAATGGTTTCCACCCCCACCGTCCGAAAAAGCTGGGGTTGGACTACGGGACTCCCGCCACTGGCCTTGACTGTCATGACACGGCTCCTAATAACACTTTGCTATTCCCCTGTGATTTTACCGGGCAGCGTACCCCACCTGAGAGGCAAGTAACGGTTTGTTACAATCTTACCCCTGGGCAAAATTAGCCAGCACCTGTTGGTAAAGTTCGATATATCTTTGCGCTTGCAGGGCGAGATTGTACTCTTTGACGGCGATCTCCCGACCGGTTTGGGACATGCGGGCACGGGTTTCCGGATCAACCAGTAATTGCTC
>CALHCP010000029.1 GCA_937936705.1 uncultured cyanobacterium | reverse complement strand
ATTCAGTCTGCCGCCAACGCAACCCCAGGCGTTGTTAAAAATCGGGGTATTGCCCACCCAGACGGTCGCCCTGGCGGCTGATCTCCAGGAGATTGCCCCGTCCGCCTGGCTGCAACTGCACAGTGGCGTGGGGCTGGGGCGGTGCCTGTGGCCGGCCGTTCCCCCCCATTTCCCGGAACTGGTGCAACAAATCCGGCAATTCGTCCATCCCCAGGGGTTTGTCAGTGTGGTAGCCGGGCCAGACCTGCCCGACCGTTGGGATGTGCGGGGAAATGCTTTAGCCCTGATGCGCCGGGTGAAAGACCAATTTGACCCGCAGTACCGCTTCAACCCCGGCCGGTGGTTGTGGGATTAGTCCTGGAGCTAATCGGATTTATTCACATCGGTAATGCGTTGAAACAGATAACCGGTGCCCCGCGCCGTTAGGATTAAATCCGGGTTGCTGGGGTCATCTTCCAACTTGGCACGCAACCGGGAAATATGCACATCCACCACCCGGGTATCCACATGCCGCTCCGGGGTGTAGCCCCACACTTCCTGGAGAATATCCGTGCGGGAAAAAGGCTCTCCCGAACGCCCCACCAACAGTTCCAATAGACTAAATTCCATGCCGGTTAACCGGATGCGTTCGTTATTTTTATAAACCTGCCGCTTGTTGGTATCAATTTTGATGTTGTTGATGGTGATCACGCCGGAGCTGGGGATGCTACTGGAACCGCCGTTTTTGTCCACCCGCCGCAGCACCGAACGAATGCGCGCTTCCAACTCTTTCGGGGAAAAGGGCTTCACCACATAATCATCTGCCCCCAATTCCAGCCCGGTGATCCGGTCGGCCACATCCCCCAAAGCCGTCAGCATAATAATCGGTACATCCGATTCCTTGCGCAGTTCTTGACACACCCCATAGCCGTCCAATTTCGGCATCATCACATCCAAAACCACCAGGTGGGGATGCTCCCGTTTGAATACGGTCAGGGCTTCCTCCCCATCCGCCGCCGTTACCACGTCATAACCGATCATGGACAAACGGGTTTCTAAAATCCGCCGAATGCTGGCTTCATCGTCCACGACTAAAATGCGTTCTTTACGATTCTCCAACGTGGTCGCTGCTCCCATAGACCCTGCAGTGATCAAGCGCGGGTTAAATTTACGATTCTTATTTTACTCGATCATTTTCCCAACTTTTCCCAACATTTAGGAAAAGATGCTTAAAAATCACGGCCTACCGCTATAGTGAAGAAAAACCGGCACGACTGTATGGAAAGCATTTCCACCGATGAGTTGGCTGTTTATCTGGATATTGCCACGGAAGCGGCGGCGGCCGGGGGAGCCGTCCTAGAGAGCTACTGGGGCAAGCTGGCGGAAATTGAGGAAAAAGGCCGCAGTGGCGATTTGGTCACCGCCGCCGACCGCGCCGCCGAAGCCGCCGTTCTAACCGTATTACAACGGCATTTTCCTTCCCACAGCATCCTGGCGGAAGAGTCCGGCTGGCAAAAAGAAGCGCAGCGGCGGGAATTCCTCTGGGCGGTGGATCCCCTGGATGGCACGACCAATTTTGCCCACCAGTACCCGTTTTACAGTGTGTCCGTGGGGCTGTTGTTCCAGGGACAACCGGTGCTGGGGGTGGTCTTGGATCCCTTGCGTCAGGATGTCTTTCGCGCCGCGCAGGGCTTGGGCGCTACCTGCAACCGCCAGCCGATCCATGTCTCCCGCACGGAAACCCTGGAGCGGAGTTTGCTGGTTACCGGGTTTGCCTACGACCGCCGGGAAACCCCCGATAATAATTACGCTGAATTTTGCCACCTGACCCATCGCTGTCAGGGGGTGCGCCGGGGCGGGTCGGCTTCGATAGATCTGGCCTACGTGGCTTGGGGGCGCTTGGATGGCTACTGGGAACGGGGGCTGTCCCCCTGGGATATTGCCGCCGGTATCGTCTTGGTGCGGGAAGCGGGGGGGCTGGTCACGGCCTACAATGGCGACCCGGTGGATGTGTTTTCCGGGCGGTTGCTGGCTACCAACGGCTGGATTCACGCCGCCATGAGCCACGCCCTCACCCACTGCACGACGCAGGTGCTTCTGGGGGAGTAAGTTCCCACGCCTGGGCAATCAGTTGGCTCAACCAGGAACGGGTGGCCGGTTCCAACAGCCCATCTTCGGCTAAAATCTGCGCCTGTAATTCGCTTAAGGATTGCCCCGCCGCCCGCCCCATCTGCACCAAACCCGCAATGGCCACGGCGATCCGGTCGGCACTGGGGGTCTGCTGCCGCAGGGCCTGGAATTCTTCGGGGGTTCGGGGGATGGGCGGCACCATAACGATCCACAATCGGTAAGTAATAGCCTACGCAGGTCTGAAAAAATTATGAGAAGATTGTAAACTTTTTTAAGGATGCTTCTAAGAATGTAACAAACTTTGAGGGTGAATGGTCGTGATTCAGGAGCTTTTGTATCGGGAGATTCCCACCCCGGCGGTGAGTGAGGTACGGGCGTGGCTACAGGGGTGGACGGTGCCGGGTTTGGAGATGACCCCGATGCCCACCGGGTTACGCCTGCGCCAAGGGAGCGGGGAATGGACGGTCGTGACTTGGGAGTTGCAGCGCACCACCTATCTCAAGGTGTTTCGCTGGCGGCCGGGAGCGGGGGAGCGCCAGTGGTTGCGGCAGTTGACGGTGGATTTGGCGCGGCGGTTCCCGCCCCAGTATCAGGAATTACCCGTCATTGATTTAGAACGGCAAACTATTTTTGCGGCTTTGGCTGACCATTACCCGGAGACGGTGCGCCATTTCCAACGGATGCCCAACGGTGCCTATGACCTGCAGCGGGTGTACTGGTGGGAGCAGCGCTGGCGGCAAAGTGTCAGGAATCCCCGCCTGAATTCGGTGCTGTTTCGTGCCGAGGTCAAGACTGCCCCGGCCTACGATTTGATTTACGTGGGGGGAGCCTTGGGGGTGATCCATGCCGCCGTGATGGCTCGGTTGGGATACCGGGTGTTGTTGGTGGAGCGGCTGCCCTTTGGGCGCATGAACCGGGAGTGGAATATCTCGCGCTCGGAATTGCAAACCCTGATTGACCTGAATCTGTTTACGGCGGCGGAGGTGGAACGGCTGATTGCCTGTGAATACGCCGATGGGTTTCACCAATTTTATTGGCCGGAAGTCCCCCCCAAGCTGCGCGCCAAGATTCTCCACACGCCGACGGTCTTGAACATTGCTTTGGATACCCAGCAGTTGCTGGCCTTGGCGGGGCAAAAACTGCGCCAAGCCGGGGGGGAAATTTGGGATGAATGGGAATTTCGGCGCGCCGATATTGGGGAGAATGCGGTTGCCATCGAAATCCAATCCTTGCGTACGGGCGAGTCCAAGCGGGTGACCGGCAGATTGCTGGTGGATGCGATGGGGACGGCTTCCCCGATTGCTTGGCAGTTGAACGGGGGGCGGGCGTTTGATAGCGTTTGTCCGACGGTGGGGGCGGTCTTCAAGGGCTTAGACCCGCAGGTGTGGGACCGGCGCTACGGGGATGTGTTGCACAGTCATGGGGACATCTCCCGGGGACGGCAGTTGATTTGGGAGCTGTTCCCCGGTGCCAATGATGAGCTGACGGTGTATTTATTTCACTATCATCAGCCCTGTCCCCAGAATCCGGGTTCATTATTAGAGCTTTATGAAGATTTCTTTCATATCTTGCCGGAGTACCGGCGGTGTGACTTGGCCGAGTTGCAGTGGGTGAAGGCGACGTTTGGCTACATTCCGGGGCATTTTAGCAGTACTTTTGGCGAGCGGCGGGTGGCCTGGGAGCGGGTAATCAGCATTGGGGATGCGGCGGCTTTGCAGTCCCCTTTGGTGTTTACGGGGTTTGGTTCGCTGGTGCGGAATTTGCCCCGGTTGACCGATTTGTTGGACACGGCGTTACGCCACGACTTGTTGGGAGCGGCACCGCTCAATGCGATTCGGGCGTACCAGGGCAATAGTTCGGTGACCTGGCTGTTTTCCAAGGGCATGATGGTGCCCACCGGGAAGCAACTCCCCCCGGCGCACGTGAATGCGATTCTCAATACGTTTTTCGGTCTGCTGGCGCAGGCACCGCCGCAAGTGGCGGAACGGTTTATCAAAGACCGGAGCGGCTGGGGGGAATTTACGGCTATGGCGCTGCAGGCGGCGTGGACGAATCCGGCGATTCTCCTGTGGATTTTGCCGTTGACCGGCTGGAGGGAAATCGGGCGGTGGCTGTGGAGTTATCTGGTGTTTACCTGGGAAGCCGCGGTGAGCAGCCTTTTGCTCCCGTGGTGGCCGGGACTGTTGCGCCGCTGGCAACCCTGGTTAGAACGCTACGCGCCGGGTTTGTGGTTGGCGTTGTTGGCGCGCAGTTACCACCTGGGGTATGGGGTGGGGCGACCCCGGGTGGAACGCCGGTTATCGGTGACGACCTGATCGGCGTGCTATCCTGTCGGTAGGTAGGGGGGGGATCACCATGGAATACGACTTATGCGGGCAGCTGTCTGCCCGTTACTGTTGTGATGTTGTACAAACAAAAAGTCAGGATGAGGGAGCCGATGTGGTGCGCGGGCTGAGTCACCGCCCGAAGACCTTGCCCAGTTATTATTTTTATGACCGGCGGGGGTCGGAATTGTTTGAGCAAATTTGTGGTTTACCGGAGTATTATCCCACCCGTACCGAGCAGGGCATTTTAGCCGGTTGTGCCCAGGAAATTACTGCTTTAACCGGCCAATGTGACCTGGTGGAATTGGGCAGCGGCAGTTCCCGGAAAACCCGGATTTTACTGGATGCTTATACGCAATTACAGGGAGCTTTTACCTATATTCCCATTGATGTCAGCACGACCATGTTACGGGCAACGGCATGGGATCTCTTGGAGGAATATCCCCGTTTATCCATTCATGCCCTGGCGGGGGTTTATGAGCTGGCTCTGGTCGCTCTGCCCGCGGCTGAACGGCCGAGATTACTGATTTTTTTGGGGAGTACCATGGGCAATTTGTCCCCCCAGGAACAAGGGATATTTCTAGGGCAAGTTTACCAAAGTCTGGCACCGGGGGATTATTTTTTGTTGGGGGTTGATTTGCAAAAAGATAGCGAGATATTAAATGCGGCTTACAATGATCGCCAGGGGGTCACGGCAGCATTTAATCTGAATATCCTACAGCATTTGAATGAGAGGTTTAACGGTAATTTTAGATTAGAAAAGTTTCGGCATTGGGCGTTTTACAATCAGGAGTTGCATCAAATTGAAATGCATTTGGTGAGTTTAGAAGAACAGAGAGTTAAGTTATACGATTTAGACCTAGAGCTGGTTTTAGATGCCCAAGAGACGATCCGCACGGAAATTTCCCGCAAGTTTGAGCTGGGGCAATTGAGGCAGGCACTGGCCGCTGCCGGCTTGACGGTGCAACGGGTGTGGTCGGATGAGCGGCAGTGGTTTGCCCTGATTTTGGCGCAAAAAGCTGGGGAGACTAGGCCGTAAGCCGGGTTCTGTTCGAGGGCGATTATCTATCTAGGATGACGGTTACCCGCCACCTCCAGCGGTTCCTAAGCACGGGACGGGGAAAAGACCAACCCTTGTCCCTCCACCTTGCTCTCAACCGGGGTTTACCGAGCCAGTACCTCTCGATACTGCTGGTGCGCTCTTACCGCACCTTTGCACCCTTACCTGTGCTGACCTGGGTCAGCCATCGGCGGTATGTTTCTGTGGCACTTTCCGCACAGTCGCCTGTCCTGGGTGTTACCCAGCGGTTTTGGTCTTTGGAGAGCCCGGACTTTCCTCAGATGCACCGGGCATCCGCAATCGCCGCACCTACTCTCCCATTTATTGATCATAACGATAAATCACGAGGGCGGTTGCGCTAGGGCTAGGGGTGGCAGTGAGAACTGTTTTGCCTTGGTTGGGGAAGCGGGCAGGGGGAATCGAACCCCCATCAACAGTTTGGAAGACTGTAGTTTTACCACTAAACTATGCCCGCACTGAACCTCTAGTATAGGCAACTTCTATGAGTTTGATTTAGGTAATTAGGGAGAAGCGGCCGCCGGAGCGCAGCCTCCGTCTTGGGTTCTCCACTAACTCGGTAGCCAGTGAGGTTATTGTCGGCTGGCTCCCATCCATAGAGATGCCCTATAGTTAATATGACATAATTGACCCCCATGAATAAAATCTACGAGCAAACCAATTTAGATTGGCAAGTCCGCCGCCTGCAACAACAGATTCAAGAGTGGTGGGAATTTAATATGACCCGTTTTAACCCGAATTTGCCCGGTTTGGATGGTATTGATGTCCCGTCATTGTATATCCAATTAGTCCTTGGGTTGGGGCTGTTCGGCCTGGCTGTATGGCTCGGGTTGCGCGTGACCCGCTGGTGGCAAGGCCGGCGGTGGCGGTGGCGGCTCGGTCATCCCCGCGCCAGGGGGCGAGAATCCGCTCAATCCGAGGGTTCCTGGTTGGAACAAGCCCAGGCGTACCACGCTCAAGGTGATGATACAGAAGCAGTGCGTTGTTTATATTTTAGCCTCTTAGAGTACTTACAAATGCGCTGGGGGATTCACGCTTTAGCCAGTCGCACGGACGGGGAATATCGCCGTCTGACCCGGCATCTTGACCCCCAAGAAAGTTATGATCTGTTTTGGCAGGGACATGAACGGATTTGTTTTAATCGGGAAACGGTGTCGCAGGAACAATGGCAAACCTATTGGCAGGCGTATCAACGGGTTGTGAACGGGTGAGCTTCCCCCTAACGGCGGTGGTGGGGCAGGAGCGGTTAAAGCTGGCGCTGCTGTTGGCGGGGGTGGATATGGGATTGGGGGGAGTGTTGTTGGCGGGCGCTAAGGGGACGGCCAAATCTGTCTTGGCACGGGGGATTCATGCGCTGTTGCCGCCGATTGAGGTGGTGCCGGGTTCTCCCTACCAGGATGACCCGCAACGCCCGGAGGAATGGTTGACCCAGCCGCCGGTGGGGACTCCCCAAATCGTACCGCCGCCGTTTGTGCAAATTCCCTTGGGGGTGACCGAAGACCGCCTGGTGGGAGCGGTGGATGTGGCGGCCTCACTGAAACAAGGGGCAGCGGTCTTTCAACCGGGGTTGCTTGCCCAGGCGCACCGGGGCGTATTGTATGTGGATGAATTGAATCTGTTGGATGATCACATTGTTAATATTTTGTTAACGGTTTTGAGTGAAGGGGTCAATCGGGTGGAACGGGAAGGGGTGAGTGTGGTGCATCCCTGTCGTCCGCTCCTGATTGCCACCTATAACCCGGAGGAAGGAGCGGTACGCAGTCATTTGCGGGATCGGTTTGCCATCCAACTGACGGCGGCGCCTTTGGCGGAGTTAGGGGAACGGGTGGCGGCGGTCGGTCAAGCCGTGCGCTATGGTGATGACCCCCAAAGTCTTTGGGTTGAACAGCAGGTGGAAATCGAGGCGTTGCGCACCCAAATCCTGTTAGCGCGGGAGTGGTTGCCGACGGTGCAGATCACCGCCCCGCAGGTGCAGTATTTAGTCGAAGAAGCGGTGCGGGCGGGGGTTCAGGGGCATCGTGGGGAATTGTTTGCCAGCCGGGTTGCCCAAGCCCATGCCGCCTTTTGGGGCAGGAATCAGGTGAATGCCGAGGATTTGCGGGTGGCGGTGGAGTTGGTGATTATTCCCAGAGCCACGACTGTACCCCCGACCGAACAGCCCCCTCCCCCGCCTGCCCCACCGCCCGATTCCCCGGCGGCAGACCCCCCGGCGGATGAGTCGCCGGAACCCCAGCAGGAGGAAAACCCCAGCATCCCGGAAGAATTTGTCTTTGACCCGGAAGGGGTGATTCTCGACCCGGAGTTGATGTATTTTGCCCAAAAGTGCCAACCCCGCACCCGCGCCGGTGTGCGCAATCAGACCTTGTCCCAGCAGCGGGGGCGGTATGTCAAGCCGGTTTTGCCCCAGGGGAATCAGCCGCGGATTGCGGTGGATGCGACGCTGCGGGCGGCGGCTCCCCATCAGCAGAAACGCCGCCAAGCGCAACCGGGGAAAAAGGTGGTGGTCACCGGCGAAGATGTACGCGCCAAACGGCTGGTGCGCAAAGCCGGGGCGCTGATCGTGTTTGTGGTGGATGCGTCGGGTTCCATGGCACTGAATCGGATGCAGTCGGCCAAGGGGGCGGTGCTGCGCCTGCTCACCGAGGCGTACCAAAACCGAGACCAGGTGGCCTTGATTGCCTTTCGGGGCGAACAGGCGGAAGTGCTTTTGCCCCCCACCCGCTCGATTGAAGCCGCCCGGCGCCGTTTGGAGCAATTGCCCTGTGGGGGTGGCTCGCCCTTGGCGCACGGCTTAACCCAGGCGGTGCGGTTGGGGATGAATGCCCGGCAAGGGGGGGAGGTGGGGCAGGTGATTATGGTGGCGATTACCGATGGCCGGGGCAATGTCCCCCTCGCCCGCTCCTTGGGGCAACCGCCTGACCCGGCGGTGGAAATCAAAACCGAATTATTGGAGATTGCAACCAAGATTCGCCTGTTGGATTTTCGTTTGCTGGTGATTGATACGGAAAATAAGTTTGTTTCCACGGGATTTGCCAAAGAATTGGCGCAAAAAGCCGGGGGCAATTACTACCATCTGCCCCGCGCCAGTGAACGCACCCTCGCCCAAGTCACCCAAAACGCCCTGCGGGATATGCGGCAAAATTAAGAGAATCTCGATCAGGGACAGGCAGTCGCCGGGGCATCGCCCGCCTTCGGGGTTCCCCGGCATCTGGGCGTTTCGGCGAGAGCATTATTGGGCTGACTTCAATACCGTTTTTG
>CALHCP010000028.1 GCA_937936705.1 uncultured cyanobacterium | reverse complement strand
AGAAATCAGCCACGGTTTATGGGAAGGTAAATTGCACCGGGAAGTAGAAGCCGAATTTCCGGGTATGTTAGCGCAATGGCATCAACACCCGGAACAGGTGCAAATGCCCCAGGGGGAAAACTTAGCGCAGGTGTGGGCACGGGCGGGGCAAGCCTGGCAAAAAATTATCACCCAATACGAGGGTCAACAGGGGGTCGTGGTGGCTCACGATGCCATTAACAAAGCGATTTTATGCCAGTTACTTCATTTAGAACCGCAGCATTTTTGGTTGTTCAAGCAGGGGAATGGTGCGGTCACCGTGATTGATTATCCCGATGGAGCCGCAGGCGCACCGATTTTACAAATGGTGAATCTCACCCGCACGGATGGACTGTTTGATGAGACGGTCGCCGGGGCATTGTAATGCGCCCGGAGTTTTGTTTCATGGCACCGAGCAGGAAACTGTACATCAAGGAATAAGCCCCAACTTCCGCTTAATCTCGAGTCTTAATTCGCACCACAAACAGCGTTTTTGTTTGACTCAATTCGTCAAGAAAATCCCAACTAGCAAAGCCTATATCCATGATACCAATCGCATCTTCAGGAATTATACCAGGTATTAATTCAGAGAATTTTGCATCATGTCCATGACCAAAATGAATCAAACATTCGCTTGTATTAGGTTGCGCCGAGTTGATGCCATTCATCAATTTAACTTGGCGATAGCCCTCCATCCAAAATAACTTACTGGTTAGACTAATAATAGTTGAATCAATTGGAAATAACATTTATGCTACAGCTGGATTTTTTCGCTTTACTTCCTCAACTAATTTAACATAAATGCGACAAAAGTTTTTGGTCTTGTCGGGTTTTACAGGCTTTAGAAAAAGTGGAGATATTGGCTGAAATTCCCGACTTATTTAGTCAATAAAATAAATCTCTCATACTCGTTAAACCCTTATCCAAAACAAAAGTTAACCAGATTTCAAAGAATAAGCGTGAGTTCAATACAGGGTAGTCGTTTGGGCAAAGTTGCTTCAATATAGATTTGACAATGCTGGGAAATGTGGTTATCACTTTGTTTTCTTTTTGTTTGTTTGGGGATAGAATCCCATATTCTGTCCCCTTTTTTTAGGCATTAAGCTAAACCTCTATTTATGGGAGCCAGCAGAAAATCCTCTCGCTGGCATACCGAGTTTAGGGAGAACCCAAGTCGGGGGCTGCGCCCCGGCGACTGTGGTTCTAGACTCATGTAGGATTGCTATAGGAATAGGGGGGAAGTGAGGATCGCTTTGCCCTCACCCCCGCCCTGGGAGAGGGGAGTTAAATGGGGCAGTGCCCGGTGACCGCTCGTCGTGGCCGGGTGCGGGTCAGCCATTTGGCAGGGACGGGGACAATGGGATATAATTAGTGTCTGTCCCTATTTAATTTGGGTGCATCCAGCAAATTCAGTATAGGTAGGAGGTTGAGTGTCCTTGGGTAATCAGCAGAAAGCGGGGGTGGGGTTTACCCACGAGGAGTTTGCGGCCCTGTTAGACCGCTATGATTATCGGTTTAGTCCGGGGGATGTCGTACCGGGAACGGTGTTTGCCCTGGAACCCAAGGGGGCACTGATTGACATTGGGGCAAAGACGGCGGCTTTTATCCCCTTGCAGGAGATGTCGATCAACCGGGTGGATGACCCGCAGGAGATTTTGCAGCCGGACGAGATGCGGGAATTTTTCATTCTGTCGGAGGAAAACGAAGAGGGGCAGTTGACCCTATCCATCCGGCGGATTGAGTATATGCGTTCCTGGGAACGGGTGCGGCAGTTGCAGCGGGAAGATGCGACGGTGCGGGCGACAGTGTTTGCCATCAACCGCGGCGGGGCGTTGGTGCGGATTGAGGGTCTGCGGGGGTTTATTCCCGGTTCCCATATCAGTACCCGTCATGCCAAGGAAGATTTGATGGGGCAGGAGTTGCCGTTGAAGTTTTTGGAGGTGGATGAGGAGCGCAATCGGCTGGTGTTGAGCCATCGCCGAGCCTTGGTGGAACGGCAGATGAACAAACTGGAAACCGGCGAGGTGGTCACCGGGACGGTACGCGGGATCAAGCCCTACGGTGCCTTTATTGATATTGGCGGGGTGAGTGGCTTGTTGCATATCTCCGAGATTTCCCACGACCATATCGAAACGCCCCACAATGTCTTTTCGGTGGGGGATGAATTGAAGGTGATGATCATCGATCTGGACTCTGACCGGGGGCGGATTTCCCTATCGACGAAGCAGTTGGAGCCGGAACCGGGGGATATGGTGCGCAATCGGGCGTTGGTGTTTGAGAGGGCGCAGGAAATGGCGCAGCGTTGGCGCGAGAAGCAGGCGGCCAAGCTGGCGGGAGTACCGGAGGAAGGCGAGGCGGTGCTGGCTGAGGAGGCGGAATTGGCTCCTGCCGCGGGCTAGGTCATGCTGGCGCAAATTTGGGCGGATGGGCTGACGGTCTTTTGGGGCGAGTGGCTCGATCTGCGGGTGCGTTTGCCGCAGGTGTTTGCGTCGGGCTTAGTGTCGCCGTTGATCTATATTTTGGCGTTTGGGTTTGGGGTGGGCAGTTCTCTGACGGCACCGCCGGTGGGCAATTCCTACTTGGAATTTATTTTGCCGGGGATGGTCGCCTTATCTTCGATGATTATTAGTTTTGCCGGCACTACGTTTTCGATTTGTGGGGATCGGTTATTTAACAAAACTTTTGAAGAATTGTTGTTAGCGCCGGTGCATCCGTTGGGGGTGTATTTCGGTAAAGTTTCGGCGGGAGTGGTGCGGGGATTATTGACGGCTTTGGCGATTATCCTGATCAGTGTTCTGTTTACGGGCAATTGGTGGGGGTTTTTGAATCCTCTGTTTTTATTGCTGGTGGGGTTGAATGGTTTGGTGTTTGCCGGTTTGGGTGTGATTGTGGGCTTGAGTGTGGCCTCGTTGGAAACGGTGGGTTTGTACAATAATTTTCTGATTGTGCCGATGTCGTTTTTGGGGGGCACCTTTTTTGACCCCGCTATGGTGCCGCCTTTGCTGAAAGTGGTGGTTTATTTGATCCCGTTGACGTATGCGAGTGTGGGGTTACGGGCGAGTGCGTTGGGAGGGTCATTTCCCTGGTATGCGCCGCTGGTGCTCTTGCTGATGGCAATGGGTTTAGCGATGGTCGGTGCCTATCAGTTTTCTCACCAACAGGATTAGCAGGATTCGCAATTTGGAGTTGGCTCACGTGTTCAGCCAAGGGGTGACCAACCAGGCGACGGTTGCGCCTAAAATCCCGCCGACGATCACCTGGGCGGGGGTATGACCGAGCAGTTCGTGCAGGGGGTTATGGTCTTGAAACTCGCTATGTTCCCGGCGCAGGGTAGCCACCATCTGATTGAGCAAGCGGGCGTGGCGACTGGCGGCCAACCGCACTCCCGAAGCATCGTACATGACGATTAAAGCGACCACTACGGCAATGGCAAATTCGGGGCCGTTCCAACCCCAGGTTTGTCCCACCCCTACGGCTAAAGCGGCGACTAAGGCGGCATGGGAACTGGGCATTCCCCCGGATTGGACGAGAATTTTCGGATGCCACTGGCGCTGTTGGACGAGGGCAACGCCTACCTTGGCCACTTGGGCAACGCCGCAGGCCAGCAATGCAATCAGCAAAACCCCGTTCCAGGTTGCCATCTACTTACCCTCTGCCGTTCCCTTCCATCTTACTGAATGCTGTTGGTGCTAGTAACTACGGGCGATGACAAATTCCGCCAGGGCTTGCAGCGGGACGGCGGGTTCTCCCCAGGGGTTCAACCGGTTCTGCGCTGCCTCGATTAACTGCTGAGCCTGCCGCCGGGATTCCTCGATCCCCCACAGGCTGGGGTAGGTGACCTTCTGCGCCTGCAGGTCTTTGCCCGCCGTTTTCCCCAGCTCCGTTGCCGTGCCGGTAATGTCTAAAATGTCGTCCACGATCTGAAAGGCCAGCCCCACGTTGCGGGCGTAGTCGGTGAGGGCCTCAATCAGTTCTGCACTGCCGCCGGCCAAAATCGCCCCGGAAACGACAGAAATTTCCAGCAGCGCGCCGGTTTTGTGGGTGTGGATAAAATGCAGGGTTTCCGCCGTCACATCGGGTTTACCCTCACATTCCAAATCCACCACCTGACCGCCCACCAGTCCGGTCGCCGCCACCGCATGACCCAGGCGTGCCACCACTTCCAGGAGTGCTTCCGCTCGCACCCCCTGGGTTTGCCGCACCAGCCATTCAAAGGCATAGGCCAACAGACCGTCCCCGGAGAGGATGGCAATCGCCTCCCCGTAGATTTTGTGGTTGGTCAAGCGTCCCCGCCGGTAATCATCGTTGTCCATGGCGGGCAGGTCGTCATGAATCAAAGACATGGTATGAACCATTTCCAGGGCACAGGCCGTGGGCAGTGCCATGGCCACCGTGCCCCCCGCCAATTCACAACTGGCCAGGCAAAAAATCGGTCGCAACCGTTTGCCGCTGCCCAAGAGGGAATAGCGCATGGCTTCATAAATCCGTTCCGGGTAACGCACGGGCAGGGATGCCGCTAACGCCTCTTCGACCCATTGTTGTCGTTCCTTGAGGTAGGCAGACAGGTCAAATTTGGTACTCACACCGGCAGCATTGCTCATAGACGACCCAGATACATTGGCGACTTCTGCCCTGATCGTAACCGATGGGGGGGGCGGTGGACTAGCTCCCCAGTGGATTGGGGAGCACTTCGGTCAGTGCATGGCTACTGTCGAGCTGGATCAACTCCTCAATATCCCGTTGAATCACCTGACCAATCCGATCCAGCGGCAAGTCATTGGGGTCCAGCCCAAAGGGATTTTCAATCTCCAGGGCAATTTCCTCGATCCCCAGCACCACAAAAGTGGCAATCGCCGTCGCCGGCACGGTGCCCCAACTCAACTGGGACACCAAACGAAAGGGGAAGAAAAAGCAATACAAAATGAGAATATGGCGCAAATGCACCGAATAGGCCAAGGGTTGGGGCGTGCGCAAAATCCGTTCACAGACTCCCAACGCATCAATCAATTGAGATAAAAGCTGTTCCATACTGGTCAATTGGTAAGCGTTCAAATGTTGCTGCTGATACTGCCACCGCAAATAATCCCCAATCCAAAAAGCAATCCCCAGGGGACGATGCTCCATGTCCGCTAACAGATGCAGGCGATCCGGGGGCAGTAAACCCTGCAATTCTGCGAGGGCTGATTGCCCCCGCAGGTGTTGTTTCAGGGCGATGGCATAGGCAGTAATCCACCGCACCGCTTGCTCCTTCTCCTGGCGATCCCGGGGGCGGTGTTCCTCCACCAGGATCAGCATCTGTCGGGCCAGGTTACGGGAGGCATTCACCACCGTGCCCCAGGCTTTCCGCCCTTCCCAAAAGCGTTCGTAGGCCGTATTTGTGCGAAAGACCAGCAGTAATCCCAACACCAAATCCGGGGTAAAGGTGACCAAACCGAAGGGCAGCGTACCCTTGCTGTAGTTATGGGTCAGCACGACCACGAGGGCAATGCCGCTGTAGAGAACCACCCGCGGCAACACCGCCGGCAGTACCGACCCCCGCCAGGTGAAGGTTAAATTCAACCAAGTCTGTCGGTCGGTCATGGGAAAAATCCGCCAGGGATCGGTCATCTTCGCATTCCTCAGGGAGCCGAACGGCGCAGCAGTACCAACCCATTATGCACCCTGCCCCCCGCCACCAACACCTGCCCGCCCAACACCAAACTCGTTGAGGTGCCCCCGTCCAGATTCAAGGCTGATACGGTTCCCAGTTCTTGCATGATCGCCGCCAATTCCTTTAAGGTTGGGCCTTGTTGGTCCCGTTCATTGCCGCTGACCGTTACCCACACCCACCGGCCTTCCCGATTCACGCCCAAGACACTGCGGGGAGCTTTTTGCCGGACAAAAAAGGGCTGAAATTGCTCCTGCTCCGGCGCCAGCACCACCCGCTTGTCCACCAGTAATAACGGCCCTGCCCCCAATCCATGCGGATAATTCTGCACAGCCGGGGGAGTGATTTGTTGGTTGATCTGCACCAGGGCACCCTGGGGAAATTGCCCCGCCAGACGCTCCAGCCCCCGCCCCACCAACAGATAGCCCGCCAAGGGAATAGGGATGGGATTTCCCATGTTCATTCCCACCACCCGGTCTTGGGTGACGGTAATGACGGTTTCCCCTGCGGTCAACGGGGTGTAGGTCGCCCCCCAATGCGGCGTGTAGCGGGCCAGCCCTTTTTGCACCCAACCGGAATTGAGGGCTTGCAGGGGCACCGGTGCCCCCTGATTCACCCGCACCTGTTCTTGGAGCTGCGCCCGCGTGAACAGCATCTGCCCTTGGTCATTCCAGGCCGCCATGCCCCGGTTGAGAATCGGACTGCTGACCCACTGCCCCTGCACCCGGATCGCCCCCAAGGGCAACTGGGTATTGCGGTTAAAAAAGCCGCCGTTGATGGCCGCCACCCCCTGGGCCTGTTGCGCCAGCGCCGGCAGCGGTGCCAAACCCGTTTGCCCCCGG
Source organism: uncultured cyanobacterium (assembly GCA_937936705.1). Classification (GTDB taxonomy): domain Bacteria; phylum Cyanobacteriota; class Cyanobacteriia; order Gloeomargaritales; family Gloeomargaritaceae; genus Gloeomargarita. Next base: position 2,001 of record CALHCP010000028.1, on the reverse strand, counting down.
GTTCCTTCCCACACCGGTCGCATGGTGTAAAACTGCGGGTCAATCTCCAGCCAGGTTACCCCATACCCCTGCCGGGGCTCCTGCCGCCAGCGCAGCCCCTCTGCCCAGTGAATCGTCAGCCGTTCCCAGGTGTGCGGTTCAATCACCAACCGCGGCGGGTCGGGGAGGGTCGTCACCCGCATCGGCTGGTCAAAGGTCAAAACCGTGGCCTGGGCACTGAAATGCAGTTGGGGAAATTGCTGGCGTAGTTCCGCCCGCCCCGGTGCCAAGATGCGTAGAACCGTTTGTTTCCCCGTCTGTTGCACCGTCCACGGGGCAATTCGATCCAGATCCACCACCGTGCGCCGCGGGCTTTGCCGAATCCCTTGAATCTGCGCCACCGGTGCCGTAATCCGACATTCATTGCCCTGGAGATGCACCTGCCAACCGGCGGCGGCAAACACATCCGTCACGTCTAAATAGCGGCGGGTATGTTGGGGATGCCAGGATACCGCTAAATTTTGCACCGGACTGAACCAGACCACCGGCTGCTCCTCCGGGCGGCGATTATTCCGTAAACGCATCCCCAGCCGTTGGGTCAAATCCGCATCGCTAATGGCCAGCCGCAGCCGTCCCTGGGCATCCCGCCCCTGCCGCCACCCCCCCACCCAGGATTCGCCGTTCCAACTCAAGCGTTGCTCCACCGCCGGGGGTTGGGGAGCCGGTAAGGGAGTTTGCGCCCATAGCTCTAGCATCCGGTTGTTGCCCTCTTCAGGTCAAGGAATAGTCGGCATGATGTCTGTCTGGGACTTTAAGTTGCCGAGAGGTGATCCAGCCAATCCAGCACCCGTTGCCATGCCCACCACCGATCCGGGTCGTTGGCCAAGCGTTGCCCCCGTTGACTGCTGTAATACCCCACATGGCCGCCATATTTTGTTAATACTAAATCAATGTACGGGTTCCCGGCGCAAACCTGCCGCAAATCGGGAATAATATCGGGGGCAAACAGGGGGTCATCCTCGGCATAGAGGATCAAAGTCGGCAGATGCAATTTCCCTATGAATCTCAGCGGGCTGGTGGCGGCATAATAATCCGCTATCGTTGCGAACCCCAGCGGCGGAATCACCAACTCCTGGTCAAACGTCCCAATGCTGTGCGCCCGTTCAATGGCCGCCCGATCGATGGCGTGGGGATGAGCGCGGTACAACGCCAGAGCTAATTGTTTCAATTCCCGGGTGATCGCCCGCTCCACATACCGCCCCCAAGGGTGCTGCATCAGGTAGGGCAAAGAACGGTTGGCATCCAAATTGGGGCACACCGCCACCACCCCGCCCACCTGGGCACGGAGCAAGGGACTATCCGCCTGCAGCGCCGCCCAACCTGCCCACAACGCCAACTGCCCCCCCAGCGAATACCCGGCGAACCAATAGGGGGGCGGGCATCCCAGCGCCTGCGCCGTCACCGCCAACGCCAGATAATCCCTCCCCTCATTCATCCCATCCGAGGGCAGCGCCGGAGATAATTGCCCGGTCTGCCCATGCGCCCGCCAATCAAACAGCACCACCCCATAGCCCCGTTGTCGTGCCCAAGAGGCCAATAAATGCAGGGGCGTTTGATTCGCCAAACTGCCGGTAATGCCATAGGTGGCGATGAGGGTTCCTTTCGCCGCCGGGGGAACCACCCACTGTCCGAAAATCGGCACCGCTTGATACCCGCTGAAAATATGATTTTGGTAATCAATTGGGGGCAAATGTTGCTGCCATTGCCGCATTGCCCAGGTCGCATAAAGGGTCATCGTGAAACCCTCTGACAAATACCAGGGTGGGATAAATTCAGGAATCAGCAATGGTGGGCTGGTTTGATGATCATTGACAAACACAACTCAATATATAGCAATAGGACTCGATTGGAGAACCAAGATTTTGGCGAACCCAAGACGGGGGCGGCGCTCCGGCGACCGTTTATCCCTAATGATGAGATGGCGACCGAGCCATGCAGAATTTACTCCGGGCTGGCCTGATA
>CALHCP010000027.1 GCA_937936705.1 uncultured cyanobacterium | reverse complement strand
GCCTGCACCAAACCGACCAAAGTATATTCCTTGGCGGTTACCTCTACCCGCTGGAAATAGCGGTCACAGGTGCGGGAGGTTTGCGGGCCAATCGAGGCAATCACACAGCCGCTCAGCCATTGTTGCCATTGCTTGGGGGCGGCTTGCTCTAATAACTGGCAAAAATGCACGACCGTTTTAGAACTGGTAAACGTTAATATGTCTATCTGTCTTTGGCGTAAATAATCCAAAATAAACGGGGTAATGCCCTCGGGACAGACGGTTTCATAGGCGGCCACTTCCGTCACCTGCGCCCCCCGCTCTTGTAATCCCTGCACCAATACCTCCCGACCGCCCCGGGCAACCCGCGGGAATAAAACCCGTAGATTCTGACAATTTTCGGGAAATTCATTTAATAATTGATCGGCCACAAATTCCGAGGGAATTAAATCGGCACGCAGTCCCCATTTTTGGAGATAGGCAGCGGTTTTTTCGCCAACCACGGCAATTTTGAGGTGAAATAAAGCCCGTACATCCCTACGGTGATACCACAATCGTTGCAGGAAAGCATCCACCGCATTGGCGGAAGTTAAAATCAGCCAGTTAAAGGTGTGTAAATGGTGAATGGCCTGATCCAATCCTGCCCAATCCGGCGGCGGCGTGACTACTAAAGTCGGTAAACTCACTACATTGGCTCCCTGCTGGCGCAAAAGTTCCTCCAATTCACTGCCACTGCCCGCCGCCCGAGTGATTAAAACATTCTTACCTTGTAAAGGCAGATGGGATTGACCCAAGGCGCGGGCATTGACCCCCTGTCCCACAATCACGACGCTGGGAGCCTGCGCCGGTTGAGTTGCCAATTCTGCCAGTGTCCCCGTCCACACCCTCTGGCCGATCTGACCCGCCCGGTGGATCAACGCCACGGGTGTACTCACATCACGACCATTTTGTAATAACTTGGTTTGGATTTCAGGGAGATGACCGGTTGCCATCAGCCCCACCAGGGTATCCATCTGCGCCAAGGCTGACCAAGGGAGGGTTTCCGGCGCATGGGCGGTAAACACACCAATCGTCCGTCCCCAATCCCGGTCGGTCAGCGGTATCCCCGCCAGGGTTGCCGCCCCGGTGATGGTACTGATACCGGGAATGATGTGATAGGGACAATCGGCTTGAGACAGGGCTGCCAACTCTTGAGTGGCTTTGCCGAAAACAAAGGGGTCACCGCTTTTCAAGCGCACCACCCGGCGACCGGCACGATAATACTGGATCAACAACGCGTTGATTTCATCCTGGGACAAGCCGGCGACCGAGTGAGTGACCACTTGGGGGGAAAGCAAGGCCAAGATGCGGGGATCGATCAGGGTGTCATAGACGACCACTTCGGCTTGCATTAACGCTTGGTGCGCCGCCGCGGTCAAGTGTTCTGGACTGCCGGGGCCGGCTCCCACCAGGACAACCGCATTCATGGTTCCCGCTCCCAGAGGGTGACACCGCCGGGTTGGTCAACCAATTTCACTTTGCGGGCAGCCAGTTCTTGCCGAATCCGATCCGCTTCGGCATAATTTTTTTGGCGGCGGGCGTGCTGTCGTTGGGCAATTAAGGCTTCAATTTCGGCGGAAGAGAGTGTTAGTACTTCTGGAGTCGGTGCTTGGGTCCAATCAAATTTTAATCCCAAAACTACCTGGGTTAAATAAACAAAAGTTTGCCATATTTGATAAGATTGAGTCGCCAATGCGTCATTTACTTCACCGTAGCGTTTTTCGTGGTCAAAATGCTTGAGTTTCTTGGCTAAACCAAAGAGAATAGCCAGCGCAGCCGGGGTATTAAAATCAGCATCCATAGCTCGTTCAAATTGCGCCAGAATTTCGGCATCGCAGTCGGATTTTTTGGCCGAAAATGCCTGTAAATCAAAAACTTGTGCCGCTTGTTGCAGGTTATGCCAACCCGATTGAGCGGCAGCCAAGGCGTTAGGCGTGCATTCGATGGGTTGCCGATAATGGGATTGCAAAATCAGCAACCGTAAGGCCATGGGTTGATAATGATTGAGGACATCTCGAATGGTGCGAAAATTGCCTAGGGATTTCGACATTTTCTCCCCATCAACGGTCACAAAACCGTTGTGTAACCAATAACGGGCAAGGGGCTGTTGCGTCACGGGTTCTGATTGGGCAATTTCGTTCTCGTGGTGGGGAAAAATTAAATCACTGCCCCCCGCATGAATATCAATGCTGGCTCCCAAGGTTTTGTACACCATCGCCGAGCATTCAATATGCCAGCCGGGTCTGCCCCGTCCCCAAGGTGAATCCCAGGCGGGTTCGCCGGGTTTGGCAGCTTTCCAAAGGGCAAAATCCAAAGGATGCCGTTTGATACTCACTTCTGGATCGACCCGGCCACTGGCTCCCGATTGCATTTGTTCCAAAGTGCGATGGGATAGATTGCCGTAGCGCGGAAATCGCTCGACCGCATAATAGACATCCCCGCCGCTGGCATAGGCATAACCCAAGGATTCCAGGTTTTGAATTAAGCGAATCATATCGGGAATGGATTCTGTCGCCCGCGGATATTGTTTGGCGGGCAGGATATTTAAGCGAGCCATATCCTCGGTGTAAGCCTGAATATATCGCTCGGTAATTACGCCCATAGGTACCTGTTCCTGTTGGGCTTTCTTGAGGATTTTATCGTCTATATCGGTAATATTTTGCACATGATGCACGTCATATCCTAAATACTCTAAATAACGGCGCACTACGTCCCAAACAATGTACGTTCGGGCATGACCGAGATGGCAAAAATCATAAACCGTTACTCCACACACATACATTGTAATAATATCTTTCTGTTGGGGAATCAGGGGTTCAAGCTGGCGGGTGCGGCTGTTGTAAACAGTCAAGGACATGGTTACCAGTAGGTTAGATGCTGATCTCTAGGATACCCGTTAATTTATGCTGCGACCGGATGGGCGGGTAGAGCCGTGGTTAGCGATGAGTGAACCCACCTTTAGACAGCGGGGCGAAGCCATAGAACCCTGCCAGAGCAAGCTCAGATGGGCTGATTGTAGTCCTGATAACAGACTTTAGATAAAATTTGCGTTATATTTCTTTACAAAACCTGTTAAGGATCAAGCGGCTGCCAGGGGGTAGTTCCGGTCGTCAGTTCTTGATAGGCTTGGTATGCCAGCGAGATTATTTTCTACTGGCTCCATAAATAGAGGTGCCTTTTAGGCTGTTCTACGGTCGTTGTTAATTGGGATAAACTGCCTGTCTTTGGGAGGAACGCTAGGTATGGTTCAGTCGGTCGGCATCGGTGGCGATTTTCTGGCTGAGTTAGAGCAGGCACTTGGTGCCAGAGTGATTACCGACGAGCGGGGGTACTGGGTCTGGGTCAACCGCAAGGCGGCAGAGTTATTCCGTTGTTCCCGGCAAGAATTAGTGGGCAGGGCCGGGGCGGATTTGCTTCCCGGCTGGCCGCAGGACGGTGTTCCCGTAAACTTAGCAACTTTGTGTCCCTACCCTGATGGCAGCATCAAGTTCTTGACGGTCAGTTATGTGCCCTCCGACTTGGCGCCCCGATATCGTCTGTTTGCAGTGAGTGAATCTCCGCCGCACATCAGCGAAATCTACTACCGCACCTTATTTAATCTCTTGCCGGTGGGGGTGAGTGTGATCGACCGAGAAGGAAATCTGATTGCAGCTAACCCTGCCTCGGCAGAAATTTTGGGGGTTTCGGTCACGGAACATTGCCAAAGCCGCATTGATAGTCCTCTTTGGCGGGTTCTGCGTCCTGATGGTACGCCCATGCCCCCCGAAGAGTATGGTTCTACCCAGACCCTACACACCCGTCGCCCCTACATCGGCCAAATTAAACAAGTCATTCGCCCGGATGGTTCCCGGCGTTGGTTATCGGTCAATTCAGCCCCCTCACCGCTGGAAAATGGGGCGGTGATGGTGACATACACCGATATTACGGAACAAACAGAAGCTCAAAACGCTCTCCAGAAGGTGCAAAAACAAATACATAACATTGCTCAGGTGTCGCCTGCTGTGATTTACAGCGTGATTGAGTCGGCTGACGGACCAAGCCGATATGAGTATCTCAGTCCCGCTTTTGAAAGGATTCACGAAATATCGGTAACGGCGGCCTACGAAAATCCCCGTTTAGTCTATGAACAATGCCATCCTCAAGACCGACAGGGGTATCAAGATGCGGTTGCTGTAGCTCTCAGAGAGCGCCGCCCATTTGAGCATACCTGGCGCATTATTACCCCGAGCGGCAAGGTGAAATGGTTACGGGGGCATGCTTGCCCCGAATATTTGGACAACGGCGATGTACGTTGGTCGGGAGTGGTACTCGATATTACCGAACAGAAAGCATTAGAACAGAACCTAGAACGCAAGGTAGCAAAAGGGAAAATCTTAGAAACTGTAGTGCGCGCCATTCGCAGTTCCCTGGATTTAGATGAAGTTTTTACAATTGCTGCTACCACTATTAGTCAAGAGTTTCAAATGACGGTAGCGATTGTACAATTTTTACCGGAAAAAGCCTGCTGGCAGTATAAAATTGAGTGTTCAGCAACTGGAGAATTGAATTTCACAGCCACAGAAATTCCCGACCTCGATAATCCGTTTGCTCAGGCATTGAAAAACGGTCAAGTTGTCGAAGTCAACGACACGCAAACCCTCACCGACCCCATCAACCAAAAAATTGCCCAACAATTTCCAGGGGCATGGTTGCTGGTGCCGATTCGTGTTCATCAGGCCGTCTGGGGTTCGTTGTCGTTCCGTCGGTCTGCCGAATGCTCCCCCTGGCAGTTTGATGAAGTCAACCTGGCTCGCCGGGTGAGTGAACAATTGGGGATTGCCATCGAACAGGCACAAGTCTACCGGCAATTACAGCTTTCTAAACAGCAACTGCGTTTGATTTTAGAAAACACTCCGGCTGCGATTGTTCAGTGGCGTTTACTGCCGAATTATCAGATGAAATATGAATACATATCTCCCCAAAATGAACGCATTTTCGGCTATACTGCCTCTGATTTGATGAAGGGTTCTAGTTGTTGGGAAAATCACGCGCTCCCTGAAGATTGGACGAATATCGTACTCCCGGCTTTAGATGCCATTTATGCAGGTACGGACAAAATTAGTATTTATTACCGGTCTAACCATCCCAAAGCCGGAATCATTTGGGTACATGAGATTATTGCTGTGCAGTCAAGAACTAACCCCCAGGCTATTTCGGTAATTTCGGTGGTTGTGGATGTCACCGATTTGAAATATGCCCAAACGCAGGTGGAAGAATTAACCCATTTGAATCAGCTCAAGGATGATTTTGTTAGTACGGTTTCCCATGAACTGCGGACGCCTTTAGCGAATATTCAAATGGCGACCAAAATGCTGGAACTTACCCTCAAACGCCAGGGTCTCTTAACCGATGACCCAGAATCCCAATTATCTAGGTATTTTGCCATTCTCAAAAACCAAACCCAACGGGAAGTTAATTTAGTCAACGACCTGCTCGACCTCGCCCGGCTGGAGTCCGGGGGGCGTTGTCCTACCTGTATCCCGATGAACCTGCGGGCGCTTTTACCCCCCTTGCTTGAGGGATTCCGGGAACGCGCGGCGCAACAGCAACAGATTTTATCGTGGCAACTTCCCGAACATCTGCCCCCTGTTTTCGGCTATGTTCCTTATTTGGAGCGGATGATTACTGAACTGTTGGGCAATGCTTGTAAGTACACGCCTGCGGGTGAAAAAATTATTCTCAGTGCGGAATCTGAGGGCGAGCAAGTCTATATTCGGGTGACGAATACGGGGGTCGAAATTCCCCCGGAGGAACAGCCGCGCATTTTTGAAAAGTTTTACCGTATCCGTCAGCTTGACCGTTGGCAGCACGGGGGGACGGGGCTGGGATTAGCCCTGGTCAAGGAATTAGTAGAACGCATGGGCGGCAGGATTACCTTAACCAGTGGAGCCGGTCAAACCTGTTTTAGTCTTGCCCTGCGCCGGGGTTGATGAATGACAAAATAGGCGGTCGCCGGGGCGTAGCTCCCATTCTGGTTTCTCCAGCATATCTTTTCATAAATCAAGTCATATTGCTATAATAATTTATCGGCAATTTTGCGTTTCTGGGTTGTTATTTTTGTCTTAAAATTGATAATATATTCATTTGCGATGGCGGCCGTAGCCAAGTGGTTAAGGCAGAGGATTGTGACTCCTCTATGCGCGGGTTCGAATCCCGTCGGTCGCCCTCAGGATTGAAAGAAGGAATCTAATTATCTCATTAGGGATAAGCGGTCGCCGGGGCGCAGACCGCGACTTGGGTTTTTCAGCATATCTGTGTTCACGAATCAAGTCAGATTGCTATAGAAGTCATTTCAAAATTCGGTCAATACACCAAAGATTAATCGGGACAAGACAAAAAGCCCGGTAGGATAAGCAAAGGTGCGCCCAATCTGCTGCGATGTCCCGGCGAGCGACCATTCATGCACTGGCCGCCAGCAGGTGCTGTCCCAACCGTACTCGCGACCTCAGCGGAGGGCGCATCCCTTAGGGCAGCAGGGCCCCATCCAACAACACCTGCTTCAAATCCACTCCTGCCAGTTTGGCTCCCCGCAGGTCAGCTTCGGTCAAGTCGGCTCCCCGCCAGCGCACCTCGGTGAGGTTGGCATCCCGCAAGCGGGCGAGTTTCAAAATGGCATCCCCTAGATTGGCACTACTCAGGTCAGATTCACTCAGATGGGCGCGGGTCAAATTGGCACCCCGCAGATAGGCCCGGCGCAGATCGGCACCCCGTAACTGGGTATCCGCCAGATTGGCTCCGCTCAGATTGCAGTTATACATCCGTGCAAAGTTCAACATCGCCCCCTGAAAATTGGCTCCCAAAAAGTTGGCACCGGTCAGGTTGGCTCGCTCCAGATAGGCATCCACCAGGATAATGCGACTGAGAATTTTGTTGCTCAAATCCACATCCCCCAGATGCACACCGCTAAAGTCTCGTTCCCCATCCGCATAGCGAGCCAGTAGCTCTTCCCGGGTCAAATGGCGTGGTGCAGGCATGGCTGGGGGTCACCAACCCAAGACGAAATTACCAAAAAAGTATAGCACTCGCAGACTCATGGTGATCTCCGTCACGTGAGGGCGGTAAGGACTCCGGGTTCACTTTGCCGGGGCACGGTGGTCAAACAATCCAACTGGGCACAAAAGCGCAAGTCTTCTGCCTGTCCCAAACCCAAGAGCCGTTGACCATGGCTGGCCCGTTGCAGCAATTCCAGTAAACGCCCCTGCCATTGCTCAAACAAAGCTAAGGCACTGACCGCTTCATCATTACCGGTGGTGGCGAGATGCCCCAACCCCGCCAGCAAGGCACCGGCACAGACGGTATCTTCCAGGGAAAATGCCCCTTCCCAGCCAGAAGCAACCACCCACACCCGCTCCGGTTGCTGCTTTTGCAACAGTTCCACGACCGCCTGCCGGTTCACCAAAGCACAGGTCAGAACCTGCGGCGCCGCCTGCACCCGGGTCAGGGCACGGGTGCCGTTGGTGGTACTCATAAATAACCGGCGTCCTTTGACCCGCTCCGGCGTGCAATCCACCGGGGAATTGCCCAGGTCAAAACCGCTCACCACCTTGCCGCCCCGCTCCCCCACCCGCAGGCGTTGTTCTGCCGGCCAATGCTGACTGACCCGCATCAATTCATCCAAATCGGCAAACACCTGCACCGCCGTCGCGCCCGCCCCCAGAGCCACCGCCATGGTCGTCGTCGCCCGCAAGACATCCACCACCACTGCCCAGTCAGGCAATTCGCCCGCCGGCACCTGCTCCGGGGTATGGTACACCCACAGTTTCATCGCAGAACGTACCAGTAGTAAGTCACCATCGGGATCACCGTTGCCAAAATGAGCAAAATAATCACCACCGCCGTGGACCAGTCTTTCTGCTGCCGGGTTGCGGCGACGGTGGCAAAATTGCCGGCGGTGGGTTCCATTTCCTCGGGCGGCGGGCCGGGGTCGGGTTGACCGGATAACACCAAACTCAACCGCTCGACCGTATCCAGCAACGCTTGGTTGTAGATATTATTGCGCACGGGTTTGAGCAAGGTGTCTTGAGTAATACTGAGGGCGGTTTCCGAAGATAGGAGGGGGAGAACCGCCGCTCCCGCCTGCAGATCGGCTGTGGCCGTGCGAGCCACTAAGGTTAACAGTACCTGGTTGGCTCCCCCATCGGGAAACCAGCGTTGAAATAGCTTTTCCCCAAAACTGGTGGCCGTCTCCCCGTAGTCCAACCGCCGCAAACTGACAACATGCACCTGCAAACCGGTGGCCTGCGCCAGTTGGGTTAGGCGGCGATTGACCTCGTTCACCGTGCTGGGACTGAAGACTTCCCCCTGATCCAAAACCCACTGGGGCGCAGTGGCCGGCAATTCACTGACCGCCGTTGCCCAGGCCGGTAGCCCCTGCCCCAGGAATAGCACCAGGGTCAACCCCAACCCCCATAGCCAGCGCATAAACCCCTCCCAGACCCAAACTGAGAACATCCTTTACAAAGTATAAAGTCTGGGAGGGGCGGTGGGGAACAGGGCCGGGACTAATTCCCCTGGCGGGCCGTTGCGGCTTCGTCCGGGTGAATCCCCAACCGGGTCAGGTTGATCCGCCCCCGACTGTCAATTTCCCGCACCCGTACGATCACCTCATCCCCCACGGAAACCACATCTTCCACCTTGCCGACCCGGTGTTCCGCCAACTGGGAAATGTGGATCATGCCCTCTTTGCCCGGCAGGATTTCCACAAACGCCCCGATGGGAATAATCCGAGTCACCCGCCCGGTATAGACATCCCCCTCGTTGAGTTTGCGGGTCATGCCGTCGATCAGGCGGTAGGCTTTTTGCGCCCGTTGTTCATCGGCAGCACTGATGGTCACGGTGCCGTCTTCCTCGATGTCCACCTTGGCTCCCGTCTCTTCGGTAATGCCCCGGATGGTTTTGCCGCCCGGCCCAATCACCGCCCCGATCAACTCCTGGTCAATCTTGAGCGTCAACAACCGCGGCGCGTAAGGGGACAATTCGGTGCGGGGTGCCGCCAGGGTCGCCAGCATTTTTTCCAGGATGAATAGACGACCCGCCCGCCCCTGCTTGATGGCTTGCCCCAGGGTGGCGACATCCAGACCGGCGATTTTCATATCCATCTGCAGGGCGGTAATCCCCGCATCGGTGCCCGCCACCTTGAAGTCCATGTCCCCCAGGAAATCCTCAATATCCTGAATATCCGTGAGCACCTGCACCTGGTCACCCTCTTTGATCAAACCCATGGCCACCCCGCTCACCGCCCGTTTCAGGGGCACCCCCGCATCCATCAAGGCCAGGGTCGAGCCGCACACGGAAGCCATGGAGGTCGAGCCGTTGGACGATAGCACCTCCGACACCACCCGCAAAACGTAGGGAAATTCGGTTTTACCGGGCAAGACGGGTAACAAAGCCCGCTCCGCCAACGCCCCATGCCCGATCTCCCGCCGCGACGGCGCCCGCATCGGTTTGGCTTCCCCCACCGAATAGGGCGGGAAATTGTAGTGGTGCAGATAGCGTTTTTCGTCCTCCGGGTGCAAATCGTCCGCCAAATCCTGGGCATCCCCCGGGGTTCCCAAGGTCACCGCCGACAACACCTGCGTCGAACCCCGTTGGAACAAGGCCGACCCATGCACCCGGCGGGGCAACACCCCGACTTCACAGGTAATCGGGCGCACCTCATCCACCTTGCGACCGTCCACCCGCACTCCCTTTTCCAGCACATGGCGGCGCATCAATTTTTTGGTCAGGGACTTAAACAAGGCATCCACCGTTTTGGCCGTACCGGCCACCCGGCGCGGGTCATCTTCCGGAAGCGCTTCTAAAGCCGCCGTCACCTGGGCTTTCACTGCCTCAAGGGCTTGATTGCGTAGCTGTTTATCGGCAATGGTTTGGTCTAAAACCGCCTGAATCCCCGTCGCCGCCGTCTCATGGAGCAAAGCCACCAAATCCGCCGGGGGTTCCGGGGCGGGGGGCAGCGTCAGGGTCACGCCCAGTTCCGTGAGCAATTCCTGCTGCGCCCGGATCAGTTCTTGAATCGCCTCATGGCCAAAATCAATCGCCTCGATCATGTCCTGTTCCGGCAGTTGGTTCGCCCGACATTCCACCATGATCACCCCCTGGGGCGAACCGGCCACCACCAAATCCAACTCCCCGGCTTCGATTTCGGCATAGGTGGGATTGATAATAAATTCATCCCCCAACAGACCCACCCGCACGGCGGCCATCGGCCCCATAAACGGAATCCCCGCCGTCGCCACCGCCAAGGATGCCCCCAACGCCGCCAGAATATCCGGGGGCACATCCTCATCCAACGATAAGGTCGTCGCCACCACCTGCATATCCTCCCGCAGCCAATCCGGGATCAGCGGGCGCAGGGGACGGTCAATCAAGCGACTGGTTAAAATCACCTTCTCCGGGGGACGACCCTCCCGCCGCAAAAACCCCCCCGGAATCCGACCGGCAGCATACAACCGTTCTTCGTACTCGACCATCAGCGGTAGAAAATCTACCCCCTCCCGTGCCGTACCTTGGGTTGCTGTGACCAAGACTGCTGTATCGCCGCACTCAACCAGTACCGAACCACCGGCTTGGGGTGCCAATTCCCCCAAGCGCAGACGGATTTCGCGTCCGTCAAACGTTATTGACTTGTACATCGTTTGCTCTCTTTTTTAATCAATCGTTATCCTAGCATTGCCTGCGGCAGACATCACCTCCCCAGGCGCAACCGGCAGTTCAGTAGCCGACCCAATGGTGGGCTCAAACTGGCTCCAGGCGATTGCGCCGCTCTTTGACGAACCTCTCCGTCTGATGGCAACTGGAGAAAAATCATCTTGCCATACAAAATCATCCAGAATTGTTCTGGGGGCATTCGCTGCCATCTTGGGGATTAACAGTGCCAAAAATACACCGCCAAACCCGCGATTGCAACTCACTCGGGCATCAGGGTGTATCGGGAGATTTCAATAGATTTCAATCAGTTTTCGGAAAGCCGGATGTTACTGGGGAACCGGAGATACTTTCGCTTGCACCCCCCAGGAACCCAGGCGACCGATATTGCAGCCCTCCTGTATCCCAATCGCCCCAATTTGCACGGTGTGACTACCGCGGTTGAAGCCTCGGCCAAGAACCCAATAGGTCTGTTGCCCCGGCGCTAAAACCTCCGTTTCCACCCGTTGCCCGCTGCTGTTGGTTGTGAAGTATTTGATGGGCGAGCAGTGGGTGGCCGGTGCCCGTAAGTTAACCGCAAATTCCTGACCAGAGCCAACGGAGAACCAAAGCGGGGGGTGCCCCCT
>CALHCP010000026.1 GCA_937936705.1 uncultured cyanobacterium | reverse complement strand
AGCAATTCCAGCAGCAGTTGCCGAATTTTTATCTCATCAAAAATACCGTTGCGGAGCAGTTCGTCGGCTAAATCTTGACCGTCAATAAATTTTTGGATCAGGTAGGACTTGCCATCTAGAGTAAAATAGGCCAGCAAATCAGGAATATGGGGATGGTTACCCAGGCGCTCCAGTTGCACGGCCTCCTGTTCAAACAGGTTCATGGCCTTCTGCATCGCCTCCTGGGATTGAATCACCTGGGGCTGAAACAGTTTAATGACACAGGCCGGACGGGAGGGGATACTTTCATCCACCGCCTGAAAGGTACGGCCAAAGTTTCCCTGCCCAATCGGCTTCAGGGCACGGTAACGGCCTTTGAGCACCAAAGGACTGTTGCAGGCTCGACAAATAACTTCCGTCGGGGGGTTTTCTGGGGCGGGACAGTCAGGGTTGAGACAGTAGCTCATGGGGATTGGCATAGGGACTTACCCGGGCAATTTCATCATAACCCCTTTTGGTCAATGAGCCCGATCACCAACCCACGCCAACGGCGGTGGGATAGGCATTTCCCGATTTTTTTCCTGATGTTCCCCTAGCCCGTCGCCGGGGTCTGTGGCATCATGGGGGGTAGCAATTCCGGGGATACAAGCTGTGTTTGAACTGCGTGGCTACGATTACCTACTGGTGTTTCTGCTGGTCTGTAGTGTGGTGCCGATTGCGGCTCTGAGTTTATCGGCGCTGCTACGCGCCAAAGGGACGGGGCCGGAGCGGCGCACCAGTTATGAATCCGGGATGGAACCCCAAGGGGAAGCCTGGGTGCAATTTAATATCCGGTACTATATGTTTGCTCTGGTCTTTGTGGTGTTCGATGTGGAAACGGTGTTTCTCTACCCGTGGGCGGTGGCGTTTCACCAGTTGGGATTGTTGGCTTTTGTCGAGGCTTTAATTTTTATTGCTATCCTGGTAATTGCCCTGGTCTATGCGTGGCGCAAAGGAGCTTTGGAATGGTCATGAACCCTACTTTTGGTGAAGCCAAAATTTTGAATCCGATGGAGCGTCCCCAGGTGACGCAGGACCTGGCCAATAATGTGATTTTGACCACACTCAATGATCTCTACGATTGGGCCAGACTTTCCAGTCTGTGGCCGTTGTTGTACGGCACCAGTTGTTGTTTTATCGAGTTCGCGGCTTTGATCGGTTCCCGGTTTGACTTTGACCGGTTTGGCTTGATCCCCCGTTCTAGCCCGCGGCAGGCGGATTTGATCATCACGGCGGGAACGGTGACGATGAAAATGGCGCCGGCGCTGGTGCGTTTGTATGAACAAATGCCGGATCCGAAGTACGTGATTGCTATGGGGGCTTGCACGATTACCGGGGGGATGTTCAGCACGGATTCCTACACGGTGGTGCGGGGGGTGGATAAGATTATTCCGGTGGATGTGTACTTGCCGGGTTGTCCGCCCAAGCCGGAGGCGATTATTGATGCCATTATCAAACTGCGCAAAAAAATTGCCCAGGAGGACGCCCGGGAGCGCCGTTTGTATGAACAAACCCACCGCTATTTCACGGTCAAACACGAATTCAAGGTGGTACCGCCGATTTTGACGGGAGAATATCTGCAAAGCGCGACCCGGCAGGCGCCTCCCCAGGCGTTGGCTCAGGCGATGGGTCTGCCGGTGACGGCCTTAGCAGCGCAAGCGGAGGAGGTCAAGGGTGGCTGAAACGAACTCCCCAGAACTGGCGCCGGTTGAGGTGGGTGCCGTTTCCCGGTGGTTGACTGCGCAGGGATTTGCCCATCGGTTTCTGGGGCGTGACCATCAGGGGGTGGAAATTCTGCAGGTGGAGCGGGAGGTTCTCTTGCCGATTGCCACAGCGTTGTACGGCTACGGCTTTAATTACCTCCGCTGTCAGGGGGGCTATGATGTGGGGCCGGGGCAGGAGTTGGTGAGTTTTTATTACCTGCTCAAACTGGCCGATAACGCCGACCGCCCGGAGGAGGTATGTGTAAAGGTCTTTTTACCCCGGCATGACCCGAAAGTGCCGTCGGTGTACTGGATTTGGCGCACGGCGGACTGGCAGGAGCGGGAGACCTACGACCTGTATGGCATTGAATACGTGGGACATCCCCACCTGAAACGGATTTTATTGCCGGAGGATTGGGTGGGCTGGCCGATGCGTAAAGATTATGTCACGCCGGATTTTTACGAATTGCAGGATGCCTACTGACCGGCCGTAACGGTGGCGGTGGTGGCTCTTGGGTCAGGTGCGGCTATGTTATCCCTTGCTGATGTCACCTATCATCCGCCGGCGACGGCTCGACCGATTCTCAAGCAGGTGAATTTTACCATTCAGCCCCAGTCCTTGACCTTGATTGTGGGGGTCAGCGGTGCGGGCAAAACCACCCTGTTGGAACTGATTGCCGGTCTGGCGACCCCCACCGGGGGGAAAATTTTGTGGCGGGAGCAGGCCTTACAGGCAGTCGATCTCCAGGAATTGGCAGGGTTGGTGTTTCAGTTTCCCGAACGGCACTTTTGCGGCCTGACTGTGTTGGAAGAATTGCGGCTCGGCCACCCTGAACTGACCCTGGAACAGGTGCAACAGGTCTTGAGCACGGTGCATTTAAGCGATGTGCCGCTGCATCAGCCCCCCCACCTTCTCAGCGGCGGCCAGCAACGGCGGTTGGCGCTCGCCGTCCAGTTGATTCGCCAGCCTTATTTACTGTTGTTGGACGAACCGTTGGCCGGTTTGGACTGGTCAATGCGGCAACAGGTTATGCAACTGCTGCAGGAACTCAAACAGAACTGGGCTTTATTGGTGGTCAGCCACGACACCCGCGAATTGAGCGCGATGGCGGATCAGGTGTGGTCTTTGGAACAGGGCACCCTGGTTCCGGCCGGGTCACAGGGGCAAACCCTCGAAATGCCCTGCTCGTAGTCAGCCGCCATAACCATCCTAGATGAGGATGGCAGGGGCACCATCTTCCCAATCGGGTCCCATTGCTGATAGGACTGCGGATGCAAGTGAGAACCGTTTTGCCCGCACCCATTTAATTCTGAGGATGAACAGAATCTTGCGGGGCAGGCGGCACCCCTAAAACCTTTAACAATTCCGAGAGGGTTGTACAGCAGGGAGTGAGTCCCAAGCGGCTGGGATTCATCACCGGTTCATAGCGGAAATAGCGATATTGAGCGCAAAAGTCATCCCAGGGGATAAACTGCGTCCCCAACCAGCGCGCCACCCGCATTAAGAAAGCAATCCGCCGGGGGGTTAAATCCAACTGCCACCGGGGCACCGTCAACCCAAAATACGCGCACAATTCCTGCACCGCCTGGTTGAGCGATAACACCGGATTGCCTAAGACAAATTGACGAAATTCCTGGGCGGGACGGGCAAGATAATACATTAAAACTTGAGCAATATCCTGGGCGTGAATAAAGTGAAAACAGCCATCAGCCCGCAGCCAACGTACCCATTGGAGATAGCGGGGTAACTGCTCTAAACCCGTAGAAATATGGGTCGCCGGTTTATCCTTGTCTCCGCCAAAAATCAAGGTCGGAAACATGACGGTTAAGCGATTGTAGATGGGCAGATGAACCAATTCTTCGTAGCATAAAAACTTAGAACGGATATATTCAGTTCCCAGGGTTTTGGCTTGGGGAAGTAATCGCAGGTTTTGATCCAAAATACTCGCCGTGGAAAAATAAATGACCTGTTCACAAACCTGGGGGTCAAGCGCCTGCATAATGCTGAGATTGCCGGTGACATTCACCGCAAAAGTGCTTTCGCCTCCCCATTGGGTTGCCAGCAAAAACACCGTATTCATAGTAGCTAACAGGTCAAGGTAGGGAGTTATATCCTGTAAATTGCCGGTGAGGATATGCACTCCCGGTCGCTTTTGAAAATTGAATTTGAGTTTGCCGGGGTTGCGCACTAAAAAAAATAATTCATGCTCCGTTTGATCGATCAGCATCTCGGCCAGATAATGACCCACACAGCCACTACCGCCGGTGATAAAAATGCGTTGATTCGTCATCGCCTTGACCCGGTCAGGCTTGCCCGTTCGGCCACTGTTGCACGGTTTCAAAAAAGACCCGCACATGCTCTTCTGGAGTAGTGGCTAACACCCCATGCCCCAAATTCATAATGTGTCCGACGGAGCCTGCTTGTTGAATAATTTCGCCGATGCGTTGGCGGATCAATGCGGGGGGACCAAAGAGAACGCCGGGGTCTAAATTGCCCTGCACACACAAGTTTCCTAACCGTTGGCGGGCGGCGCTCATTTCCACCGTCCAATCCACACTCACCACATCCACACCGGTTTGTGCCATTAATTCTAAAATGGCACCACTGCCGTAAATGTACAAAATTAAAGGTGTATGCGGGTAAACTGCTTTCACCTTTTGCACCAATTTTTGTTGATAGGGTAAGACAAAGGTGCGATAATCCGCCGGTGAGAGTTGCCCCGCCCAAGAATCAAAAATTTGCACCACCTCGGCTCCCTGCTCAATTTGGTACATGACATAGGTGGCAATTTGTTCGGCAAAAAAACCCAGGAGTTGATGCAAAACCTCAGGTTCTTGATAGGCCAAAGATTTAATGAGGGTGTAGTCTTTGGAACTTTTGCCTTCAACGACATAGGCGGCTAAAGTCCACGGGGCACCGACAAAGCCCAACAAAGTTGCTTGGTCGCCAATTTCTGCCCGGAGGGTGCGGAGAATTTGGCCGATAAAGGGTAGAGATTGCGCCGGTTCTAAGGGGGTTAATTGTTGAATTTGCGCCCCTGTCCGAACCGGTGGGTCGATCAACGGCCCCCGGCTCTCAATAATGTCAAAATTGATGCCCATACCCGGCAGCGGGGTAAGAATGTCCGAGAATAAAATCACCCCGTCGGGGCGGAATGCCCGAAACGGTTGCAGGGAAATTTCCACGGCTAAATCCGGGGTTTCCGACCGCTCCCGAAAATTGGGATAACGTTCCCGCAACTCCCGATAGGCTTTCATGTACCGCCCCGCTTGCCGCATCATCCACACGGGTGGCCGGGGTAAAGGAATTTTTTGGGTGCTTTTCAGCAGATAGGTACTGCGGGGGCTGACGGTCATGTTGGGCAAAATTTTGAGAGTGACTTTTTTGACTATACCACCGGGGCTTCCCCAAACTGATAACCTTCGGCATTACCAGGTCAAGGATTGGGAATGAACCCATGCTGGCGGTCACAGCCCATGCAACTCGGACAGGTGGGCTAAAACCGTTTCATAAATGGTCAAGACATGGTCATCGTGCAGTTCATAAATGACATGCCGTCCCTGGCGGTGTCCCTGCACCAACCCCATTGCCCGCAGGGCGCGCAACTGATGAGAAACCGCCGATTGACTCATCTGGAGTAAATTCACCAAATCCCCCACACAGTGGGGTTTCACAGCCAGAATGGACAAAATTCGCAGACGGTTGGGGTCGGCCAAAAAACCCAACCAATGCGCCATCTTTTCCGCTGTGGCCATATCTAAAATCGCCACCTCGCTGGGGGTATGATGAGCGGATGTACTACAAACGTCCGGCGGAATCGGGGGTGCGACTAGGGTCATGATTCACGGGGATTTTGGATAAAGGATTCGACCAAGGCCACATCTTCTTTGCTGCCGATAATTATAGGACTCCGTTGATGTAACGAGGTCGGAACTAAGTCTAGTATAGGTTCTGTGCCTGTGGATGCCCGTCCCCCCGCCTGTTCGGCAATAAATGCTAAGGGTGCCGTTTCGTACAACAAACGTAATTTTCCTTCCGGTTTTTTGCGGGTGCCGGGGTAGAGAAAGACACCGCCTTCTAATAAAACGCGGTGAAAATCTCCCACCAATGCCCCACTATACCGAGCCGTATAACCTTCGTGACGATGGACATAACGGATATAATCTCGAATGGCGTCTTCCCACTGCCAAAAATTGCCCTCATTCGTGCTATAAACCGGGCCGTGTTCGGGAATGCGCACATTTTCTTGGGCGAGGATAAATTCCCCTAAACTAGGGTCTAAGGTAAAAATATGCACCCCTTTGCCTAGGGAATAAACCAACACGGTGGCCGGGCCGTAAAGAATATAACCGGCGAGGATTTGTTGACGGCCATTTTGGAGTAAATCTGCACCGGTTTGCTCCGCATCATCCCCCTGTTGCACGCGCACGGAAAAGATGGAACCTACGTTCAAATTCACATCAATATTGCTGGAGCCGTCAATCGGGTCATAGAGTAGGGTGTAACGACCGATGGGACAATTTTCGGGGATATAATAGGGCTGTGCCATTTCTTCGGAAGCCAGACGACACACCAACCCACTTTTTTCAAATACGGAGATAAATACTTGGTTGGCAAATACGTCCATTTTTTTGACGGCTTCCCCCTGGACATTGGTATTACCGGCGAAACCGAGGACATTTTCCATCAGTCCTGCCCGACTTAACCGGCGGGCGATCAGTTTTCCGGCCAGCCCAATGCGGCTCATCAATGCACTTAAGTCCTGCGCTTGAGTGCCAAAACTTTGACATTGCTCCAAGACGTGCCGGGATGGGGTCAGACAATCCCGTTGTAGGTCGGGCAGGGATGATTGTCTCAGCAT
>CALHCP010000025.1 GCA_937936705.1 uncultured cyanobacterium | reverse complement strand
GAATGAGCGGTCGCAGGGGGCACCCCCCGCTTGGGTTCTCCGTTGGGCGTTCTGGCCAGGGAATTGCCGCTTGGCTCCCATAATATAGAGGTGCCCTTGCAATGATTCTTAGCAGTTTGCGGGGAACTTCGGTTGCTAAATTAGAAATCGGTGTTTTTGTGTTTCCCTATGGCTATTCCCGGTTTACCTCCGACGGATTCCCGCTTGCGGGTGAGTAGTTTCTTGCAGAAACTCCAAGATGACATTTGCCGGGAATTGCAGGCGGCTGATGGCAAGGGCACTTTCAAGGAAGATAGCTGGGAGCGCCCGGAGGGGGGTGGGGGACGTTCACGGGTGCTGGAAGGGGGAGCTTTGTTGGAACGGGGAGGGGTGAATTTCTCCGAAGTGTGGGGGAAACAACTGCCGCCCTCGATTATTGAGCAGCGCCCGGAGGCTAAGGGTCACGAATTTTATGCCACCGGTACTTCTTTAGTACTGCATCCCCGTAATCCTTATGTACCAACAGTTCATTTGAATTATCGCTACTTTGAAGCCGGGCCGGTGTGGTGGTTCGGTGGGGGGGCGGATTTGACTCCCTACTATCCTTTTCGGGAGGATGCGGTGCATTTTCATCAGGTGCATAAAGCGGCATTAGATGCGCACCACCCGGAATATTACCCGGTGTTCAAACGTTGGTGCGATGAGTATTTTTATCTCAAACATCGTCAAGAAATGCGGGGAATTGGCGGTATTTTTTTTGATTACCAAGATGGGGTCGGCGCGCTTTATCGAGGGAGTAATTCCCAGGGGAATGCGGCGATTTACAGCAGTAAAATCGGGGAGCTGCCACCGCGCAGTTGGGAGGATATTTTTGCGATGGTGCAAAGCTGTGGGCAGGCTTTTTTACCGGCCTATTTACCGATTGTGGAGCGGCGGCGGGGTATCCTCTACGGGGAACGGGAACGCCAGTTTCAACTCTATCGCCGCGGGCGTTATGTGGAATTTAATTTGATTTACGACCGGGGAACCATTTTTGGGCTACAAACCAACGGCCGCACGGAGTCGATTTTGATGTCCATGCCTCCCCTGTCCCGCTGGGAATACTGTTATACACCGGAGCCGGGGACGCCGGAAGCGGTCTTGACCGATGAGTTTCTCAAACCTCAGGATTGGTTGGCGGGTTAACTGAACTTTGCCGGGAGGCGTAATCAAGTCAAATCTCCTTGTGGAAACCGGTATTCATTGGGGAACAGCGGTCGCCGGGGCGCAGCCTCCGTCTCTGGTTCTCTATCAACTCGGCATTCCAACGAGATGATTTTCTGCTGGCTTTAATAAATAGACGTGCTCTATAGCAATGGGACTTGATTGGCGAACCGAGATTTGGGAGAATCCAAATCTGGGGCTGTGCCCCCACAACCGCCGTTCCCCATTCCATTAGGATTGCTATCGGCAAGATGCAACCCAGATGGCCTTTAGGCGTGTGACTGGATTTGTCCATCCGGCATAATCGTCTGGGATAAATCTGCCCAATCCCAAATGGCTTCGCTCAAATGCGCCTGATATAAATTCGCCCCGGTTAAATTGGCACCACTGAAATCGGTTCCTAAGCAATGCGCCTGTTGACAACGGCTGTGGCTCAAATCTGCCCCACTTAAATCCGTGCCTGCCAAGTCTGCCCCGATTAACTGGGCATCCCGCAAATCGGCTCCGATGCCCACCGCTTCCCGTAAATTAATACCATGACAACGGGCTTGCTGTAAGATTGCGCCGGTGAAATCGGCTCCCTGTAAACAGCTTTGCGCCAAATCGGCTTCCACCAACCGGGCACCCCCTAACTGCGCCTGGGTTAAATCCGCCCGGACTAAATCTGCCTGATCCAATACCGCCCCGATGAGGTGGGCTTGGCGGAGATTGGCTCCGCTTAAATTGGCTCGTGGGAACTTGGCTCCCCCTAAATGGGCACCTTGGAAATTCACCCCCACCAAAATACCATCACTGAAATCGACTCCTCGTAGGTCTTTTTGGGACAAATCGGCAAAGCTCAAATTCACCCCCGCAAATCGGCGGCGACCCGCATCGTAGGCAATCAAAATATCCGTTACACTAAGTTGGGTTTCGGGCATGATGTGGGCGTGAGTAGGGGTAAAACCGCCTGATTATCGCCGGGAGGACGGTCGCTACAGGCTTCAAAAAATTCCCGCACCGGCGAGGGTAAATCCGGCAAAATAAATTGAGCATCTCCCCAGGCAATATCCGGCCAAAAATGTCCTAAACGAGGAGCTAATTGTTGCGCCTGCTCTAAGGGTAAATTTAAGGGCGGGTGGGTGAGTAAATGAACGATGAATTGTGGGGAACGTTGCTCCATCCAGGCGCGGGCATCCTGCAACAAATGGGGAACGTCCGGCAGGGTCGTAATTCGTTCGGTGGTAATGTGCATGCAATCCTCCTGCCAGGTGACCAACCGGTAGGCATGGGGATAACTGACTAAAGAACCGGTTGTGACATCAAAAAAACCGTCTTCTTCGGCAATATCCTGGACGTGTAAATGTCCGGTAAAAACTAAATTAATCCCATGTTTTTTCAGTAATTGTTGCAATTCCAGGCGATTATCTAATAAGTATCTTTGCCCTAAAATACTCCGGGATTGGTTGGGCAAATGTTCGCAGATATTATGATGAACCATGACCAAGGTGCGCGGCCAGGGGTGCTGGGCTAGGCAGTTTTCTAACCATTGCCATTGCTCGCCATCAATCCGACCGATGAGTTGCCCGTTGGGGTCAAATTGATTGGAATTTAAGCCGATTAACCCCAGCCCTGGAAGAATTTCCTGGGCATAGTATAACCGATCCGTATCGCGATACCCCTGCTGGCGGTAGTACTGGGGAAATTCCGCGGCGGGAATGGCTCCCTCATCCGGGGGAATGTCGTGGTTGCCGGGGATAACATAGCTGGGAAAGGGCAGCCGGCTCAGGCGTTTGGATAGCCAGGTGTGGTTGGCGGGTTCACCGTGTTGGGTCAGGTCGCCGGGGATGAGTAAAAAATCGAGAGGTTCTTGGGCGAGGCGCGCCAGGGCGGCCTCCAAAATGGGAATGCTGTATTCCAAGCGGTGCAGACGGTGGGGGTAATGCCGATAGGTCTCCGGGGTGGTAATGTGCGGGTCGGTCAAGACGGCAAAACGGCATACGCAGGCGCTCATATAGATTTGCTTAAGAATTAATTACCTCTACTTTAACCTGCTCTTGACCCAGCATGGGGAAATGAAAAATGAAATGAGGGCACCTCTATTGATGGGGAACCAAGCGGAAATTCTCTGGCCAGAACACCCCAATGACGGAGAACCCCAGCGGGGGGTGCCCCCCTGCGACCGCTCATTCTGAATCACATTCTCAATCAATAGAGGTTTCCATGAGAGAAAAATGAAATGAAATAAAGTGTTCCCCGGGGCGCAGCCTCCGTCTCTCCAGAATCTAGGAGTTTCGGTGAGATCATTTTGGGCTGACTGCAATAACTGCAATCAATAGAGCAATCCTACCTGATTTGAGAATGGCGGTCGCCGGGGCATAGACCCTAACTTGGGTTCTCCAGCGTATCTGTTCATCAATCAAGTCATATTGCTACAGCTCCGGTGAGAAATCCCGTACTTTAGTACGGGGAATGTTAATTGTGTTGTATCACCATGCCCGTATGCTTGGGGGTTTTGCGGGGAACAGCGTGTACACTATAAAGCAAATTCACCGGCATTGAACTGACATGGTCGATACAATGCGGCGCTGGTTTTTCCCCTTTGCTGACCCGGAGGTGGGCGCTTGGTCGGTGTCTGCCCGTTGGCTGCAACGGTTGACTTTTCTGTGGTTGGCGGTGGGATTGGTGATTCTCTTTTCGGCATCACTGCCGGTGAGTTTGGCGGAACATGGGGATGGGTTTTATTACATTAAACGGCAGGTGGCTTGGGCGGGCTTGGGGGTGTTGGGTTACGGGGTGATGTTGCGCCTACCGCTGAAGTGGTGCTGGCAGGGGGCAGGGCCGGGGTTGTTGGTCTGTTTGGTGCTGATGGGGTTGACGCTGTCCCACGGGACGGAGGTGAATGAGGCGAGTCGCTGGCTGGCTTTGGGGCCGCTATTGTTGCAGCCGTCGGAGTTGGTGAAGCCTTTTTTGATTGTGCAAAGTAGTCGCCTGTTTGCCAATTGGTTTCATTTGTCTTGGGGGACGCGCTGTCTGTGGTTGGGGGTGTTGGGGCTGGTGGTGGGGATGATTTTGCTGCAGCCGAATTTGAGTATGGCGGGGCTGACGGGGATGACGCTCTGGGTGTTGGCGTTGGTGGCGGGTCTGCCCTGGTTTTATTTGCTGGCTACGGCGCTGGGGGGGGTGGCAACGGCGGGGATTAGTCTGCTGTTGAAAGATTATCAACGGCAGCGGGTGGTGTCGTTTTTGAATCCTTGGGCGGACCCCTTGGGGCATGGGTATCAACTGGTGCAGAGTCTGTTGGCGGTGGGGTCGGGGGGGATTTGGGGGACGGGGTTGGGGTTGTCTCAGCAGAAGTTGTTTTTCCTGCCGATTCAGCATACGGATTTTATTTTTGCGGTGTTTGCGGAAGAGTTGGGGTTGGTGGGCAGTTTATTATTTCTTCTCTTTTTGCTGGTCTATGCCAGTTTGGGGCTACGGGTGGCGATGGGAGCGGAAGCGCAGCCGGTCTTGCGGTTGGTGGCGTTGGGGGCAACGGTGCTGTTGGTGGGGCAGTCGTTGTTGAATATGGGGGTGGCGACGGGGGTGTTGCCGACGACGGGCTTGCCGTTGCCGTTTTTTAGTTATGGGGGAAATTCGCTCTTGGCGAGTTTTCTCTTGGCGGGTCTGTTGGTGCGGGTGGCGCGGGAGACGCAAAAAGGGACGGTGCTCCCTTGGCGGCAGGGGTAAGGCTTTTATACTGGGAACAGGGGGCAATTGGGTAACTCATGACTCCAGCATTCCCGCGGAAACATCTAGGTCGGCGCATGGTGCTGTCGCTGGGGATCATGGCGGCGGGGCTGGCGGTGGGGCTGGCACCTTTACCGCAGGAGCAGCGCCGGGTGGTGGTGGTGGCAGGGACGGAATTCCAAGAGAGTTTGCAAGCCTTAAAATCCCGTTTTGAGCAGGCACAACCGGAGATTACCTTGGATTTATACTTTCAGGGTTCTGCGGAGTTGGTGCGGAATTATTTGGATGATCAATTCCGGGAATTGACCCCGACGATCTTGATTCCGGCGAATGGGCAGATTTTAGAACAGTTGGCTCAGGATTGGCGGATGCGGGAAAATAGTGAGCCTTATTATTATCCGCCTCAACCGCTGGCTAAAACGTTGATGGTGGGGATTGCTTGGCCGGAACGGGGTAAGGTGTTGTTTCCCCAGGGGCGGTTTGATTGGGAGCGGCTGGAGCAGGCGCTGCAGGCGGGGCAATGGTCGGCTATCGGGGGGCCGCCGAGTTGGGGGAGTTTTGATTTGCGGATGGCGGATCCCCAGCGTTCTAATAGTGGGCAACTGACCTTGGCTCTGTGGGCTAGGCATGTGCTGGGGGAGGAATTGAATGTTGATAATCTCAATACGGAGCGCATCGGTGCGTTGTTTAGGTTGATCCGGCGATGGGTTTATCAGCCGCCGCGTTCGACGGATATTCTCTTGCAGGAGTTTATTTCCCAAGGGCCTAATCAAGGGGATGTGGCGGTGGCCTATGAGAGTATTGTGTTGCATCGTTGGCCGCAGGCGCAAATTTCCCAGGGTCAGGGGTATCAGATCTATTATCTGAGTCCTACTATAGAGACGGTTTCGACGGCGGTGGTTGTGAAACGCCGGGTTTCGCCGGCTCTGGCTCGCACGGCGCGAAGGTTTCTGGATTTTGCTACGGCTCCGGAGCAGCAGCAGGTTTTGGTGCAGCAGGGGTTTCGCCCGGTGATTGATTTGGATTTGGCGAAGGTCCCGGGGAGTCCTTGGGGGCGGGGGATTCCGGGGGTGGCACTGGTGCCGACGGGGTCGGTGATGCCGATGCCGAAACCGGAGATTCTGGAGGAGATTCGCAAACAATGGCACCGGTCGGGATAGGGCAGTGAAGTTCCGGGGCTGGCAGGCGGGGGTGGCCGCCGGGGTGGTGACGGCGGGGGTGGCGCTCCTGGATGCGGCGGGGGGATTCACCGGGTTGGAGTTGGGGGTTTATGACCGATTTCTGCGTTGGCAACCGCTCCCGGATGCCCGCACCTCCGATGTGGTGGTGGTGGCGATTCGCCCTGAAGACTTGCCGGGACGGGAACGGATCAGCGACCGGGAATTGCAGGCGCTCTTGCAAAAGCTGA
>CALHCP010000024.1 GCA_937936705.1 uncultured cyanobacterium | reverse complement strand
AGCCGTAAAAATCTGGGGTATTGGCATACACCACCGGAATGGGCAAATCGCAGGTGCGTAAAATACCCGCCACATCCTCGCCCCGGGTTTCCGATAACGCCGTGGAACACAGACCGATCAGTTCCGGTTGCGCTTTTTTGAGCAGCACCTCAAGGCTCTGTTTGAGATTCTCTTCGCCGCCCAAAATGGTAGCCACTTCATTCAGTGCCGTTGTCGCCAGGGGAATGGCCTCGCGGAAATGGCGGACTAGCATGACTTTGGCAAACGCCGTACACCCCTGGGAACCGTGGAACAGGGGAATCGCACCCTTGACCCCTAAGAAAGCCAGAGCGGCACCAAGGGGCTGGCTCAGCTTGAGGGGATTGACAGCTACGGATTTGTTCGGGGTGATTACCTTACTCATGGCACACCTCCCAGGGGGCAGGTTGACGAATTTGCGCCCAAATCGGGCTGTAAAGGGCGTGGGTCAACTCCTGCGCCAGGGTCAGGATGCCTTTATAGCCGGCGTAGCCCTTGTGCCGTTCCTGGTTGATGTCCAAAAAGGGAATGCCGGCCTTGAGAGCGGTGTACTGGTTGCGCCCCCCGGCGATGAGCATATCGGCTTTGGTGCGCTTAATAATATCCAGCAATTCCTGCGCCCCACCGCCCTCGATGGTGGTGCCGTCTTTCCCCAGGAGTTCTTTAATCCGAGCTTTGTCCTCGGCGGTGCTTTTTTTGGTACTGGTGGCGACAACTTTAATCCCTAAATCCTGCGCTGCCGAAATCACCGACCAGCTTTTGACCCCGCCGGTATACAACACGACCCGCTTGCCCTGGAGTTTGGCACGGTAGGGGGCGAGGGCAACCTCTAACACTTCGGTTTCTGCCGCAATTAAAACCTCAACCTGATGGATGAGTTCGGGGTCGCCAAAGTGCCGGGCAACTTGCCGCAAACATTGATTCAAATCGGAAATACCATAGAAAGAACATTCCAGGTAGGGGATGCCGTAACGTTCTTCCATCTTGCGGGCGACATTGAGTAAGGCTTTGGCACAAATGACCAGATTCAAATGAGCGTGATGGGCGTAGGTAATTTCCCGGTAACAGGCATCCCCGGTTATTTTGCTGAGCACTTGAATCCCTAGTTTTGCAAACAGAGGCAACACATTCCACATTTCCCCGGCGATGTTGTATTCGCCGATGAGATTGATGACATATTTTCCCAAGGGGGGCGGTTCCCCCGTGCCGATCACGTAGTCTAAGAGGGCTTCCCCCGCTAAACGATTGCCCAGATTTTTACTGCCCACAAAACCGGGGGCTTGGACAGGAATAACCGGCAGTTGGAGTTTATCCCTGGCAGTTTTACACACAGTTTCTATGTCATCCCCCGTCAGGGCGGGGACACAGGTGCAATAGACAAAAATAGCTGCAGGACTGTAGTTTTGGGCAATCTCAGCGATCGATCGGTAGAGGCGTTTTTCACCGCCCATGATGATGTCCTGCTCACTCAAATCGGTGGTAAAGCCAGTTTTGAATAGTAGGGAGCCAGAAGACAAACTCCCCCGCCCCCCCCAAGAGTTTCCCGCACAGGCGATCGGACCATGCACCAAATGGGCGGCATCGGTAATCGGTACCAGGGTGATACTAGCTCCATCAAAAGCACATCCGCCCTGGGCTGTCCCCGGTTTTGCCTGCTGACTGCAACTGCGGTTCTTTTTGTCCCCGTGGTGGTGATTGTGAGCGCAGGCAGGTTCTGTCAATAATTGATTGATTCGGGCTGTCTGCATAATCACTCCTCTAAGTAGGGACTCACATCCACTTCTAGGGCGTTGAGATAGTCCAAGGCGCGCATTCGCAAAGCGACCACCTCTTCATACAAGGGATTCAACCGGCACAGGGGCGGGATGTAAATCCGATATTTTCCCAGATAGAAGGTCCGCTCAAAGGGGCAACGACTGGGGATCAAGCGACACAGAAAATGAGCCATCCGCGAGTTACGAATCTCAATCCCGTTCAGGGCTTGGCGGAGAGGAAACAGCCAATCTTGTGGCAGGGGAAAAACAGTAGTAGTCATGGTGAACTCCAAGGATTTTACTCCCCATTCCCTTGGTAGAGTTTGGGGATAGATCGTTAGCGGATCAAATCAAAGGAAATGTCCGTCTTGCCGGTGATGTTCGTCTGCCGATCGAGTTCATCTAACACCGTGTTCACAATCCAGTTGAGTAGATTGATCGCGCCCTGATAACCCAGGGTGGTATAGCGGTGCAGATGATGCCGGTCGAAGATGGGATAACCAATCCGCACTAGGGGGGTCTTGGTATCCCGCCAGAGGAACTTGCCGTAGGAATTGCCGATCAGCAGGTCAACCGGTTCGGTAAACAGCAGCGAGCGCAGATGCCACAGGTCTCTGCCGCCCCAGATAGTGGCTTCCTTGCCGTTGGGATAACTGTCGAGCAGCGCCTTGGCTTCCTGCTCAAACCCCTCGTTGCTGTTGGTCACCACGATATGCACCGGCTCCATGCCCATCTCTAGGGTGAAAGAGAGCAGAGCGATGACCAAATCGGGATCGCCATAGATAGCAAAGCGTTTGCCGTGCAACCAGGCTTGGGAATCGGTCATGGCATCCACCGCCCGCCCCCGCTCGATCTCCAACTGCCGGGGAATGGGTTTGCCCGTGAGTTCGGAGAGTTTCATCAAGAAGGCATCCGTTCCTCTAATGCCGAAGGGACGACAGACATGGGTGGGCTGTTGCCACTCCTGCTCGATAAACGCCCGGGTTTTCTCCGTGGAGTAGGCTTGCAGGGCAATGGTGGCACGGGCATTGACGGCATCGGCTGCTTCCGCGAGGGTGGTTTTGCCGTTGTACATCACGTACTCCCCTTCGTTGGGCGAGTCAAAGGAATCGGAGTTATCCGCCAAGATGGTATGGGGAATGTCCATCAGGTTCAGGATGCGGTCCAGTTCCCGATTGTTGGTGACGTAGGTGTCAAAACCGGGGATAAAATTCAGCTTGCCGTTGCCCTCGGTGCGTGGTCCCTGCAATTCCAGGAGAATCCCCTTGAGCATATTGTCGTAGCCCGTAATGTGGGAGCCGACAAAGCTGGGGGTGTGGGCGTAGGGTACCGGGAAGTCCTGGGGTACCGAACCTTCATTTTTGGAGGTGGTGATGAAGGCACCCAAATCATCGCCAATGACTTCCGCCATGCAGGTGGTGCAGAGGGCGATCATCTTGGGTTTGTAGAGGGCATAGCAGTTTGCCAATCCCTCGATCATGTTTTTTAACCCGCCAAACACTGCCGCATCTTCCGTCATGGAGGAAGAAACCGCCGAGAAGGGTTCCTTGAAATGGCGGGTTAAATGGGTGCGGAAGTAGGCGACACAGCCCTGGGAGCCGTGCACAAAGGGTAAAGTACCTTCAAACCCGGAAGCGGCAAAGATTGCTCCTAAAGGTTGACAGGCTTTGGCCGGGTTGACGGTGAGGGCTTCGCGGGCGAAATTCTTCTCCCGGTAGTCCCAACTTTTCGTCCATTCTGCCACCCGCGCCACTTCCTCCGGGCTATGGCAGTTTTCAAACTCCCGCTTGCGGGCAAACAGCTCTTGATATTCCGGCTGATGGAACAGGCGGACATGGTCATTGATTTGTTCAACATTTTGGGACATGGTCGTTCTCCAAATCACTAATGAGTTAGGCTTGCTGCCATGGGGCTTTGACGAGTCCCCAGGTGGGACTATTGAGGGCTAAGTCCATGTCGCGGGCAAAAATGGCAAAGCCATCGTAGCCGTGGTAAGGACCGGAATAATCCCAGGAGTGCATCTGCCGGAAAGGCAGCGCCATCTTTTGGAAGACATACTTTTCCTTAATGCCAGAAGCAATCAGGTCGGGTTTCAGCTTGCGGGCAAATTCTTCAAATTCGTAACCGGTGACATCGTCGTAAATGACCGTGCCGGGATCGGTGTACTCGGTGGTCAGTTTGTAGTCGTCGTTGTGACCGAATTCGTAGCCGGTGCCGATCACTTCCATGCCCAAATCCCGAAAGGCAGGAATAACGTGACGGGGGCGCAAGCCACCCACCATCAGCAAGACCCGTTTACCCTCTAGGCGGGGACGATATTTGGCAATCACCGCATCGCATTGGGGCTGATACTTGGCGATCACTGCCTCCGCCTTGGCGCGGATGGTGTCATCAAAGCGCTCAGCAATCTTGCGCAGGGATTTAGCAATGTAGGTGGGACCAAAGAAATTGAACTCTAACCAGGGCACACCGTAGGTTTCTTCCATGTGTTTGCACAGGTAGTTCATCGATCGGTAGCAGTGAATCAGATTCAGTTTGCTGCGATGGCTGAGCTTGACTTCGTTGAAAGAACCATCCCCCGAGAATTGGGAGATTACCCGTAGTCCGATTTCTTCGAGGAGAATGCGGGAAGACCAGGCATCGCCGCCGATGTTGTAGTCGCCGATCACGCTGACATCGTAGGGAGAAGGCGTGAATCCTAACTCTTCATTCGGAACTTTGTCCGATTTAGCAAAGACCCAATCCCGCACGGTATCGTTGGCGATGTGGTGTCCCAGGGATTGGGAAACGCCACGAAAACCCTCGCACCGCACCGGCACAACGCTCTTGCCGATTTCCTTCGCCTTTTTCCTAGCCACGGCTTCGATGTCATCGCCGATTAAACCAACGGGGCATTCGGACTCGATCGTGATGCCTTGACTGAGGGGAAACAGGGTTTCCAATTCATCGATCACTTTAGCTAGCTTCTTATCGCCGCCAAAGACAATATCGCGTTCCTGAAAATCGCTGGTAAATTGCATGGTGCCGAAGGTATCTACGCCGGTGGTGCCGATGTAGTAATTCCTTCTGCCTGCCCAGGAATAGTAGCCGCAACCGATCGGTCCGTGACTGATGTGGATCATGTCCTTGACCGGTCCCCAAACCACGCCCTTGGCACCGGCAAAGGCACAGCCGCGGGTGGTCATCACGCCGGGGATAGATTTGATGTTGGATTTCACCCCGCAATCGGACTTGCCTTCCTCGATAACGTTGAGGTGTTTTTCCCGTTTTTTGCGGGCTTTGTCGGGGTAGGCTTCTAGCACCTCTTGAATCATCTGTCGTTTTTCGTCATGGGTAGCAGTCATAGTAGGTTCCTCTTGTGGTGGATGGGGGCAACCCCTACCGAATGAGGCGTAGGGGTTGAGAAATGTTAGACGTTGACCAATTCCTTACCTTGGTCTTGGGCAATGGCTTTTTGGTACTCCTGTTCGCCGCCGAGGATGCCGTATTCCACTAGCAGTTCTTCCAATTCATCCATGGAAATGGGCGTGGGCACGGTCAGGTTTTTGTTCTCGATAATCTTGCGGGCCAGGATGCGATATTCCTCCGCCTGTTGACTATCGGGCGCGTATTCAATCACCGTCATGCGGCGCAGTTCGGCGTGCTGCACGATGTTGTCGCGGGGAATAAAGTGCAACAATTGGGTATTGAGGCGCTTGGCCAGGGATTCGATCAGCTCCAACTCCCGATCGGTTTTGCGGCTGTTACAAATCAAACCACCCAAACGCACCCCGCCGGAGTGGGCATACTTCAACACACCGCGGGCAATGTTATTGGCGGCATACATAGCCATCATTTCCCCGGAGACCACGATGTAGATTTCCTGGGCTTTCCCTTCCCGAATCGGCATAGCAAACCCACCGCAGACCACGTCCCCCAACACGTCGTAGGAAACGAAATCCAAGTCTTCGTAGGCACCGTTTTCTTCCAGGAAGTTAATAGCGGTGATGATGCCCCGCCCAGCGCAGCCGACTCCTGGTTCTGGTCCTCCCGATTCCACGCAGCGTACGCCGCGATAGCCAGTCAAGAGCACCTGCTCCAGTTGTACATCCTCAACTGCACCCAGTTCCGCTGCCAGATGCAAGACCGTGGTTTGGGCTTTGCTGTGGAGCATCAGGCGGGTGGAGTCAGCTTTGGGGTCGCAGCCGACGATCATCACCCGTTGACCTTGTTCGGCCATCCCGGCGATGGCATTTTGCGAGGTGGTGGATTTACCGATACCACCTTTGCCGTAGAAGGCAATCTGTCTGATTTGGTCAGTCATGGTCTTTCTCCTAAAAAAATGAATGAAAATGTCATGGGATCAACAAACAAGCGCACAAGCAAGCGTGCAACGGAACCAGGTGAATCACCCCTGGCAGGGGGAGCACGTTCACCGGGATTCATGCCCGAAACCAGAAACATAACACCTCCCCACAAACCTAAACGGCCTCAACAACTAAGGAATCCAACACCTCCTGACGCAACCGTTCTTCAATCACCTCCTTGAGCGTGGTGAAACTACTCGCACAACTGCCACAGGCACCTTTGAGATGGACCAACACCCGGTCGCCGTGGATATCGAACAATTCCACATCCCCACCATCTGCTTGCAAATGCGGACGCAAACCTGCCAGCACCGCTTGAATTTTGTTAATTTTTTGCAGAGTGGTCATCCCCTTGGCAGCGGCCACCTCGGCGAGAATGTCATCAATGGCACTTAAACAGGAACCACAACCCCCCCCCGCCTTGACATAACTCATCACCTGCTCAGCAGTAGTGAGATGATTTTGTTGCACCACCTTACGGATGCGTTCCGCACTCACCCCAAAACAGGTGCAGACTAAACTTCCCTCCTCCTCCTCCTGGTGGGGGAAAGGAATCCCGCGATAGTGGTAAATCGCCTTTTCGAGAGCCTCCTGTCCCATCACGGAACAGTGCATTTTTTGCTGGGGTAAACCACCTAAATAATCGGCAATATCCTGATTGGTAATCGCCAGCGCTTCATCCAGAGTTAACCCTTTCACCATTTCGGTTAAGGCCGAGGACGAAGCAATCGCACTGGTACAGCCAAAGGTTTGGAATTTGGCATCCACAATCCGATCCTGAGCTCTATCAATTTTCAGGTGCAAGCGCAGGGCATCACCACAGGCAATACTGCCCACTTCCCCCCGTGATACAGCGAATCCGGGTTCCTCGGTATCGGCAATGACCCCCTGGTTGAGCGGTTGATAAAACAGTTCCAAAACCTTTTCACTGTAATTCCACATCTTGACCTCCTAAACAGAACTCATAAGGGCTGCATCACGCGCATGTAACCATCCCTCCTCGTCGCTACTAAACGGCGACAGCGCCCGCAATTTCCCCACAATTTCCGGTAGGATCCTCAACACCTGCTCGATTTCCGCTAGCGTCGTATAGTGCGACAAACTAAAGCGAATCGAACCGTGCAAAACACTGTAGGGTAAGCCCATCGCCCGCAAAACATGGGAAGGTTCCAGCGAATCGGAAGTACAGGCCGAGCCGGAAGAGGCACAAATACCCTCCCGGTCGAGCAGCAGTAAAATAGCTTCCCCTTCGATGTACTTAAATCCGATATTGCTGGTATTCGGTAAGCGGGGGCTGCCCCGGCCGTTGACCACCGTATCGGGAATCGTGGCGAGAACGGATTGCTCCAGGTGATCCCGCAGGGCTTGTACCGATGCCATCGCATCTAAATTGCGTTGTGCCAAAGCCGCCGCTTGTCCCAAGCCCACAATCCCGGCCACATTTTCCGTCCCGCCGCGGCGATTGCGCTCCTGATGACCGCCGATGAGCAGCGGCCGAAACCGCACCCCCCGCCGCACAAAGAGAGCGCCGGTTCCCTTGGGAGCGTGGAACTTATGTCCCGAAAGCGTGAGAAAATCAATGGAACTGTTCTGCAGATGGATCGGCACCTTCCCCACCGCCTGCACGGCATCCACATGGAACAACGCCCCGGCGGATTTGACCAAAGCTCCGATTTTTTCCACCGGGAAAATCACGCCCGTTTCATTGTTGGCGTACATCGTCGAAACCACCGCCGTATCCCCGGTGAGAGCCGCTTCCAACTCCATCAGGTCCAGTTGCCCGGCAGCATCTACCGATAGATAAGTGACCCGATAGCCCTGTTTTTCCAGAGTTTTACAGAGATTCAACACACAGGCGTGTTCCACCTGGGTGGTGATGATGTGACGACGATCGGGCAGGGTAGCCAACGCCGAACGAATCGCCGTATTATTCCCCTCCGTGCCGCAACTGGTGAAAATCATTTCCGAAGGCAAAGCCCCAATTAAATCCGCCACCTGCTCCCGCGCCGTCTGGAGTGCTTTCGCCACCTGCCCCCCGAAACGGTGCATACTGGAAGGGTTGCCGTAAAACTCCGTCAAGTAGGGCAACATCGCCGACAAAACACTGGGAGCGACCGACGTAGTGGCATTGTTATCCAAATAGATCACCGTCATAGCCGACCCCCCTAGGAGCGCAATTTCTGTAGGTGAACCAGGCGTTTTTGGTACTTCTGGAACCAATCGCGCCAATAGGCATTGAAATCTTCCAGTTGTTGGGGAGCGTTATCCTCAAAAATGCCCCCACAGACCGATTCACTCAGGTTCTGGCAGCGGTCACATAAACCCTGATCCAGACAGTAATGATGGTTGGTATATCGAATGGCCCCCCGCGGACAACGGGCACGGCATTCATTCCAACTCATGTATTCACCGGTGCTTTTGTACGGCATAATCCACCTCCAAACGGGTTTGCATAAACTGGGTGTAAAACTTACGGGCAACCGTCTCGATTACGTCATAATCTTCAAAGGGTTCAATGCCTTTTTGACGTAACTTTTCTTGGGGGCAACTGCCGATTTTGCTACACAAAACCCCTTGGCAATCCCCAATCGCTTCCAGAATGTGATCCATGGTGGCCGCTTCGCCGTATCCCCCTTGGCAATAGTGCGCCACCTTGCGATGCCCGACAAAACGAACCGTCTGAGCATCCACTTCATAAATCATGAATTCTTTGGCATGACCGAAGTGTTGGTTGACCAACCCACCCCCTTTGCTGGCAACGGCGAGGAGAATTTTGGGCGTCGGCCGGGCGCTTGGGGATGCAACCCCATGCTTCTGTTCCGCCAATTCCTGGCGGCGCAGTTCAATGCGCGTGTGAACCAACTGCCGTTGTTCTAGGTCGTATGCAACCGGCATTTGCATGAATTTTTGCTTGGTAAATTCCTGAGAGCGGTCTTCCCCTAGCAGCCCCACCGCATCCGCCCGACACTGGCGACAATGGCGCATCATTTTCATATTGCCGGCGCATTGATCCTGCAATGCCTTTAACTCTTTGGGAGTTGGCCCCCGTTGTCCGTTCAGACCAAAATAAGTACCATGCTCCGGCGCCGAAATCAGGGGCATAATGTTATGCAAAAAGGCTCCCTTTTCCCGGATCAGTTGATTCACTTCCACCAAATACTGGTCGTTAATCCCCGGAATCATCACCGAATTCACCTTGCAGAGAATATCGGCTTCTTGCAGGGCTTGTAAACTCTCCTGCTGTCGTTCCAAAAGAATTTTGACCCCCTCTTTGCCCTTGATCCGTTTCTTCTGCCAACGAATCCAGGGGTAAATACGCGCCCCAATGTCCGGGTCAATGGTGTTAATCGTAATCGTTACATGGTCAATGTTCAGCTCTTTAATCTTGTCCACATAATCCGGTAAATTCAGCCCATTCGTTGATAGACAAAGCTTAATATCCGGGGCTTTTTCCGCAATGCGGGCAAAGGTTTCAAAAGTCTGCTTGGGATTGGCCAAGGGGTCGCCCGGCCCGGCAATCCCCACCACCGTCATCTGCGGAATCTTACCGGCAATCACCAACACCTTATGAGCCGCCTCTGCAGGAGTTAAGGTCTCGCTGACCACCCCCGGCCGGCTTTCATTGGCACAGTCATACTTGCGATTGCAATAATTGCACTGAATGTTACAGGCAGGAGCAACAGCCACATGCATCCGCGCATAGTGATGGTGGGCATCTTCGCTATAACAGGGATGTTGAGCAATTCTCGCTTTTAGTCTTTCATCCCGATCCGCCAGGGCATCCGCCACGTTTTGCTGGGTGCAGTTACAACTGTTGCCAGTTTTTGGCGAAGAACTGTTCATAAAATCCTGCCTGTCTCAATCCAATGCAACGGTTATAACACCGGCTCATGTTGCATCCGGTTTGCCCCAGGCAATCTTTTATTAGATAGTTACAAATGCACTCACCCCGCCGATCGCCCTAGTCGTAGGCCATCCATCTTTTTGGGAATAGGAGGAACGGGTATTTTCTGACCCCGAAACGGCTAATTTATGAGGGTTTATCTAGGTTAAATGCACTCAGGCCAATCCCCCATTCCATCAGAGTTTGTGGTATTGATGCGGCTCATTTTTACCTGTACTCAGGGAATTTTTATCTCCCTCCTTTCCCCCCCAATCATTCTGTATAATCTGTATCAATAATAACATAAACCTAATCAATGGTTACAGAAAATACCAAAAATAAATTTAAGATCATCGGCCGGGTCTGAACCCAAGTACAGTTATATCAGCTTAGGTGCTGAGAAAGGCCAATTCCCCTTGCGAAAAACTCCCGTACCCCCTGATTAATTTTTATCTTGACAGATGGGGTAATTTCCCAAAATGTCCTTGGCGATGCCCTTTATGTTCCCGAATCGGAGCGGCTCTCGCAGCTGAGTACATTTTAATTAGCTAAGCAATTGATGGCCGGGGTTCACCGCGGGGATACCGCGGCGATTGGTATAACCAAAAGATAAAAATCAGGAAAAAATCAGGAGAAGTTGCCGAGATGTTGGATCTAGTTCTCACCGACCGGATTGATTCTCTACCCGTGGGCGAACGCTGGAATGTTTTGTTTCGTCTGCAGGAGTTGTCTATTTGCAGTGAATGTCGCGCCGATGGTTCCTTGGATGTGCAGGTGAAAAATTCCTGCGAGGCCATCTTGTTATGTATGATTTTGGCGCGGGTGACGACGACCCACGCAGAACATTTGGAGTGGTTGGAACGCTGCTGGAATCTATCCGTACCCCCCGGAGGGTAAGACCATGACCAGCATCGCCTTTTTATTGATTTATCTGTTGATTTTTTGGTTCTTCATCAAGCGATTATTCGCCGGTGAATCGTGAATGATCGCCAGGGTCATGTCAGTAGGTACCAGCCATGATTGACAACAACATTTGGATTAACGACACCACCCTCAGAGATGGAGAACAGGCGGCGGGCGTTGCCTTTAGTGTGGCGGAAAAACTAGCGATTGCCCAGCTTTTAGACCAGGTGGGCATCCCGGAATTAGAAGTAGGGATTCCGGTCATGGGCGGTGACGAAGCAGAGGCGATCCAGGCATTGGTCGCATTGGACTTAAACGCTCAATTAATCGGTTGGAATCGCTGTAAAATTGCCGACCTGGAAGCCTCCCGCGCCTGTGGCCTGCGACGGGTTCATATTTCGGTACCGGTATCCGATGTGCAAATTGCCGTGAAATTCCACCACAATCGCTGGGCAATGTTGATGGAATTAAAAACCTGTATTGAGTTTGCCAAATCCCACGGGTTATTTGTGGCGGTGGGGGGTGAGGATAGTTCGCGGGCTGACCCAGAGTTTTTGCTGGAAGTTGCCCGCAGTGCCCAATCCTGGGGAGCGGAGCGATTTCGTTTTTGCGATACGGTGGGCAAGCTCGACCCCTTCAGCACCTACGCGCAAGTCCAACGATTAACCGCGGTTCTGGATATTCCGGTGGAAATGCACACGCATAATGATTTAGGTATGGCAACGGCCAATGCCTTGGCGGGGGTCAAAGCCGGTGCCCGCTCCGTCAATACCACCGTCAATGGGTTGGGAGAACGGGCCGGGAATGCCGCTTTGGAAGAAGTCGTGATGGCCTTAAAAGAGGTGTATGGCATTAAATTAGGGATCCACACCCAACGCTTTGGGGAACTCTCACACATCGTTGCCCAAGCCGCCAATTGTCCCCCTTTTTTTTGTAAACCGGTTGTCGGAGCCAATATCTTTTCCCACGAATCAGGCATCCATGTCCACGGTATTTTGAGTAACGCCGATACTTATGAACCCTACCCACCCGAGCGCGTAGGCCGGCAACGCCAATTCGTCATCGGGAAACATTCCGGAACCCATCTCATTGTTTATCTATTGCAACAGGTGGGGATTCCGGTGACTCGTGCTCAAGCTCAGGAAATTCTCGCCATTGTGCGTCACCGTGCCACGGAACGCAAGGGAGGATTATCCGTGGCCGAATTGATTGATATTAGTCAAATGGTTGCCCTGAGGAGTGTTCCCCAATGAGTGGTGATGACATCGAACTGAATGCCCCCCCGGTTTTTGATATTGACGAGAAAGTGCGCCTGAAAAAAAACATTAAAAATGACGGCACATTTATCGGCCGGGAATTGGGGGAAACCCTTGCCCGCAAAGGTGACGTGGGCTATGTGATTGGCATCGGCACTTTTTTGCAAGCGTTTTATATCTACAGTGTGCATTTTGTGGAATTGGGAATTGTGGTGGGCTGCCGTGCCCGAGAATTAGAATCCTTGGATAGGCATGGGGAAAATCCAGTCAATTTGGATACCAAAAACTCCCTGAACCCTTAAAAAATAGTAAATTTGCTTGCCAGGTCACACAACGGTTGCATTGACCAGGGTTAAAGTTTAGGTTACTAAAAAATCAGGTTCGACAATGATTGCCTTTGCCGGTAATTTTGACAGTAATTGTCATATCTGTCCGATTCACACCTTTCCAGAACAAGAACCAGAGGCTCAGGCAATTGCCCTCACGCCGGTCAGTGCTTCTTGCCAGCAGATAACGACCTGTTTGCAAGATACGCTCACCGTTCCCCAGGGTAAACCGGTCACAACGGACTATCCCCAAGCCAACGTAACGCTTTACCAAAACGGCAAAAATCAGCCCTTTGCTTCCTGTTTGGTCATCTGGCAAGCCTGCCATTTGATGACCCGGCGCCCGTATCATCGCTGGCACCCGGAAGGCGATTATCGGCTCTATGAATATCAAGGCCGCTCCGGTACGTTAATCTATCGTTTACCTTACTACCGCGACCCGAGTAAGGATAGCATCGATATGCGGGTGATTTTGATTCACCTACTTTTAGCCGCTTGTGTAACCAGTCAATCCCGTCCCTGGGCCGAAGCAATTGTCATCCACGACCGTATTATTGCCGAGTTTTTAGGGTTGCATCAACGCAAGGACATCAATCGTATTAAGAAACTGCTTTTGATTGAGTCTCTTGTCCGGCAAGCCTGTGAATTGGAAGTGGAAATACGCTGGCAACAAAAGGGGAAAATTAAGTCCATCCACCTGCCTTTTGCGCCTTTATGGTCTGTGCAACCCACCTATCACCTGTCCAAGGGGGAGGATGGTTCCCATTACTTGAGCGGTATCTCCTTCCGCTTCTTGGCGGGAAGTTGGTCAACCTACTTTCTCAACCAGGAACAAGCCCGCAGTAAAACCGCCTATTATCAATACGGTTGGTTGCCTATTTCCTTTGCCCCGAAAATCATGCAGCTTTGGCAACGGCATGAAGGGGCGGTGGTGATGTTATTGCACTTTTTATTTCGGTTGCGGGTGGGGCAAGACCGCAGTGCCAAAGTCGCGACCTT
This sequence comes from uncultured cyanobacterium, assembly GCA_937936705.1. Taxonomy (GTDB): domain Bacteria; phylum Cyanobacteriota; class Cyanobacteriia; order Gloeomargaritales; family Gloeomargaritaceae; genus Gloeomargarita. Next base: position 8,241 of record CALHCP010000024.1, on the reverse strand, counting down.
ACTCAAGCTCATTTACGGTGAACCATACTTACACGTAGCTTGGTATCGATCTGAGGTGCGGCGCAAGGTGATCACTGCCTTTGAGTCGGATTTAGAACAGTTGTTTTACTATGGCCTAAAACCCTTATTTGAAAATAGTACCTATCCCGAAGAAATCCAGCCGTGGTGGATTAGTAGCCAAAACTTACCGGATGACCCCGACGAGGCTTTCAATTATTGGACCGAGGCAGCGCCGGGGGCAAAAACAACGATTAATTCCAAGAAAAAGTGGGCACAGATGTTAAATGCTGCGCTAACCATTGTGGAATTTCCGGAAGATTGGCGAGCCGATGTCTCCAAAGCGACCCTCAAACCCAGAACGCCCTCTCAATCCAGTGCGGGGAACCCGGTGACCGGAGCAATGGTGAGAACCGCCCGGCTGAAACGGGGTCTGAGTCAACGCCAGCTTTCCCTGCTGCTCAATAAAAGTCAAAGTTGGCTGCGGGATGTGGAGCTAGACCGATATAAAATCAAACCGAAAGATATGCTCCTGCTCACGGCGGTACTGGAGGATTTGCCCCCGGCCTAAGCCGCCGCCGGAGGGCGGAGGGAACCCCCAGCCCCGGTCAATCCCGCAGCTGAAAACTCTGGAAAAACTTTTGGGCGAGCATCTCGGCGCCGGGAGATACCAAGGCATCCAAGACGTACAGACGCGTACCATTCAAGACCAAGAAGGCTTCCCCGGCGCGTTGCCCCCCATCGACATTGACTGCGTAGAGCAAGCGTTTTCCGGATAACCCATTCAGCGTGGCCGGACTGAAGGAAATTTCCCGGCCATTTTGATCCCGCAACAGGGAAGCTTTCGCCTGCCCGAACAACCCATCGGCTCCCATGAATTGCACCGCCAGAGCCGGTAGGTCGGAATAGCTCACCGAAAAGGTAGCTTCCTCCGCTTTGGCGGTAAAAATTTGGGTGGTCACCGTCCCCACCAGCGAATGGTCCTTGACTTCGGCATTGCTGGGGGCGACGGGCAGCTCCACCTGAAACTGACCGGCAGGCGGCGTGAAGGGCAACCAATTACTCTGGGACCAAACTGGCTGAACCGGCAGGGTTGCGGCCAGCGTTGACAAAAATAAAGCTACCAGGCCACTTTTGCACCTCATGCCACCACCTCTTGCTCAGAAGGTTTACCGCTGCCCGCAAAGGCAAACCGTCCTAAGTGTAGTTGGCGAGAAACTCCGGGTCAATGGCTTGGTCGGTGCCGGCGAAGTCATGCTCCGGGGTGAGAAACAGCATACAGTGACATTCCTTGCGCTCCCGCATCGGCACACAGGGGCAATTCCAAAAGCCCTGCTTCGCCTCGGCTTCTTTGTCTTCGTAATGGCGGCAGGGGCACAAGGGGGCACCCAATTCTTCCTTATGTTTGGCTAAGCCTTGAATCACCGTGGCCGTCACCCCTAAATCCACACAAAAATAGGTATTTGTCCGTTGGGCATAGGTTTCGGCGAATTTCCGCATCGTTTCTAACGTAGAGGTGGGGGTGGTAGTCGGGTTCATAGAATGAACGGCCAAAATAAATGGGAATGTCTCCATTGTGCCAGGAAATCAGCCGGAGGCGGGGTAAAATCGGAGTATTCGTTACAGTTTTTCACCGATGTCTTGGCCTCGTTGTAGCGGTCTTTTGTTGCATCCCACGTCGCTGCCGGGGGCGGGGGGCATTGGCGATTTGGGGGCGGGCAGCCGACAGTGGGTGGACTTTTTGGCGCAGGCGGAGCAACGCCTCTGGCAGATTCTACCTCTGGGGCCGACGGGGTACGGCAATTCTCCCTACTTGTCCTACTCGGCGATGGCGGGCAATCCCTTGTTGATCAGTCTGGAACAGTTGCAAGCACAAGGTTTACTGCCGGCGGATTTGCCCCAACCGAACTTTCCCCCCTCCCGGGTGGACTACGAGGCGGTGTATCGGCACAAGTTGCCCCGCCTGCGTTTGGCCTGGAGCCATTTTCAGGCGGATCGAACCGCTATGGCCAATCTGCGGGAATTTCAAGCGCAACAAGCGCATTGGTTGCCGGATTTTAGTTTGTTTATGGCGTTGAAGGATGCCCACCAGGGGCGGCCTTGGTACGAGTGGGAACCGGCCTTGGCCTGGCGCGCACCGCAGGCCTTGGCGCAGTGGCAGGCGCGGGTTCAGCCAGACCAGGAATTTCACAGCTTTTTGCAGTACCTCTTTTGGCAGCAATGGCAGGAACTCCATGCCTACGCCCAAAGCCGGCAGGTGCGGATTATTGGGGATTTACCCATTTATGTCGCCCATGACAGTGCCGATGTGTGGGCGCATCCCGAACTGTTCGCCATTGACCGGGAGACGGGAGCGGTGGCGCTCATGGCGGGGGTGCCGCCGGATTATTTCAGTGCGACCGGGCAACTCTGGGGCAACCCGGTGTACGACTGGGAGGCGCTGAAGCAAACGGATTTTGCCTGGTGGGTGGAGCGGCTGCGGCATTTGCTGCAACTGGTGGATTGGATCCGCATTGACCACTTCCGGGGGTTTGAGTCCTTTTGGCAGGTGCCCCAGGGGGAGGAAACCGCCGTGCAGGGGGAATGGGTGGCGGCACCGGGGGAAGCCCTCTTTCGCACCCTGGAGCAGAAACTGGGGGCATTGCCGATCCTGGTGGAAGATTTGGGGGTGATTACGCCTGCTGTGGAAGCCCTGCGGGATCAGTTCGGGCTGCCCGGTACTAAGGTGCTGCAATTTGGCTTTGACGATAACCCGGATAACCCCTACCTGCCCTTTAATTTTGTGCAAAATTGCGTTGTCTATACCGGCACCCACGATAATCCCACTACGGTGGCCTGGTATGAAGCCTTGGATACGGCCGCCCAACACCGGGTGATCCGCTATTTGGGCTATTTGAGCGCCCAAGGCATCCACTGGGATTTGGTGCGCCTGGGCATGGCTTCGGTGGCGCGCTGGTGCATCATCCCGCTCCAAGATGTGTTGGGTTTGGGTCGAGAAGGCCGCATGAATGCCCCCGGTGAAGCCGTCGGCAATTGGGAATGGCGTACCGTGGCGGCGGCCTTGACTCCGGACTTGGCCGAGCGACTGGCCGCCCTCACCCGCACCTACGGCCGCGCCCACCAAAAATGGCCGGAGCCGGAATTGCCCCAGCCCGACCCCACTTCAAGTGACGGCCAGACCTGAGACACAGCCGGTCAGCCAATTGCGCAGAATGGTCAACCCCACCGTCCCGGACTTTTCCGGGTGAAATTGGGTCGCCAGACAGTTGCCTTGGGCAATCGCCGCCGTTACCGTTTGTCCCCCGTAAGCCACCGTGGCGGCAATCGTCTGCGGGTCGGTCGGTACCCCGTGGTAGGAATGGACAAAATAAACCCAGGCGTGCGGGGGTAAATTGCGCCACAGCGGGCAGTGGGGCTGGGTGAACTGGAGTTGATTCCAGCCCATGTGGGGAATCGGCTGCCCCGGTGTCGGCTGGAGGGGTTCCACCCGGCCGGGAATAACGCCTAAACCGGGTGCCGCCCCCTCGGCGCTCTCGCTGAACAATAACTGCAACCCCAAACAAATCCCCAAAAAGGGCTTATTTTGCTCAATCCAGCGGCGAATCGGCGCAACCAGATGACGCTCGTGCAAATGGTGCATCGCCGGGTCAAATGCCCCGACCCCAGGCAAAATCAGCCCGGCATATTCTCCCGTAATTTCCTGAATAATCTCCCCCTCAACCCCCAAATGCGCCAGGGCTTTGGCCACCGAATGCAGGTTGCCCATGTCGTAATCAATAATGCCCACGCGCATGGGTTAATCCGTCAGAAACGGCTTGAGGCGGGGTTCGGCCAAAAGCGGTTTGGTGGCCGCGATCAGCTTCGCCCCCCACAAATTCTCGATCAAAAAAGGAATCTTGGCATAACGGCGGTCAATTTTCAGGGCTTCTGCCGCCATCTGAATCCCCTTTTGTTTTTGCCCTTGATTGTAGTACAAAACGGCTATAGCCAGCATCGGTTCCGCCGCCTTGGGGTCAATGGCTATCGAGGCTTGCCAGTGCCGCCGAGCCGATTCCCGGTCGCCCATTTCAAAATTGATCAAACCGATATTATTAATCGCCGGCCAGAACTTTTTATCCTGAGCAATCGCCTTTTGATACTGGGCAATCGCCTGGGAATATTGGTTTAACTTTAGATAGGTATTGCCCAGATTAAATAACCCTTCCACGTTGTCCGGTTTGATCGCCAAACCCGCCTGCAAATAACGCAACGCCTGGGGATAATTGTCCTGCCGCAGCGCCAAGGAACCCAAGGTGAACAAAATCCCCGGATTGTCGGGGGCGAGTTTCTGGGCTTCCTGGAGCGCCGCCGTGGCCTGTTTCAACTCATCCTGACGTAAGTACAATTGCGCCAAGATCACCCAGGGTTCAAAGCGATTGGGAGCCAGTTGGGTGGCCAAACGGGCATTGGCAATCGCCCGCTTCCCGTCCAGAGCCTGCACCTCACTCAACACCCCCACTTCCCGCGCCAAGTCCACCCCCTGGGCTTCCAACTGCTCCGGGGGTAATTCCAACACATAAGGCACCATCGCCTGCCCCGGCATTCCCCCCGCCAGCAGACCCAACCCAAGAACCCATCCCCACAAGGGTTTACCCATTGCTTTTTTCCCCATAATGGCCTTGTATCCCCATCATAATCAGATTTGCATAGAGAACCGGAACGGGGGCGGCGCCCCGGCGACCGCTTGTCCGGTTCCCTTTGCCCATTCCTGCCTAAAACTGGCGCAAAAAGCGCAAATCGCTCGTATAAAAGCGGCGAATGTCATCAATTTCGTGGAAAATCATCGCCAGCCGTTCAATCCCCAACCCCGCCGCAAACCCCGTGTACTCCTGCGGGTCATAGCCCACCGCCTGCAACACATTGGGATCCACCATGCCGCAGCCCAACACCTCCAGCCACCGCCCCCGCCACTGCAAATCCACCTCCGCCGAAGGTTCCGTAAACGGGAAATAACTCCCCCGAAACCGCACCGGCACCTCCCCGAACAATGCCTTGACAAAAGTCACCAGGGTTCCCTTCAAATCGGTAAATGTTAAGCCCCGTTCCACCGCCAAAATCTCCACCTGATGAAACATGGCGGAGTGGGTGGCATCCACGTTGTCCCGCCGATATACCCGCCCCGGCACCACAATCCGTACCGGCGGCCGGTGGGCTTCCATGTAACGAATTTGTACGGTAGAGGTGTGCGTGCGGAGCAACCGACCATCCGGGAGATAGTAAGTATCCTGCATATCCCTGGCGGGGTGATCCGGCAAGAAATTCAACGCCGCAAAATTGTAATAATCCGTTTCCACCTCCGGCCCTTGCACCACCCGGTAGCCCAGCCCCACAAACACAGCCAGCACCCGGTCGATCATCTGTTGCAGCGGATGGACGTGTCCGGGCGCATAGGCCAACCCCGGCATGGTCACATCTAGGGCTTCTGCCTCCAAACGCCTTTGCATCACTGCCGCCTGCACCTGGGCAACCCGTTGAGCCAACGCCTCCTGGAGCCGGTCTTTCACCTGGTTCGCCAGCGCCCCCACCTGCGGTCGCTCAGCGGCGGGCAACTGTCCCATGCCCCGTAACACCTGCGATAACTCCCCTTTTTTGCCCAGGTAATCCACCCGCAGTTGTTCCAAAACCGCCGGGGAAGTCGCCTCCGCAATCGCTGCCAGCCCAGTTTTTTCCAGGTTCTGCAGAGCCTGCGCCAAATCTGCCAACGTCTGTGCCGCCATCAATCTATCCCCATCGTGTCAACACCATTATCCTCATCATCGTCCCAGCCATTGCAGCCGACCCGACCGCCAATGCTTTTGATAACGCACCAGCGTCCAGCTTAGCAAAGGGGTGAGCAAACAGCCCAGGGCAAACAATAGCACCACCACGGATAAATTCACCCGGAAAAACTCACGGGCAATCCGCACCAAATCATGGTCGAGAACCTCCCCTTTCCCCATTAAATAGAGTTCCCGCAGAACCGGATCAAAAAGTAATTGCCGCGCGAAGTTCAAATCATAAAAAAGCATAAAAAATCCCAACACCCCGTAGAGGGTTTGTTCTCCCGGTTGTTGACAGCCCCAGCCGGTCATAGCCCGACACAAAAACAAGCCGATAAAAATCAATTCACACCCATGTCCCATGGCAATTATCAACAATTCACTCAAGCGGCTGAAATAGATGACGGTGTACATCAACCCCAACCCGGATAGAATCATTACCATTAACGAATGCCGCCGCAAGGAATAGATTAAAAATCCCATGAAACCATAGACAATAACGGGAATAATCGCCCAACGCTCGGCCAACTGCAGCGTTATCCCCCCACCGTGGATAAAATCCAAAGCCGGAATCGCAGGATAACCCATCCCCCAGGCCGCGACCGTATGACCCAATTCATGGATGATAATAACCAGATAACCCAACAGGAACCGGAGCCAAGGAATCCAGCAAAGGATCAAGCCGCTGATCAAACCGATCCACAGGGTCTTGCTAACGCGCGGATCAGCTGTGAAAATGGCCTGAAGCGGTAACGTCGCCGGCGGCGGCGGAGAAACCGGGGGTATTGCCCGTTTGCCGGTGGCCGATTGCCCCAGCTCAAATTCCTCCTCCCAAACCGTTTCCCCAGCGGTAGCGGTTAGCCGAATCCCCGTTGAGTGAGGCATTGGATAACGACGCAATTCTTGCTCAACGAGTTTGACCACGATCGCTCGCTCCGGCAGGGCAGGGGCGCTTAATTGAATATGCAAGATACCCTGAGTTTGCGTAACCTGAGCTTGCATCTTCTTATGGGCTAATGCCCGAGTTAATACGGTACTGATTGCGTCACAATCCCCCTGTTTTACCCGCTGCCAGAGTGGGATTTTCCCTGGTGTTGAGGCTATCAATTCGGGTTGAAATCCTGCACCTAACTCCCCTTCGTATTCCCACGCCGGGAAGGGGTCGCCAACCCTTTGCCCGTAGATTTTCACCGCTTGAATTGCTACCGGTTGATATTGATTGCAGTGGCTGATTATTGGGGGGATGATTTCATTGGGGGAGGGTAGCTTGACCGCTTTCAAGACTAGATAGATTACCCCGTTTTTCACCTGGCAGTGAGTCTCAATTCCCCGTTGCGCCAGTTGAGTTTGCAGTTCTGCCTGCCATTGGGGCGCAGCCATGGCAGTTAGGGGTTTTTCTGCAATTCGGGTCGTTCTTCCGGCAAAATGGCGCCGGCCACCGGACACACTTGCAAACAAATGCCACAGTCAATGCAAATACCAAAATCAATCCAATACCAATCGGTTCCTTTAGCATTTTTCCCGGAGCCGGGATGGATACAGGCTACCGGACAGGCCGCCACGCAATCGGCGACACCTTCACACACATCGGTCACAATGGTATGCGCCATGGTCAGGATGGATACACGTTTTCTTTTAGAATAACAGTAGAAATCTCCCGCCTGCAGGCCGGGGAGGATGTCAATCCCCTATTTGGGGAAAAGAGCCGCGGCAAGGGCAAAACCGTCCTGACTTCCACCCACCCTGCTCCAGAGTAAGGGTTTCAGAAAAAGCAACCTCAGTCCGGTAGCACTATAGCAATATGGCTGGATTTAGGCATAGATACGCTGAAGAACCAAGGACGGGGGCTGCGCCCCGGCAACGGCTATTCTAAACTCAGGTAGGATTGCTATGTAGAAGTTGTGAATGCTCCGCTCATGACGCTTAGCGTTCATAAGCGGCTTCCCGATCCTGTTACCGGAGAGGGAGGCGGCATTCTCGCCTACTGCCAGGAACTTTTGCCTTTGCAGCACCCCAGGTCATTTCTGCCTGTGGGTTTTAGGTTCAATTTGTTATGCCAACTTTTGACCCGTTCCCTACGTTTATCAATCGGGTGATACCAGGATTTATAGGTTTAGTTGTACCTTGTCAAGCCGGTCTTATATCTACCCAGTAGCTCAGACTTTGTGTCCGGTGGGCAATAGTGCCATACTTGACTTAAGTGATTAATTATATCACATCCGCCGCTAACTAGCGAATGACGCTTCACTTTCATTCGTAGGATGCGCGGCGGCTTTGCTCAAATCGAATTGCTGTAGTTTTAGGTTGACTCGACCGGTTGGGTATCCCTATCCCAACCGTATCAGGCAGTATCAAACATGGCTCAGGCGTGATTTGAACACGCGACCAAGGGCTTATGAGTCCCCTGCTCTACCGCTGAGCTACTGAGCCGGTACACACAGACTTC
>CALHCP010000023.1 GCA_937936705.1 uncultured cyanobacterium | reverse complement strand
AGCGGAGCGGGTGATTGAGGTGGTGCAGACGTTGCTGGGCGAGACGACCCCGGCGGCGGCTTTGCCCCTGGCGGCGGCCTATTAATTCCAGAGGCGGTTTTCCAAATCCCGCACCTGCCGTTCCAGGCGGTCAATGCGTCCCCGCAGTTCGTCCACTTCGGTTTGGCTGGCCAGCCCCAGCTCCCGCAGGATCTCGCGCATTTGTCGGCGGGCTTGGGCTTCCCAATTGCCGTTTTGTCCCAGGCGTGCCACCAGGTCGTTGATCAGAGCGGTGGCCTGGTCGGGACGGAGGCGGCCGTTTTGCACCCACTCGTCCCCCACTTCCCGCACCTTATCCACCACCAGCGCCGTGGTGCCGATACCAAGGAGTAATAATTGCCGCAGCAGATTGTCCTGTTCCATAATCAGGGATGACCGTACTGTTTTCATTGTGACAGATGCGCTGGTACCGGATCGCAACTTTGACCTGGCTGGGTTGGCTGCTGACCATTGCACCGGCTCAGGCACGGGTGTGGCTGGAATTGATCCTCAGTCAACGGCGGGTGCAGGTGTGGCAGGACAATCGCATCATCCGCAGTTATCCGGTGGCGGTGGGCAAGCCCGGTTGGGAAACCCCCCAGGGAGATTTTGTCGTGCAAGTCAAGGTGAAAGACCCGGTCTGGCAAAGTTTTACCAGTAATCAGCAAATCCCCGCCGGTCATCCCAACAACCCCCTCGGCCGCCATTGGATTGGCTTTTGGCATGACGGGGTGGACGAAATCGGCTTTCACGGCACCCCCCACCCGGAAACCATCGGCAAAGCCGTCAGTCACGGGTGTGTGCGCATGTACCCCCGGGATGTGGCGGAACTGTTTGACCTAGTGGAATTGGGGACACCCGTGCGGGTCAGGCGTTGATGGGGACGCGCTGATACACCCGCGCCACCACTTGGGTCAGGCGTTCCACCCCCCGTTCAATATCCCGGAGCGATGCCGTTAAACTAATCCGCACACACTGGCGGGCATGGCTCCACTCCTGCTGCAGACCGGGGAAGAAGGTATGCCCCGGCACCACGATCACCCCCGCCTGTTTGAGTTCCTGGTACAGTTCCCAATCACTGACCGGCAAATCCCGCAACCACAACCAGGCAAAGACCCCCCCCTCGCCGCGGTGCAAAAACCAGGGCAAATCCGGGGACAAACCGGCACGCAGACCCGCCGCCAGGACACTGAACTTGTGTTGGTAATGGGGGCGGATAACGGTTGCGGATAAATGCGCCAAGGCTCCCGAAGCAATCGCCTGCGCCGCCAACGCCTGGCCATACCGGGACGCATGGATACAGGCATTGGTCAAAAAGCCCTCCAGCACCCGTAAAATCCCCTCATCACCGATGGCAATCCCCACCCGTTCCCCCGGTAACCCCGCCTTCGACAGGCTGATGCAATGAACGATATTAGGGGCAAAAACCGGGGTCATCGGCGTGAAATTCAAAGCCGGATAGGGAGCCGCATAGGCCGAATCCACGAGCACCGGAATTTCCCGCTCGGCAGCCAAAGAAGCAATCCGGCGCACCTCCGCCTCCGACAAGACATTCCCCGTCGGGTTGCAGGGGCGGGAAAAAATCACACAACCTGTGGCCGCCCCAAATTCCAACTGGTCAAAATCGGGACGATACTTAAATTCATGCTCGTTTTCATGGACTTCCAAGGCTGGCCGCACCGCCCGCAGAGAAGTCGGCACCAGACAAATGCCCCCATACCCCGTGTAATCGGGACTCAAGGGTAAAACGATCTCCCGCCCCGTGCCCCCAAAAGCATTGGCGGCAAAAAAATACAGCGATTGGCTCCCCGGCGTAATCAACACATTCCGGGGCGTCAACTGCAACCCATAGCGTTGATTAAAATCCGCCACCACCGCCTCAATTAAGGGCTGATAACCCTGACTCGCCCCGTAGCGGCACACCACCTCACCGTAATCGGCACCGGCGAGCAATTTCTCCGTACAATCCCGCCACAACTGCTCCACCTCCGGCAAAATCACCGGATTGCCCGCACTCAGATTGATCCAGTCCTCCCCTGCCCCCGCCTGTAGGGTTTCCACAATATCCTTCATAATCGCCCGCACCCCGGTTAAACGGGTCATCGTGCGACCAAAATCACTCAGTTGCGGCTCGAGCATAGGGGTCAACCAGGCCAATCGCAAATAAAGGTTATTCTAGCGCGAAATAGCGCCCAATCGGCCTAAACCCGGTTATCCAACATAATCACCCAGGTGCCCACCTGGCGCGGCAAGGGAATGTCCCCCGGACTCAAGACTTGCAAATTAAAGAAAAACATACCGCTGTTGCGGGGATTCCGCACATTAGAAAGAATAATATCCACCGGCGTATCCGCGGGGATGGGGTCAATCATGGAGATGCGCAACTGCCGACTCTCCTTATCGAGGACGGCTTCCCCGATGCGGAATTTTTGCTCCTCCCGCCCCCGCCTCTGGCTCCGCACCACTTCAATCGAGCGGGGGTCGAGTTCCCCCCGATAGCTCTCCGGATAGCTGATGTAATACTCCGCCACCGCAATCCGCTGCCGGGGCACCTGCAAATAATACCGGTCCCAGTCGCCAATCCGCCCGGAATCCGCCCGGTAGCGGAGTTCCTTTTTCGGTCCGCCCCAGAGCGTCCAACCCGACCCCTGCGCCCCGGCGACCCCGGTGCTGCTCATCACACTCGCGACGGCAAACCCGGCTAGAACCCAACCCGCAACCCCACGCTCGAATCGCATAAGCCTACTCCCGTTGTTCCCCAACACTATACCAAATCCATCTTTTTCCCTGATGGTACAATCCCCGGAAGGTTCCCGGCACTTGCGGCTTTTGACTTTTTTAACAATTTTTTAAGGGAACCTCTATTAGTTGGGTATAGGCGGTTGCCGGGGCGCAGCCCCCGACTTGGTTCTCCGTAAACTGCGTACTCCGGCGAGATCAGTTTTTGCTGGCGCCAATCCATCGAGGTGCCATAGTGCCATAGTTTTTTATTTTAACCAGGGGTTGGCTTGGTAGCTGTGTGCGAGAAAATAGACTAGAGTTAAAGAAACTGTCCTAACTGCGGTTCCCAGGTGAGTTACTGTTTTAACCCCTCCTGCACACGTCCCCAAAACCCCGAAGGTTCGCTTGTGTGCGCCAATTGCGGGGCAAATTTGGTTCTGGAACATCAGGGTCGCAGCTACCGGATGAAGAAATGTTTGGGTTATGGGGGTTTTGGTGCCACCTTTTTGGCGGTAGAAGAAACTCTGCCCGGCAAGCCCCTGTGTGTGATCAAGCAATTGCGGCCGCCGGGGGATAACCCCAATGACCATATTTATCAGATGGCCAAGGAATTGTTTGAACGGGAAGCGGAAATTTTAGGCCGGCTGGGCAACCATCCCCGCCTGGCGAGTTTACGGGACTATTTTGCCGAACCGCCCCATTTTTACATGGTGCAAGAATTTGTAGATGGCAAAACCCTGCAGGCGGAGGTGCGGGAAAAGGGGCCGTTTGAGGAGGGTTCCGTCAAGTTGTTCCTGCGGCAAATGCTCCCCGTCTTGCAGTACATCCACGAACACGGCACCATCCACCGGGACATTAAACCGGGCAATATCATGCGCCGTACAACTGACGGGGAGCTGGTTTTAATTGATTTTGGGGCAGTGAAACAGGTTGGCCAAATCCCCAGCGGTTCCGCCGGCGAATTGACCCAGTTTGCCATTGGTACGGCGGGGTATGCTCCCCCGGAACAGTTGTCGATGCGGCCGGTGTATGCCAGTGATATTTATGCGCTGGGGGGCACCTGTTTGTACCTGCTCACGGGGAAATCCCCCAAGGATCTGGAAATTGACCCCCAAACCGGCGAAATCCGTTGGCGGCAGTACGTGCGGGTGAGCGATGCCTTTGCCCAGGTGTTGGATCGGATGCTGGCGGTTTCCCTCAAACAGCGTTATAGCACCGCCGGGGCTGTCCTGCGCGCCTTGGATTTAGAACCCCATTACAATACCCTGGCGCAGGGGGTACGCACCCACAATCCGCCGCCCACTACCACTCCAGCATCTTTACCGCAGGAGCCGACCAGCCAAGACAGTCAGGCCAGCCGCTTGGCTGCTGCCATCCGTGCCCGCAAAGCCCGTGCCCTCCAGATGGACGGTGGGGATACCGACCACGGCAAACTCACCCCTGCCCGGCTGAAGGATGCCCTGCGCGCCGGCAAAAAGGACTTTGCCGGTCAGGATTTGCGGAATTATGACCTGCAGGGGCAAGTGATGGTGGGGTGTATCCTTTCGGAAGCAGTTTTGAGCCATGCCAACCTGCGGGAGGCCATCTTGGAGGAGGCCAATTTGGGGCGAGCCAATCTGCAGAAAGCCAATCTGCAGAAAGCCAATCTGCACAAAGCCTATCTGAGTTTTGCCAATCTCCAGGGGGCGGATTTACGCAATGCCGACCTTACGGATGCCTATCTACGCAACGCCAACCTCCGGGATGCGAACCTATGCGGTGCCAATCTGGAGGGGGCTTTAGTAGCCGATGACCAACTGGCGGTTGCCCGCATCAACTGGGCGACCAAGCTCCCGACCGGCGCCAAACGCAGTACGTGGTGGCCGCTGTGACCGGCTTTAGGCTCGACCGGGAGACCGGCAGCCATAGGATTTGAGTAATGCCTAATTTAGATTCGCCCATTAGTTAGTATTAGGATGCCCCATTGGGGTGGCAGGGCACCGCCCCGTTTGGGTTTTGCCGCCCCTCTCCCGTTCGGTGAGGGCAAAGCGTAGTGCTCGTCTCTAGGTTCCCCAGAGTCTGGGGGTTTCAGGGAGAGCATTTTCTGCTGGCGCCAATCAATCGAGGTGCCCTTGTCAGACCGATTCATCGGGGGCAAACGTACAACGAATCCCTTGATTTTTGCAGGCTTTTTGGATGAGGGTTTTCTGTTTAATCGTACCGAAAAGATGAATTCGGGGTTGCCGATTGGGGTAAGCCTGTAGATAAATTTTCACTTGCCCGATGGCCTGTTTCCATTGGCCGGCTCGTTTGACTTCGATCACTTCCGTCGGCGTGAGAATATCAATGCGTCCCCAAGGCGTGGCAACTTCCGTTTGGCTGCCGGGGATACTTTGAGCCAGACGGTCACGCACGAGTGCTTCCGATGAAGGGGATGGGGCGGGTTGAACGGTGGTGATTTGCCGCACCAGAGAGCCAGCCAACCGCTTGTAACCGGGTGGTGCCAACGCTTTGGCTATTTCAGTCCAAAGATTCACTGGACGGGTAGCTTTCGGTAACTTGGATGCTGGGTTAATACCAATATAACCCGATTGGCAAACCTAAGACGAGGGCTATGTCCCGGCGACTGCGCGTTTCTGATGTTTGCGGCATCGCTTCAAACTTCAGCAACCATCAACCCAAGGGCGGTAAATCTTTGCGTTCCAGGATCAGGGTTTCCTGGTGCTGGATGTCTTTTTTCGGGGTGGGTGGGGGTGATGGCGCCGTCTGCGGTGGAATGGAAATCTGCTCCACCCCGATCACCAAGGTAGCCTCCGGGGGCTTCACCCGCGGTAATGGGGGCTTGTTGGGAAACACCTGCGGCTGGGAAGTGGGTGACGCCGGTTGCGGGGGGTAGGTGATTCTGCGGTGGGGGATAATCACATTTTTCATCCAGTACTCAATCGTTTGCGCCTGCAACCAACCATGTTCAACAATAATCTCCCCCAGTTTCCGCCCGGTACGACGCTGCTCTGCCAACGCCGCTTCCACCTGAGATTGCTCCAGTAAACCTGCCTCAACCAGATATTCACCAATCGGTTTGACCATGTCTGTACCCCCACCTGGCTGCAAATGGCTTCAATCCCCGGTGTACTCACGGAAATCTTAATATCTAAGTTAACATGATTTCAGGGAAATTACTGATTGACCGTCCTGATGTAATCTTTCGTAAATCTTTCGTAAATCTTTTGTAATTGATAGCACTATCCATCAGCATTAGAGCTTTTAATTGGGGTGGCAGGGCATCGCCCCTTTGGGTTTTAACGCCCCCCTCCCGCTCTGGGAGAGGGGCGGGGGTGAGGGCAAAACAGTTCTAATTTCCACCCGTACTGCCATAGCAATCAATCCTAACTGCCTAATTGAATTGGGAACGGCAGTCGCCGGGGTGCCTCCCCCGACTTGGGTTCTCCCTAAACTCGGTATGCCAGCGAGATCATTTTCTACGGGTTCCAATAACAATAACATAGAGATGCCCTTAAATTAAAATTAATTCATAAGCTGCCGCTGTTACCGGTATGAACGCCGCTTGGTTGTGGATGGTTTGGTTGGGATTGCTGGGGTATGCGTTTACCCTGGCGCCGCCGGAGCAGCCGGATACTCTGGATTTGATTCAACGCTTGGTGCGCTTTCAGGTGGCGGGAATTAATCCCCTGATCGTTGCCCTATTTAACCTGATGGGCGTCTGGCCGGGGATTTATGCGGCAATTTTGCTGACCGACGGGCGGGGGCAAAAAATTCCGGCTTGGCCGTTCGTGGCGGGTTCGTTTGCCCTGGGAGCCTTTGCCTTACTGCCCTACCTGGCGCTGCGTCGCCCCTACCGGGAATGGCATGGGTCGGTGCCCTGGCTTTTGCGGCTCTGGAACAGCCGGTTTTTGGGGGCAATCTGGCTGGTGTTGACGGTGGGATTTCTCGGCTATGGGCTGTCCCAGGGCAGTTGGCCGGAATGGTGGCAGGCGTTTCAGACCAGCCGCTTTATCCATGTGATGAGTCTGGATTTTCTCCTGCTGAGTCTTCTTTTTCCCCTGGTGCTGTGGGATGATATGGCGCGGCGCCGGTTAAATCCTCACCCCTGGTTTGCCCTGGTGTCGGCACTGCCGCTGGTCGGGTCGGCTCTGTATTTGACCCTGCGACCCAAATTACCGGATTAACCACCGAGTTGGGCTTGCCACTGTTGCCGCTGGGCGGGGGTGAGGAGGCGGTGCATTTGCCCCAAGACCCGCAGGCGCAGGGCGGTCATCTCGGATTTTTGGGCGGCGGTCAGGTGCAAATGCTGGCTATTTTCCCAGAGGCTCGTCCATTGCGACTGCTGGTCGGGGGTGAGGATTTGCCTGGCTGCGGCTTCGGCTTGGGTCTGAATCGTTGCGAGCTGCGCCTGTTGGTCGGGGGTTAAGGCCAACGGTTCTGACGCTAAAACCAAGGGTGCGCCGTTGGCCGATTGGACGAATTCGGGGCTGAGCGCCGGCACGGCCAAAACCAGCCCCAGTAGCACTGGCAGCAACATTAATCCCATATTCTTAATCCTGCAATTCTGTGAGCGTTTTTCTAAACTCAAAGACGGGGACGGGATGGGGTTGTTCCCCAAAAAGCGAGCCGGGGTGATACATTAAAACGGAACCCTTGGGGAAGCTAGCACGATGAGCCAAGCCCAGGCAAAAATCGGTGTCATTGGGGGCAGTGGATTGTACCAAATGCCTGCCCTGACCGGAGTTAAAGAGTACCGGGTCCCGACTCCCTTTGGTGACCCTTCCGATGCGCTGCTGGTGGGGGAATTGGCGGGCGTGCCGGTGGCGTTTTTGGCGCGGCATGGGCGGCATCACCATCTCTTGCCCAGCGAATTGCCCGCCCGGGCGAATATCTATGCCATGAAATCCCTGGGGGTGGAATATATTATTTCGGTGTCGGCGGTGGGTTCGCTGCGCTCAGAAGTGAAACCCCTGGATTTAGTCGTCGTGGATCAGTTTATTGACCGCACCCGCAACCGCATTGCCACTTTTTTTGGGGAGGGCATTGTCGCCCATATTACTTTTGAAAACCCGGTGTGCCCCGCCCTGGCGCAGGTATTGCTCGAGGCGATACGGGAACTGGATTTACCCGGGGTGACGGTGCATCCCCAGGGAACCTATGTGTGTATGGAAGGGCCGGCTTTTTCCACGCGCGCCGAATCGGAACTGTATCGCAGTTGGGGCGCAACCGTGATCGGGATGACCAACTTACCGGAGGCGAAGCTGGCGCGGGAGGCGGAAATCGCCTATGCTACGTTGGCGCTGGCCACCGATTATGACTGTTGGCATCCGGGTCATGCCAGCGTGTCGGTGGCGATGGTGATGGAAAATTTACGCCAAAATGTCAACAATGCCCAGGCGGTGATTCAAAAGGCGGTAGCCAAGATTGCCGCGCAGCCACCGGTATCGAAGGCGCACCGGGCGTTGCAACATGCGATTATGACCCCATTGGCTCAGGTGCCACCCGCCACGATTGAAAAATTGAGATTAATTTTGGCTCCCTACCTCTAAGGAACTGATTAGAGTAGAGATGGGTGCCCGTAGGGAAAAATGATGACTCGATCCTATCGGCAAGTCCTCTTGGAGCGGGATGGCCAGCCATTGAACCAGTCGCAGGTGCAAGTGCTCCTACGGCAAGCCCTCAGCCAGTTGCAAGTTTATCACGACCGGCAACAAGTGCATGGGGCGGTGAGTTTGAACACGCTCCACCAAGTTCCCCACGGCTGCTACCTGGTGCCGCCGACCCGTACGCCGACGACGGGCACGCCGCAACAAGATGTGATGGCCTTGGCGCAGGCGGCGATTACGCTGTTGACCGGTTATCCCCCTAGCCCCGATTGGCATTGGCAGGCACATTGTCAGATTGATGCGGCCTTGGTCACGCTGCTGGAACAAATGCTGGCAGGGCGGTTTGACCGAGCCGGTCAGGTGTTGGCGGTGCTGGTGCCGGAGGATTTGGCTCCGACCGAAGTGACTCCCATGCCCACCCCTATGCCGCCGGTGGCTCCCTCTCCAACCGTGCCAGCCGTGGCGCCGACGACCCCCTCGGTCAGTGCCCCTAGGGTTGACCGGCCAACGGCGACTTCACTGCCGCTCATCCTCTTGGGTTTGGGGTTAGGTTTGGGAGCTGTATTGGCAAGTGGCGGTGGGTTGGTCTGGTGGTTGCTCTGGCGTGACTCGGAGCCACAGGCAACCCGGCGGGAAACGGCCGCGACTCCGACCGCCAGCGCGGTGACAACGCCGCAGGTGCCGGTGCGGGGCGGCGGTGGGCAAAAAGTGGCGACTGCCCCGGCCAGCGGCTTGCCTGAAACCGACGGCGTGCAGCTGGTGCGCTCTTGGTTGGAGGCGAAAAAGAGGGTCTTTGCCCCGCCTTACGATTTGGATGTGGCGGCGGATTTTTTGACCGGGCCGGCGTGGCGAGATGTGTCTAAACCCGATGGTTCCGTAGATTGGTTGCGGAAAAATAACACCTATTACCAGTATGGGAACAATCGGGTGGGTTTGAAACGCGTGGTCAAAGCCGATGCCAGCCAATTGGTTTTAGACCTAGAGATTCAGGAGGAATTAAATATTTACAAAAATGGTCGTCTGCGGCAAAGGCGAAATAGTCGGGAGACCTACCGGTTTGACCTGCGCCTGGTGGGGGATACCTGGAAAATTTATGACCGCCGTAGTCTGAATTAGGGCATCTCTATTGATGGGAGCCAAGGGGAAATTCTCTGGCCAGAATGCCTAAATGACGGAGAACCCAAGCGGCGGGGGGTGCCCCCCTGCGACCGCTCATTCTGAATGCTCATTCTGAATTAAGAAAGGTTCCCACTAGTCTGAATTCGGTGCGGCGCGGCAGCACCCGGCGACCGGCTTGCCCTAGGGGTTGGGTCGGGACAGTCCCGTTTGGCAGAAAAACTTAGCATCATAATAGGCAGGATGGCTCTCTTTACCCGCAAATCCACCGGTGTCTCGTCGTTCCCCGTCTTTTCTGATCCGGCAGACCAAACGCCTCCGCGCTCGTTGGCAGATTTCCCCCGGTCTGCGGAACCTGGGGATGGCGGTCAGCCTGTTTATCGGGGTGCTCCTGGTGGGCACGCTGGGGTATTGGGTGTTTGCGGGCTGGCCGTTTTTAGATGCCCTCTATATGGTGGTGATTACCATCTTTGGGGTGGGCTTTGGGGAAGTACGCCCTGTGCATACGCCGCTGCTGCGGTGGTTTACCATGCTGATCATCCTGCTGGGCAGTGCCGCCGTGGTGGGCATGGTGGGGGCATTGGTCCAGTTTGTGACGGAAGGGGAAATTAAACAGGTCTTGGAGTCCCAACGTATGAACCAAAAAATTACCCAATTACAAGACCATGTGATCATCTGTGGCTATGGCCGCATGGGGCAGATTCTGGCGCAGCGGGTGCAGGCAGCTGGGTTGCCCTTCATCGTTTTGGATATTAGTGAAGAACGCATCCGGGAGGCGACCGAGCATGGTTACCTTGCCCAACTCGGCAATGCCGAAGACGAGGAAATCCTGATTTGGTCAGGGGTGCAGCGGGCGCGGGCGTTGGCAACCGTACTGCCGGATGATGCCCTCAATGTCTTTATCACCCTGACGGCACGGGGGCTGAATGAGGGGTTGACCATCCTGGCACGGGGGGAATTTCCGGCGACGGAACGGAAATTGCGCCTGGCCGGGGCGGATCACGTGGTGTTGCCGGCGACCATTGGTGCCATGCGTTTGGCTTATTTAATTACCCATCCGGCCACGATTGACCTGCTCGACCGGAATGATGGTAGCAGTACGCTTAATGAAATGCTGAATCAGATCAGCCTGCGCATGGAGGAGTTACTGGTGCCGGAAGATTCCCCGCTGATTGGCCGGACGGTGGGGGATGTGGAGGTGCGAGGGGAGCGGACGTTTATCGTGGTGGCTCTGCGGCGGGAGGATGGGACGTTGGTGGATGATCCGGAGCGGGATACGGTGGTGCATCTGGGGGATACTTTGATTGTGGTGGGGCACCGCCGGGATATGCCCCGTCTGGTGCCAAACTTTACCCTCAGGCGTCAGACCCAGTATCGGGGAGCCCGGCGGGGTTAGGGCGCAGTTCACGCCAGGCCACCGCTAGGGGGTTCAAAGAGGCGGCGGCGGCGTTAGACTCTTAATTATCCCCGGTGTCTGCCTGCCTGGGATCAATGAAGCGATGTTTACCGATGACCAACCCGACCTGGCCAGCCCCCTGGATGACTGGCAGGAGGCTCCCCAACCCGACCCGGACGCGATGTTGGCGCAGTTGACGGCCAGCGACCCGTTGCAACGGATGCAGGCGGCGCGGGCGTTTTGTGAACTCCAGGACGAGCGGGTGGGGGAACGCTTGATCCCGCTGTTGCAGGATGCCTGTCCCCTCGTGCGCTTGAGTGCCGCCTATGCCTTGGGGCGTAACCCCACCCCGGCGGCGGTCGAACCGCTGATCCGGCAATGGCGGCGGGATGCCAACGGCTATGTCCGCAAAGGCATTGTGTGGGCATTGGGCTACAGCCGGTCGGTGCAGGCGGTTGAGGTTTTAATCAGCGCCCTCCAAAAAGAGATTCCGGCGGTGCGGTTGTGGGCGGCCAGTGCTTTGGTGCAACTGCTTCCCAGCCATCTGGAGGTGCTGCCGCAGGTGGTACAGGTGCTTTGCCACACCCTCAGCCACGACCCGGTGGCCGCGGTGCGGAGCAACTGCACCTGGGCGTTGGGGCAACTGCCCGTCGAACATTTGCCCGAAAACTTGTACCTGCAGATCGTGGAAGCTCTGCGGGAGGGTTTGCAGGATGGGGATGCGGGGGTGCGGGACGATAGCTGGAGTGCTCTGCTGAATTTGGGCGTCACCGCCGGATTGCCTACCCTGGATGAACTTGCCCTTTGAAGCGGGGTAAGGTAACCACCACTAAAGTACCCGCTTCTTTTTTACTGGTAAGATGAATCGTGCCTTGGTGGGCTTGTACGATACTTTGAGCAATGGCTAACCCCAAGCCGCTGCCCCCGGCTCCCCGGGCCGGGTCAACCCGGTAAAAGCGGTCAAACACCCGCGGCACATCCGCCTCGGCAATCCCGACCCCGGTATCTTGCACGGCCACCGTCAGGGTTTCCCCCGCAGCCTTGAGCCGCACCCACACCTGCCCCCCGGCGGGCGTATATTGCCAAGCGTTGCGAATGAGGTTGGTGAACAACCGCTGCAACTGGCCGTAATTGCCCCACACCGTCAGCGTCTCCGGGTCGCCGGCCGTCGGTAATTCCAAATGCAGGCTAACGCCTTGCGCCTGCGCTAAACCCTGTTGCTCCTGGGTCACTTCCATCACCAGCCCATCCAACGGGCAGGCTTCCCCGCCGCCGACTCCCTGAGTATCCTGCCGCGCCAGAAATAACAAATCATCAACCAAGCGTCCTAGCCGTTGAATCAAACCGCCTATCGCCTGGACTTGGGGTTGATTAGGATACTGCTTTTGTAATAACTCCCAATTCATTTGCAAACTCGCCAGGGGACTGCGCAGTTCATGGGACGCATCCGCCGTAAATTGTTCCAACCGTTGATAGGATTGCCGCACCGGCAGCATGGCCAAGCCGGATAAAAACCACCCCGCCACCGCCACCAACCCCAGCGAAACCAGACCACCCAGGATTAAATCAATAAGCAATTGCCGCACCGGTTTCGTCACCTCAAACCAGGGGTGACTGACCCGCACATAGCCCAATAATCGCCCATCGCGGTACACCGGCTGGGTCACTTGGCGCAGGGCTGCCTCGCTGCTAATCGTCACCGTTTCCCGCCACACTCCGGGATGCAGACGGGGCACCACCGTCATATCCAAGGTACTCCAGAGGCGTTCGCCGGTCGGCGCAAACCATTCCAACCCCACCCGGTCCTCTTCCACATCCGCCGGCCAAACGGGCGGTTCACCCGGCAGGGTCGCCACCACCACCTCCACCACATGATCCAAAGTGTCATCAATCCGTTCGCTCAGGGTGGTTTGTACATAGACATAACCGGCGAGGGCAAACACCAGCAGTAAAACCGCCGTCACCCCGGTGTACCAAAGGGCTAAACGGCGACGCAGTTGTTGGAACATGGAGATTTTAAGAGCCTTTCAGCCAATTTTTAACCCGGAAGCGAACTTTTCTCAATCCCGTTTCCCAAAGATAAAATTGCCGTCCGTGGGGGGATAGAAACCGCTTGATGAGCCATTTATTGCCACCCAGACAATGAATGCCCCAAAACCGGACATACTGCTTGAGAGAATAATTATAACAGTAGGGAATACCTGCGCGAAAGACAAACTTTTTCAGACCAAATTGCCGTTCGTACTCATCAACCAAGTAATTTTCCGGCAGGGAAATCCCGTGATCAAACGTGGCTCCATTCATCACTTGGGCAAAATTGGCCACATCCTCTCGGTTTTGGCTCCAAGCATGGATCAAAGTCATATCGCAAATTCCCCCACCAATGCCCTGAGCCGCCATCTCTTGATAGGTATGCTTGAGCAGGTCAAGCCATTGGGGTTCTCGGTAGGCTTGGATGCAAAACGCTGTCAACTCAGCCGCTGCCGCTGCTGTCCAGTAGGAAAAGTGAGGCGAAGAAATCCAAAGCCGGTTGCCCGGATTTTGGGGAGTCATAAACCCGGCTCGATATTGGCCCGCGATTAAGGGATAAACTTCTTGGGAGTAATTGGCAAACGTAATCACATCACTATCGATCAGAAAAGCTGCCGGTTCTCCAGACACTTTTAGCCAATAATCCATTACAAATAACCGAAATAATATGGCATTTTCATAGTAGTCAGGATAGTCAGATAATTTAACATAACTTTTTTGAAATTCCAGCCATTGCGGGATGATGATATCACTAATGCTGTAATGATTGGGCCATAGATGTTTATTCCCGTCATCCCCGATGAAAATAACCCGCCGATTAAATTTTGCCGCCCCCTGTAAAGCCAGTTGCAAATACTCCGGTTGATTGCCAAAATGGGCAATCACCACGGGAAGATCGGCGGTTGCAGTCATGGTTCCCACCTAAACCTTAATCGCTTGGGGCAAGGCCGCCGCCGCCACCACCCGGTCACACCCGGAGGCCGGTCGCGCCCATTGGTAACGGTACTCTTTGGGGTCACCCCAACACAACCCCAGGTACAGTTCCGTGCGGGTGGCATCCAACTCCAACCATTCCGCCTGCGCTAACGCCTGAGTCAATTCCGCCGGAGTCACCGGGCGGGTGTGGGGATGCACCCACCAATAATTTAACCCCTGGGTTTGTCGCCACCAAAATTCGGTCATGGCTTGCTTGGTGTGCATCAAGCGTTCCTTGTCCCCCCCAATCGCACACAACTGCCCATGCACCTCCGGGACCTCAATTTGCGCTTCCCGAAACCGACAGGTGCGCCAGACAATCCCGGAAACTCCGTGCTGTCGCTGGTACTCATGCACCTGCGCCCGAAAATCCTCAAAGGCAAACACCATACTCAGCCGCTCCGGGGAAATCGCCAGGGCAATCACCGAATGCCCCACCCGCTCCCGCACCGAAGGCAGCCAGCGTTGCCCCTGCCAATTGGCCTGCAATTCCCGCTCGAGAATCTGAATCAACTCGCTGGTGGTGTAGGGCATGAGCCGGGGCAGGTTAGTCCAAATAACCCATTAAATCCGCTACCGGGGGATCGACCTGGTTGGGAGCCACCGGTCGCCCCATCACCACTTTACTGGGCTTGACCAACGCCCCCGCCGGTTCAGAAGTGGCGGGTAAAGTGGCCACCGGCTGAGATGCCGAGCCGACAGATTTTGGTTGAGCCATACGAAACTGCTCCAGAATATTTTTATAGTTCCATCTTAGGCGGAAATGACGGCTCCTGCCCCCCTGGTCAATACACCGAACCCATCCAGAAACCTTTATAGCCATCCTACATGAGTGTTGAGAACGGCAGTCGCCGGGGCGCAGCCCCCGTCTCTGGTTCCCCATAAACTCGGTATTCCAGCCAGATCATTTTCTGCTGGCTCCAATAAAATTCCCAGAGGCGCCCATCAGATAAAGTTGAAGAAAGTATTAAAAATTCAAAACACTGTGAACAAGCAGTAATTTTAACGACACCGGCTTTACAAAATCTAGGCAGGAGCGGTTTTGCCCCTGAAAATAGGAATAATCTTCATTGCGTACCGATAGATATGATGACTCCACGCCTGTTTACCCCCACCAACTACTGGCCGTTGGTGGTGAGTTTAACGCTCATGTTTTGGCTAGGGGCGACTTTGGTACTGGATGTGCTGGTAATGCCGGGACTGTACTGGGGCGGCATGATGCACCAGGCGGGGTTTGCCTGTTTTGGTTATCTGCTCTTCGGCTGGTTTAACCATGCGGAATTGCTCTGTGCCGCTCTGATCATGACCAGTCTATTAGCCCAAACCCTGACCCAGCCCCAACGGATTTGGCCGGGACTGGTACTTGCCGGCAGCTTGACTGGTATTGTTTTCATCTATACCTACTGGTTGACCCCGTGGATGGGAGAAACCAGCATTTCCCTGGATTGGCTGGAGCGGGAAACCGTCATTCCGGCGACTATGAATTTGCTCCATGGCGGTTATTTTGCCCTGGAGTTGCTCAAGGTGCTGCTCGGTTTGGGGCTGCTCTGGTGGCAGTGGCGACTAGCTTCCCCCCAGACGGACTAGCGAAGGGGGCACCAACAACAGCCCCGCCACCCCCACGGCGGCCAAAGCCGTCACCAGTACAGCAGCGGCAGCGCAGTCCTTGGCAATGCGCGCCAATTCGTGGTATGTCTGCCCTACCGCTAAATCCACCACCGCCTCCAAAGCCGTATTCACCAGCTCCAGAGCCAATACCAAACCAATCGTTAGGACAATAATGGCGGTTTGGGGCAGGGGCAAATGCACCCCGGCTGCCCAAATCAGCGCAATCATGCCGATCACCAGGTGGATGCGAAAATTGCGTTGGCTAACCAGGGCGTAGCGCAGGCCCTGACCGGCATAATAGAAACTCTTTGCTAACGTACTCCGCTCCCCGGCGTTGGGCAAAATGGGTGTGCGTGTAACAACCGATGACAGCATGGTGATATCCTCACACTCGGTTAGCCTATAGTTTAGCAAGGGATTTCCCGAATGCCCTGGCGAGACCTACTCCGTCCCTGCCTCACCCACCCAGGCCCGGTGACGGATTTGAATGTCAGGATACTCCAAGCCCAGGCGCTGCGGGGCACGGTGCTGGACGTGGACGATACGCTGGTGCCCGGCCATGAGCAAGTGATTTCGCCGGCGGTTTTAGCCTGGATGGCACAACTGAAAACCCTCGGCCCGGTGTGGCTGGTGAGTAATAATATGCTTGTCCCTCGCATTGCCGACATCGCCCGCCAGGTGGATTGCCCCTACATCTGTGGTGCCGGTAAACCCTCCCGCCGCAAACTCCGCCAAGCCCTCCAGGGCATGAACCTGCCCCCCGGCCAAACCGCCTTGATCGGCGACCGCCGTCTCACCGACATCCTGGCGGGCAATCGCCTGGGAATGTACACTATTTTGGTCGAACCCATCGCCCCCCCCCGCTGGCAAAAACTTCGCCACCTCGAAGATTGGCTGATTAATGCATTATTATAATTTTGCAATTCTTTTGGGCACCTCTATTTATTGGAACTAGCAGAAAATCATCTCGCCGGAATGCCGAGTTAATGGAGAACCAGAGACGGGGTCTGCGCCCCTGCGACCGCCGTTCCCCAATTAATACAGATTCCCTTATTTTATTTTTGATGGGAGCCAAGCGGAAATTCTCTGACCAGAACGTCCAAATCGCGGAGAACCAAAGCGGGCGGTGCCTCCCTACAACCGCCATTCTCAACTCATTTAGGATTGCTACAGCAATGCAATGTAACCGGATTTGAGCAGCAAGATTCTGGAGGCTGCACCCCGGCGACTGTTATTACCGCTATTAGAGAGATGCCTAAGAGTTATGCCTCTCTTAAAGTTCCCTGAATATCTTGGGGAACCTAGGGAAATGCCCCCCGTCTAAACGGCCAGTTGTTACGTTCTGAATAACCGATGCAGACCTCACGTATTGTACGCCTTTTAGGCGGCGGGGGCTTAGTTCTGGCGTTGGCCACCCCCGGTTTTGCCTTCAGTGATACGCAAAATTTTTGGGCAAATGCCTGTATTCAGCAACTGGCAAATCGGGGCATCATCGGTGGTTATCCCGATGGCAGTTTTCGCCCCAATAATCCCGTGACCCGCGCTGAATTTGCCACGATGGTGAACCGAGCCTTTTTGAGCGGCACCAATGTCGGTATGGGTGCTGATTTTCGGGATGTTTCCCGCAATTTCTGGGCGTTTGATGCGATTGAGCGGGCGGCGGGTGCCGGATTTTTGTCCGGTTATCCCGATGGCACGTTTCGACCGGGGCAAAATATCCCGCGGGTACAGGTGTTGGTTGCGCTGAGTAGTGGGTTAAATCTGACTCCTACCCAGCCGGTGGACTGGACTCTGGAGCGGTTGTACGTCGATGCAGGCAGTATTCCCAATTATGCTCGTACCGGTGTGGCGGCGGCCAGCCAGGAACAGTTGGTGGTGAATTACCCGGATGTGCGGGTTTTGCGCCCTAACCAGTTGGCTTCCCGGGCGGATGTAGCGGCCAGTTTGTGCCAGGGATTGCGGTTGGCGGCGATTCCCGGTCAGTACATTGCGGATTTTCCCCCCCCTGCTCCGGCTCAACCCCAGGCGGCAATGCTGTCGCAGGGAACGCTGATCGTGACCCGCTCCGGTACGCAACGGGTGATCTTAGCCCCCCAGGACAGCGTACCCTTGACTCTGAATGTGGCGCAGGAGGTGCGGGATGCCCAAGGCCGGGTGGTCATTCCGGCAGGGAGTACGATTCAAGGGCGGTTGCAACCGGCAGGCCAAGGTTCCCAGTTTGTCGCCGAACAAATCACCGTGCGGGGACAAACCCTGTCCCTGAATGCTACATCTCAACCGGTACGGCGGACGCAAGAGGTGAGTGAGCGGAGTTTACGCCCCATTTTACCCGGTGCGTTGGTGGGCACGGCAGCGGCGGCACTGATCGCCGGGGTGTCGGGCGACCGGCGCATCGAAGCCGGGGAGGTGTTGGCGGGTACGGTGACCGGGGCGGCAGCCGGTTTGAATTGGGGTCGCCGACCTGGTCAAGCCCTGCGGGACTTTGGCATTGGGGCGGGACTGGGAGCTGCCGTCGGCGGTTTATCCGGTGACCGCCGGGTGACCCCCACCGAAGTTCTGGGGGGTGCCGTCCTGGGTTCGGTGGTCGGGGGAGCGGCGGATCGTCGCCAGATTCGGGAAGTGATCGTTCTGGAACCGGGGACGGATTTGGTATTGACGGTCAATCAACCCCTGACGGTGCCGTTACCCTAAACCGACTTAAGCGTTCAAGACTGACGCTGCTTTGTCTGAAACCCTCACCCCTGCCCCTCTCCCAGAACGGGAGAGGGGGTCAAAGACCAAACGGGTTGGTTCTCGATGAATTCGGTATTTTCTGCTGGTTGCAATCAATAGAGGTGCCTGTAGCCCTACGGGTGGAAGTAAGAACCGTTTTGCCCTCACCCTAGAACGGGAGAAACGGGACGGTGCCCTGCGACCGCTTGGCATCTTCCCCGCTGGCAAAGACAGGACTTTACGGTGCTTTTTGGTAACTCCAGTCCGGGCGCAGTACTTTGGCTCCCCGCAGGTAGGGATGCACCGGCTTTTGGTTCACCGGCAACCGGACATGCGCCAGCAGCCGAATGCAGCGGGGTAAACCGTGCGCCACCACCATGTGCTGCACATCCAACATCGCCACCTCATCCCAACGGGGACGTTCCCGGGCAATCGTGGCCGGGTAGGTGGCATCCAAATCAGGCGTCACACTAAAAATGACACTCACCAAATGCCGGGGGTCGAGGTGGTTTTCCCGCTCCAGGGTTTCCAACAACTCCAGTACCGCTTCCCGCATGGCCGCCACCGTATTGGCCTCCGCCGTGGTCGCTCCCCGCAGGGCCCGCCACGCCCAGTCACCCTGCTCGCCCATCACTAGGTCTGACTGGTCACCACCGGCGTGGGTTGATGCTGTAGGGCATTGTACAGCCGGTTGAGGGCATTCACATAGGCCTGAGCCGAGGCCACGATAATGTCCGTATTGGCCGCGTGACCGCTGTAGGTGCGCTGATTGTGCTCTAGGCGGATGGTCACCTCCCCGATGGCATCAATGCCCGCCGTAACCGACTGCACCGCAAATTCCACCAAGCGATTCGGCACGGCCACCACCCGGTTAATCGCCTTGTAGATGGCATCCACCGGCCCTGTCCCCGTGGCCGCATCGGTGCGCTCCTCACCACTGGGTAAGCGGACGGTGACGGTAGCGGTGGGAATTTCGTGATCCCCGCAGGACACCTGCACCCGCTCCAGGCGAAAATTCACCACCAAGGGGGTTTGCATTTCATCGCTGGCAATCGCTTCCAAGTCCCGGTCGGTGATCTCTTTCTTCTTGTCGGCCAATTCCTTGAAGCGTAAAAAGGCTCGGTTCAACTCTTGGTCATGCAGGTCAAAGCCCAACTCCTGTAACCGCGCCCGAAACGCATGGCGACCCGAATGTTTCCCCAAGACGATTTGATTGGCCTGCCAGCCAATCGTGCGGGCATCCATAATCTCATAAGTCTGGCGATGCTTGAGCACCCCGTCCTGGTGAATCCCTGACTCGTGGGCAAAGGCATTCGCCCCCACAATCGCCTTGTTGGGTTGCACTACCATCCCCGTCAGACTGGACACCAAGCGGGAGGTTTTGTAAATCTGGGTGGTGTCAATGCGGGTCAAAGGTTCGGTGGAATCCGCCGGTCGTCCCAAAAAGGGATTAAAGTAACTGCGCCGCACGTGCAGCGCCATTACCAACTCTTCTAAGGCCGTATTCCCCGCCCGTTCGCCGATGCCGTTAATCGTGACTTCCACCTGGCGGGCACCCTGTTTAATTGCTTCCAAAAAGTTCGCCGTCGCCACTCCCAAATCGTTGTGCCCGTGTACCGAAATCACCGCCCGGTCAATGTTAGGGACATTTTCTTTAATGCCTTTAATCAACTGCCCAAACTCCTCCGGCAGCAAATACCCCACCGTATCCGGGATATTCACCGTCGTCGCTCCCGCTGCAATCACCGCCGTTAAAACTTGGTACAGATACTCCGGGTCGGAGCGGGCGGCATCCATCGGCGAAAACTCCACATCCTCGACATAGCCCTTGGCCTTGGTCACCATCGCCACGGCAATATCCAGCACCTCCGCCCGGCTCTTGCGGAGCTGATGTTCTAGGTGAATATCCGAAGTCGAAATAAACGTGTGAATCCGGGGGTGTGCCGCCGGTTCCAACGCCTTGGCTGCCGCTTCAATATCCGCCGGGATCGCCCGTGCCAAAGAGCAGATCACGCAATCCCGCACCTCTTTGGCAATGGTCTGCACCGCCTCAAAATCCCCCGGACTGGCGTAGGCAAACCCGGCTTCGATGACATCCACTCCCAGACGGCTTAACTGACGGGCAATGACCAACTTTTCGTCCGTATTCAGACTGGCACCGGGACATTGCTCCCCGTCCCGCAACGTGGTGTCAAAAATTAAAATCCGGTCGGTGGCCATAACCCCCTTGGTCACAAAATCATTTTTTTAATAATATCCAATTTTGCGCCCTTTTGCCGGTCCTGACGCCAGGAAACCTCTATACCGTTGGCGGGAAAGGCGGTCGCCGGCGCCGGTTCGCCCTAAAACTCGCTATGCCCGCGCGAGCACGATTCTGCTGGCTCCCGTCAATATAGCCATCCTACCTGAGTTGAGAATGGCAGTCGCCGGGGCGCCGCCCCCGTCTCTGTTTCTCTATCAACTCGGCATTACAGCGAGATGATTTTCTACTGGCTTTAATCAATAGAGGTTCCCTATTGAGGTGCCCTTATATTTCCTTATATTTTTTAATTTAACCGGGATTGCCGCAGTGATCTTTGTATGGCTCAGGGAAACCGCAAGCATGACCGCAATCTTCCCCAGAGTTCCGGGAATTCGTGTAAAATCACATTCAAGCGGGCTGATCGTTCCGTACTTTTGCGGTTGATTGGATGGTAGCTGTAACCAATGCGATTGGTTTTCAACTGGAATACCCCATCGGAGCTTTCTGGTCATGAATGTTGCCAACCTCCTGCAACGGGCGAAACTCGGCGACACGGAGGCCATTGCCACCTTGATGACCCAAGCTCTGACGGCGCAGGGAGTAACGGCACAGGCTAAGTTGCGGCAGGGTTGCTTGGAGGTGGTACTGTCGGCGCCACATCCTCCCGACCAACGCTCATGTCTGCACATCATTCGCCAGGGGTTGACCCGCTTGGAAGTGCCTTCCATTCGCACGGTGAAGGTTTATGCGTTGAAGTCGGGGGAAGCGTTCCCGGAGTGGATGGAAGTGTTCAGTATGGATGCCCCGGCGGATGTGCGCGCCACTCCTTCCCGTCCTGCGGTGCCCCCCCGGCGGATGTCTGAGATTCAAGACCGGGTATTCAAGTCCGGCAGTCCCCTCAATCTCACCAGCGATGAGGTTGATGTTCCTCTAGAAACTTATGCCGAAGAATTGCTGCGGCGGTATGCCAAGGGGATACGGGATTTTACGGGGGTAAAGTTAATCCAGGTTTCTTTGATCGATGCGGTATTGGATGAAATTATTTTGCAGGATGCGGATTTGAGTCGAGCGGTTTTGCGGCGGATCCAAATGGCGGGTGCGATTCTCAAAAATGCCAATTTTGCCGGTGCCAATCTCATTGAAGCCAATTTAACAGAAGCGGATTTAACGGGAGCCAATTTGGGCTGTATGAAGCTGGGGGGACAGGCGGTTAACAACTTGGTGGGGGCAGCCGTACCGATCAGCACCAATCTGAAAAAGGCCACTCTTCTGCGCGCTAATTTGACCCATGCGGATTTGACCCGTGCTGCTTTGGAAGAAGCCTGCTTTGATCAAGCAAATTTAACGGGAGCCATCCTCACCCGCGTAAATGCCAAACTGTGTTCATTTGTGCAATGTACTTTTAACAAGGCGGATTTGAGTTGGGGAACGTTTGATGGTGCCAATTTTACGGGCGCTAACCTCAGCCGTACTAATCTCAAACGGGCCAATCTGGTGGGGGCGGATTTGAGTCAGGCCAATCTCTGGTATGCCGATTTGACGGAGGCCAATCTCACCCGTGCCAATCTCAGCCGTGCCAATCTCACGGGTGCCAAACTGGTGGGGACGCAAATGCCGGATGGCCGCACCATGATGGACAAACGTTATATGTCTTGATGGAGGGGCTGGTCGTCCTCTGGCCGAGCGGGGTGAATGCCCTGATGGTGCTGGTCGGCGGTTGGCTGGGATGGCGATGGCAGGGTCACTTGCCTGCTCCTTTGCTGGAGCGTTGGTTGCAGGGGTTAGGTTTGTTCGTGTTGAGCTTGGGGATGGGTTTGGTACTGCCGACCCGCTCGCCGTTGTTGTTGCTGGGGAGTTTGCTGCTGGGAGTGGCCTTGGGGGAGGGGTGGCAATTGGAAGCGCGCCTGGAACGGTGGCTGGCAGGGCAGGCTGACCACCTGGGTGCGGGTCTGAGCCGGGCGTTTTTGCTGTTTTGCGTCGGTGCAATGACCCTGCTGGGCAGTTTTGAGGCCGGGTTGGGACGGTTTCCGGTCATTTTGTTGCAAAAAGCGCTGCTGGATGGGGTGGCAGCTCTGGTGTTGGGCAGTACCTTGGGCAAAGGGGTGGCGGCGGCGGCGGTTCCTTTGTTTTTGTACCAAGGTGGGCTGACCCTCCTGGCTTACCTTTGGGGTCAGGGACTGCCGGCGGGGGTGGTCCGGGAGGTAAATGCCCTGGGGGGACTGTTCCTGGTGGCAACGGGGCTAGATTTATTGGGGATCAAAAAAATGCCGCTGGTGAATTTTTTACCCGCTTTTCTGGTGCAGGGGGTGTGTCTGCTGACCCTGCCGGGGCTGGCTCCAGGGTAAGCATTCGCGATAGGGCACCTCTATTGATTGCAACCAGTAGAAAATGATCTCGCTAGAATCCTGAGTTGACGGAGAACCAAAACGGGGGGTGTCCCCCTGCGACCGCTCATTCTGAATTAATAGAGGTTCCCTATATATATTTTTTTCACGCAAACGTGATGCAAACCCACAAAAAATCTCCCCGTGCGCATACAGAAATTAGGGATTCCCCGCTGCGACCGCTTGTCCCTAATCAATAAATCAATAGAGGTTCCCTTATCTTTCCCGCTCAAACCGTCATAATTTCTTTTTCTTTCGCCTGGGTCATTTCGTCCACTTTGAGGATGTATTTATCCGTGAGTTTCTGGATGGATTCCTGCAAGCTGAAGGCTTCATCTTTGGAAATTTCGGCGGCTTTTTCCTGCTTACGTACCTGTTCAACGGCATCCCGGCGAATGTTGCGGAGAGCTACCTTGCCCTCTTCGGCCAATTTGCTCACACTTTTAACCAGTTCTTTGCGTCGTTCGGCAGTCAACGGGGGAATATTGAGGCGAATTTGACTGCCGTCGTTATTCGGGGTTAAGCCCACATCAGAGGTGCTAATCGCCTTTTCAATCAGCCCCAAGGTGGAGCGGTCGTAGGGCTGGATCATAATCGTGCTGGCATCCGGCGTGGTGATATTGGCGAGGGAGCGCAGGGGGGTCGGGACATCGTAATAATCCACCATCACCCGGTCCAACAAAGCGGCATTGGCTCTGCCGGTGCGAATCGTATTAAACGCCCGCTGGGTCGCCTCTAGGGTTTGCTGCATTTTGGTTTCAATTTCATTTAATTTCACAGTAACCTCCTACAATCGTACCAATCGGTTCCCCCTGCACTGCCCGCCGGATATTCCCCGGTACGGACAGGTCAAAGACCACAATCGGGATATTGTTTTCCTGGCAGAGAGTAATCGCCGTCCCGTCCATCACCTGCAACCCGTGGCTGAGGACATGGCTGTAATTGAGACTCTCGAACCGTCGGGCACCGGGATTTACTTTGGGGTCGGCATCATAAACCCCGTCCACCTTCGTTGCTTTGAAGACCACCTCGGCATCAATCTCCGCCGCCCGCAGGGCTGCCGTGGTGTCGGTGGTAAAAAAGGGATTCCCGGAACCGGCGGCAAAAATGACCACCCGGCCTTTCTCCAGATGCCGAATCGCCCGCCTGCGAATGTAGGGTTCCGCCACCTCCTGCATGGAAATCGCCGTCTGCACCCGGGTCGGTACGCCGATTTGCTCCAACGCATCCTGCAAGGTCATGGCATTCATCACCGTGGCCAGCATCCCGATATAATCCGCCGTCGCCCGGTCCATACCCGCGGCGGCGCCTTTGACTCCCCGAAAGATATTGCCGCCCCCCACCACAATCGCCGTCTGCACACCACTGCCAACCACATCGGCGACCTCTCGGGCAATCCCCTGCACCACCTCCGGGTCAATGCCGTAATTCAGGCGACCCATCAAGGCTTCCCCGCTGAGCTTGAGTAAAATTCGCTGGTAGCGCATGGCCAACTCAGGACTTCCTCAATCAGGATAGCGGTCAGTGGGAACCCCCGACAAGGGCTATTCGGTTTTGAGTTTGAGAACCGCCATAAACGCCTCTTGCGGTACGTCCACATTGCCTAAAGCTTTCATGCGTTTTTTCCCCTCTTTTTGCTTTTCTAATAATTTACGTTTGCGACTGACGTCCCCGCCGTAACACTTCGCCAACACATTTTTCCGCAGGGGCGCAATGGATTCACTGGCAATCACCCGACTGCCAATCGCGGCCTGAATCGGCACTTTGAATTGATGCCGGGGGATCAGCTCTTTTAGTTTCTGCACCAACGCCCGCCCCACATTGTAGGCTTTATCGCGATGGACAATGGTGGCTAAGGCATCCGCTGGTTCATCGTTGATGAGAATATCCAATTTCACCAAATCGTTAGGACGATAACCCACCCATTGGTACTCCATACTGGCATAACCGCGGGAGCGGGATTTCATCTGATCAAAAAAGTCGGTAACCACCTCCGACAGCGGAATTTCGTACACCAACACCACCCGTTCAGGCGTGAGATAGCGCATATCTTGGAATTCCCCGCGCCGGGATTGGGCTAACTCCATCAACGTCCCCACATAGGTTTCCGGCGTAATCATTTCCACCTTCACATAGGGTTCCTCAATCTGTTGCCGTTCGTTGGGGTTGGGCAAATCGCCGGGGTTATCAATTTCCACCACCGAATTATCATTGAGCGTCACCCGATAGACCACCGAAGGAGCCGTCACCACCAGTGCCAAATTGTATTCCCGCTCCAGGCGTTCCTGGACAATTTCCATGTGTAGAAGCCCCAAAAAACCGCACCGAAATCCCATGCCCATCGCCGAAGAGGTTTCCGGTTCGTAGTGCAAAGCGGCATCATTTAATTTCAATTTTCCCAAGGCATCCCGCAGGTCGGCATAATCATCGGCATTGATGGGAAATAGACCGCAAAACACCATCGGTTTCGCCTCTTTATACCCCGGCAAAGGTTCTTTGGCAGGGCTGTAGGCCAAGGTAATCGTATCCCCCACGCGGGCATCTTCCACGGTCTTAATCGCTGCCGTCAAATAGCCCACTTCCCCGGCTTGTAAATCCGACACAGGCACCTGTTTGGGTGACATCACCCCCAATTCATCAATTTCGTATTCTTTACCGGAGAACATTAAACGGATGCGGTCGCCGGTTTTGAACCCCCCGTCCATCACCCGCAAATACACCACTACCCCGCGATAGGGGTCATAATAACTATCAAAAATTAACGCCCGCAGCGGCTGATCCCGGTTATCTTGAGGCGGCGGAATCCGCTGGACAATAGCTTCTAAAATATCCTCAATACCGATGCCTTCTTTCGCCGAAGCCAAAATGGCTTGGGAACAGTCTAACCCAATGATGTCTTCGATTTCTTGTTTCACCCGTTCAGGATTTGCCCCCGGCAAGTCAATTTTATTAATCACCGGAATAATCTCTAAATCATGTTCCAAAGCCATATACACATTGGCCAGGGTTTGGGCTTCCACCCCCTGCGACGCATCCACCACCAGCAAGGCTCCTTCACAGGCGGCCAAGGAGCGGGAAACTTCGTAAGAAAAATCCACATGACCGGGGGTGTCAATCAGATTCAAAACATAATTTTCCCCATCTTTAGCCTGATAGTTCATGCGGGCGGCTTGCAACTTAATGGTAATCCCCCGCTCCCGTTCCAAATCCATATTATCCAGGAATTGCTCCCGCATCTGCCGTTGTTCCACCGTCCCGGTCACCTGCAATAATCGGTCGGCCAAGGTGGACTTACCGTGGTCAATGTGGGCGATGATACAAAAATTCCGTAGGCGGCTAATGGGAATATCGGTCATGGGGACATCCGGTGACAATCCTGCTCTATTGTGCCATTTACGACGGCGGTCTGGGCTGACCGTCACGAATGGGAACCTTTATCCATTCCGGATCAGCGGTCGCAGGGGCGCCGCCCCCGTCTCTGGTTCTCCATTAACTGGCATCCCAGCGAGATAAGTTTCTCCTGGTTCCGATAAATGGAGGTGCCCTATATCTCTATTGCCGATAGCATTTTTTTATTCTATGAATGAACTAAATTGACCCAGGTGGCCGGATGTTTAACCTCAGAGATGTATTTTTTGCCTTTATTTGGGTGGCTCTATTAATGTTGGTCGGGCGGGTGCTCAAGCAAAAAATAGGTTGGCTACAGATGTTGTACCTGCCTGAATCCGTTGTCGCCGGGGTGTTGGCTTTGCTGCTAGGAGAACAGGTGTGGGGGGCAGTCGTCAAGGGTTGGGGCGGGGGAGCATCCTGGTTCGCCAACGGGGTATTTCCCCCGGCGATTCGGGAAGTGTGGCGACAATCCCCCGGTATTTTTATCAATATCGTCTTTGCGGCTCTGTTCTTGGGCGAGGCGATTCCCGCCCCGGTAGATATTTGGCGCAAAGCGGCTCCTCAGGTGGTCTTTGGGCAAGCCCTCGCCTGGGGACAATACGTGGTGGGGATTCTGGTAACTCTGTTAATTCTCATTCCCTTTTTTGATGCCCATCCCATCAGTGCCACCTTGATTGAAATTGCCTTTGAAGGGGGGCATGGCACCGCGGGGGGGATGGCCGATACCCTCAAGGAATTGGGGTTTACGGATGGGCCGGATTTGGCGCTGGGCTTGGCAACCGTGGGGATGATTGCGGGGATTGTGGTGGGGACGGCCTTGGCGGAATGGGGACGCAAAAAGCACTATATCCAAACCTTTGCCCCAAAGGTGGAAAAAACGGAGGAAATCCCAGAATTATTTCCCATGGCCGATACGCCGGCAGTCCAACGTAAACGCGCCAGCCTGCTGCACAATTTGTTGATCGACCCCCTGTCGGTGAATTTTGGCTTGGTGGGAATTGCGGTGGTGATTGGCTGGCTGTTGCAGCAGGGATTAATCCAAATCGAATCCTTGACCTGGGGACAAACGGGGTTAAAAGTGATGACCTATGTGCCCCTATTTCCGATGGCGTTATTGGGGGGAATGATCTTGCAAATCCTCCTGGAACGCATGGATTTAGAATGTTTGATTATTCCGCCTTTGATGAAAAGCATTGCGGGCGTGGCCTTAGATGTGGTGGTGGTTACGGCTTTGGCTTCCATTTCCCTGGTGGTGATCGGCAGTAATATCAGCACTTTTATCATTCTCAGTGCGGCGGGTATCGCCTGGAATGTCCTGTTTTTTCTTTACTATGCCCCCCGGATTTTTCCGGATTATTGGTTTGAAAAGGGCATCGCCGATCTGGGGCAATCCATGGGCGTGACCGCTACGGGAATCCTATTGCTCCGCATGGTTGACCCCACCAACCGCTCGGGAGCCTTTGAAAGTTTTGCCTACAAGCAATTATTCTTTGAACCGATTGTGGGGGGTGGGTTGTTCACCGCCGCCGCCCCGGTGCTGATCCAAACTTTAGGAATCTGGCCGAGCCTATGGTTGACCGGCGGGATATGGGCCTTTTGGCTAGGGATGGGCTTTTGGTTGATGTCAGCTCGGCGGGCACGTCCTTAGTCCCATCCAGGTGGGGGGTACAGACGGACGGGATTCTCCGCCCATACCCCTGGGGCTTTGCGGTTAATAGGCCAGTCCCATGCTGCGGGTGGTTTCCGCCCCCAGATAGACCCGAATGCTTAAAAAGTCGGTCGGGCAGGCAGTTTCACAACGTTTGCAACCCACACAGTCTTCCGTGCGGGGAGCCGAGGCAATTTGCCCCGCTTTACAGCCATCCCAAGGCACCATTTCCAGGACATCCAGGGGGCAGGCTCGTACACACTGAGTACAGCCGATGCAGGTATCGTAGATTTTTACAGCGTGGGACATAACCGAGTTGCTCCGCAGTCAGGTTTCTAGCATCCCAGTCTATAGCACTCCCAGGGATGACCTGGACATTCCGTCAGGAATCTTCAAGGAATTTAACGAACGGCTCCCGCTACAATCAGGAGGGGAATAGACCAACGGGGGAAAGCGATGTTAAACCGGCGGCAGGTACTTTGGGGAGGCTTGGGGTTGACGCTCTTAGGGGCAAAAGCGGCCTGGGCGGACAGCTATCCGGTCGAGTTAACGGCTCGGTTCAGCGTCCCGCCGTTGCCCTACGCTTACGATGCCCTAGAACCGGTGATTGACCGGCGCACGATGACGTTCCACCATGACAAACACCACACGGCCTACGTCAACGCACTGAATGCGGCGATTGCTAAGCACCCGGAACTGGGCAAGCCAACGGTGGAGCAGTTATTACAAAATCTCGAGCAAGTCCCTGCCGATATTCGCACAGCCGTGCGCAATCACGGGGGCGGGCACTACCACCACAGCTTGTTTTGGGAGAGTATGCGCCCCCCCCAAAGCGATGCACCGGCGGGAGCGTTAGGCTCCGCGTTGGTGAAATATTTTGGCAGCTTGAGCCGATTTCAACAACAGTTTGAGCAGGCGGGCGTGGGGCTGTTTGGCAGTGGTTGGGTGTGGCTGGTGGGCAATCCCCAAGGTGAACTGGCAATCCTAACCACCCCTAATCAGGACAGTCCCATCAGTAGGGGTTTAACCCCATTATTGGGCAATGATGTGTGGGAACATGCCTATTATTTGAACTATCAAAACCGGCGGGCGGATTATCTGCAATCCTGGTGGCAGGTGGTGAATTGGCCGGTAGTCGCCCAACGCTATTCCGCCTGGCTCGCCACTATTTAATTGAATGATTAATCGGCTATTTTTGTGCCTGTTTTACCTGTTGCACCAACGCCTGCGTACTACTCAAATGCGGGCGGCTGGCGGAATAAACGATCCGCAGGGTATCGCCGACTTGGTAATGGGTCTCTGCCGACCGAAAAGCATCGAAACCATTGCGATGCACCTGACCCTCTTGATCCCGGTATTCGTAAGTCACCCAATCATACCGGCGGCCCCATTGCTGCTTACTCACAATTACTGCATTGGTTTCAATTCCATCGGCTACAACCTGCAAAAAGTTTCTCATCAAGCGAATGGAATTAACGATGATGAACCCCACCACCACCAGCGGCGCCAGGATGAGCAGAATGATTAAAAAT
>CALHCP010000022.1 GCA_937936705.1 uncultured cyanobacterium | reverse complement strand
CCTGCCCAGAGGTGCAGCGAACAAATCTGCTAAAATGCACCGTATCATTGCCAACGGGATAACCTAGGGGGCTGATTGTGGGTTTATTTAGCCGCTTTTCACGGGATATGGGCATTGACCTGGGGACGGCCAATACTTTGGTCTATGTGTCCGGGCGGGGGGTGGTACTGCAAGAACCGTCGGTGGTTGCCATTGACCAGGATCAAAAAATTCCCTTGGCGGTGGGCGAAGATGCCAAGCGGATGTTGGGACGCACGCCGGGGAATGTGGTGGCGGTGCGGCCGCTGCGGGATGGAGTAATTGCCGATTTTGATACCGCCGAGTTGATGCTGAAACACTTTATCCGGCAGGTGCACGGGGGACGTTCCCTGGCGCAACCTCGGATTGTCATCGGCATTCCCAGCGGCGTGACCGGGGTGGAGCGGCGGGCGGTGATTGATGCGGCGATGCGCGCCGGTGCCCGCAAGGTGGACTTGATTGATGAACCGGTGGCGGCGGCGATCGGCGCAGGGCTGCCGGTGGATCAACCCATCGGCAATATGATTGTGGACATCGGCGGCGGCACGACCGAGGTGGCGGTGTTGAGTTTGCAAGGGGTGGTACTGAGTGAATCGGTGCGGGTGGCCGGGGATGAACTCAGCGAAGCAATCATGAGTTATATGAAAAAGGTGCATAACCTGGTGATTGGGGAACGCACGGCGGAGGATATTAAAATTGATGCCGGTTCCGCCTACCCGGTGGGCAATGATGACCAAATGGTGGAGGTGCGGGGCTTGCACTTGCTCTCAGGGTTGCCCCGGACGGTGACGATCAAAGCGCCCGAGGTGCGGGAAAGCATGGCAGAACCCCTGGCGGTGATTGTGGAGGCGGTCAAACGCACCCTGGAACGCACGCCCCCGGAACTGGCCGCCGATATCGTGGATCGGGGAATTATGCTGGCCGGGGGTGGGGCGCTCCTGCGGGGGTTGGATACCCTGATCAGCCATGAAACCGGCATTGTTGTCCACATTGCTCCAGAACCCTTGAACTGTGTGGTTCTGGGAACCGGCAAGGTCTTGGAAACGGCGCGGGGATTAGACCGGGTCTTCAGTAGCCGTTCCGGTTAGCGGCAAACCGGTGTAGGATAGGGTCAGTTTTAGGGCAGTCCTATGACCCGGTTCGAGTTCCTCCGTCGTTGGTGGCAGCGTTACACGGTGCAGATTTTGGGCGGTGTCGCCCTGGTGGCGCTGGCGGTTTACCTCCAGACTACCCAGGCTTGGCTCCTGCGGGAACTGTATCGGGCTTTGCAGGGGCGGCAGGTGCCGGACACCCGTTTGACCGATGCTCGCATTCAGGAATTGGAAACGCAGGTGCAAGAATTGCAAATCCAAAACCGGCAATTGCAGCAGTTATTGAACTATCAACAAAAAATGCCCCTGGCGACGGTGGCGGCTACGGTGGTGGGGCGCAGCGCCGGGCATTGGTGGGAGCAAATCTGGGTGGGGGAAGGAAGTAGCAAAGGCATGACCCCAGGCTCGGTGGTATTGGCGCCGGGGGGCTTGGTGGGGCGGGTCTTGGATGTCACGCCCCATACCAGCCGGGTCTTGTTGGTGACCGACCCCAGTAGCAAGGTAGGGGTGATGGTGAATCGTTCCCGGGCGATGGGCGTTTTGGTGGGGCAGGGCACGGGGCAGACGGTGGTGGAGTTTTTTGATAAAAATCCCGATGTAAAGCCGGGCGATACCCTGGTCACCTCCCCGTTTAGTACGATTTTCCCGGCGGGGATTGCGGTGGGCAAAATTGAAAGTATCAACTGGCGCGCCATGCCCGCCCCCCAGGCGACGGTACAACTCCATGCCCCGGTGGAGCGGTTGGAATGGGTATTGATGCACAGCTATGGTACGAAACCGGCTCTTCTCGCTCCCTAATTTCGGCAGCCTGCTGGCAACGGTTCTGTCGGCCTTGGCGGCTCTGGCGTTGTTGCCGCTGCGCCTGCCGGGGATGGAACTGGCGGGAATTGCCCCGGATTGGCCGTTGATTTGGGTGGTCGCCTGGAGTGTCAAACGCACCCCCTGGCAGGGGTTAATCGCCGGGTTAACCTTGGGGATTTTGCAGGATGCGCTGGTGAATCCGGGGGTGGGCTGGTGGCCGTCCCATGCCGTGGGGTTGGGGGTGGCGGGTTTCTTAACCGCCCTGTTGCAAAAAGACCGCCTGATTCAAGAGGATTTTATTTCCATTGCCCTGATCGTGTTTGCCATGGCTGCCATCAGCGAAACCGTCATGGCGCTCCAGTGGAGTGTGTTCGGGGGGCGGTCGCTGGGGCAGATTTGGTGGGATCACCAGCGTTTAACCCTGGCCTCGGCGATTTTGAGCAGCCTCTGGGCGCCCCTGGTGTATATGCCCCTCAGTCGGTTGTGGCAGAGCGATTAACGCCCCGGTTTACACTAGCCGCTTGTCAATGACTGAGCCTTAAACCGGTCTTAAAGCCTACTGGCGACATCTTTTCATTCCTCCACCAACTGCCTATTTTTGCGCTATATCACCTGGTTGAAAAAACAGTGATCATCTCCAATACATCTTGTTGTGAGCACCTCTATTGATTAAAGCCAGCAGCCAATCATCTTGCTCAAATGCCGAGTTTATGGAGAACCAGAGACGGGGGCTGCCCCCCTGCGACCGCCATCCTCAACTCAGGTAGGATTGCTATCGCAGTACCTAATTTAGGACGCCAAATTGGGGTTGCAGGGCACCGCCTTGTTTGATTTTTGACTCCCCTCGCCCGTTCTGGGAGAGGGGCGGGGGTGAGGGCAAAATGGTTCTAACTTCCGCATTGCTGAGTAGCGACATGATTGTGGGCAGCTCTGTTTATTGGAACCAGCAGCCAATCATCTTGCTCAAATGCCGAGTTTATGGAGAACCAGAGACGGGGGCTGCGCCCCTGCGAGTGCCATTCTCAACTCAGGTAGGATTGCTA
>CALHCP010000021.1 GCA_937936705.1 uncultured cyanobacterium | reverse complement strand
GTGCGGGGTTTGACCTCAACGGTCGTTTCCGGGGTGCTCAACAACTGCCGTTGTTTGGCGCGGAAGGCTTCGGCAGCGCGAGAAATGCTGTCTTGGCTATCTTCTAAAAACTCCGAGGCACTGCGGCTGTTGGCCTTGAATGCCGCATTGTTCATAAACTCCATCATATTGATGGCCGCCGAACTGGGTTCCGCCGCCGGCCCTTGGTATTCATCCTGCCGGCGCGGCGTGAGTAAATTGCTCGCCTGTGCCAAGGCCGGCGTTGTCAGGATTAAGGTTAAACCAACCGTCAAGACCAGTTTGAATAACACCATCATCCGTCCCCCCAAAATTCCTAATAACGAATACGGAGTCTCGCTCTCGACCGTTTGATTACTTTATTTTATAACACAGGCATCAGGACAAAACCAAACCCCCGGGATGGCTCCCAGGGGCTGGTTATACAGGGGCAATACCCTAGTCCAGATTCGGCATAGACAACACCGGCTCAGCCTTGCGGTCAATGCCTTTTTCAAAGCCGGCCACCGCCGCCCGGGCGCGCCCGGCGTGCCACAGGTGTCCGATCAACAGGAAAAAGCCCAGGATGAAGTGGGAAGCGGCCAACCACGCCCGGGGAGACACATAGTTCACCGAGTTGATTTCCGTCGCCACCCCGCCCACGGAGTTGATCGAACCGAGGGGCGCATGGGTCATGTATTCCGCCGCCCGCCGTTCTTGCCAGGGTTGGATGTCATTTTTCAGCTTGTTCAAATCCAAGCCGTTCGGCCCCCGCAGCGGCTCCAACCAGGGGCCCCGGAAGTCCCAGAACCGCATGGTTTCCCCGCCGAAGATAATTTCCCCGGAAGGCGAACGCATCAGGTATTTACCCAACCCCGTCGGCCCTTGGGCAGAACCGATGTTGGCACCCAGCTTTTGGTCACGGATCAAGAAGGTCATCGCCTGCGCTTGCGAGGCTTCCGGCCCGGTCGGTCCGTAGAACTCACTGGGATACACCGTATTGTTGTACCAAACGGTAAAGGAAGCGATGAAACCCATCAGGGACAACGCCCCCAAACTGTAGGACAGATAGGCTTCCCCCGACCAGATCAAGGCACGGCGCGCCCAGCCAAAGGGAGTGGTGAGGATGTGCCAAATCCCGCCGAAGATGCAGATAAACCCGACCCAAATGTGGCCGCCGATCACATCTTCCATATTGTCCACCCCGGCGATGGAACCCGACCCACCAAAGGGGGAGTTGAACACATAGCCGAAGATCACCCGCGGGTCAATCGTGGGATTGGTAATCACCCGCACATCCCCACCGCCCGGCGCCCAGGTGTCGTACACCCCACCCAGGAACATGGCCTTGACCACCAACAGCAGGGCACCCAACCCCAACAGAATCAGGTGAATCCCCAGAATCGTGGTCATCTTGTTCTTATCCCGCCAGTCATAGCCGAAAAACGGGAAGGACTGCTCCAGGGTATCCGGGCCGATCAGGGCGTGGTACAACCCGCCAAAGCCCAACACCGCCGAAGAAATCAAGTGCAGCACCCCGGTGACAAAGAAGGGCGTAATATCCACCACTTCCCCGCCCGCACCGACCCCGTAACCCAGGGTGGCCACGTGGGGCAACAGAATCAACCCTTGCTCGTACATGGGCTGGTTGGGGTTAAAGTGCGCCACCTCGAACAGGGTCATCGCCCCCGTCCAAAACACGATCAAGCCCGCATGAGCCACGTGCGCCCCCAACAACTTACCGGAGAGTTCGATCAGGCGGGCGTTCCCCGACCACCAGGCATAACCGGTGGAATCTTGATCCCGACCGCCGACCACTAAACCAGGACTATAGAGCGTTTCCACGGGGCAAAACCTCCTCAGGGAAGACAAAGTTTTCGTGGGGTTGATCCATCGTAGCCATCCACGCCCGAATCCCTTCGTTCAACAAGATGTTCTTGGTATAGAAGGTTTCAAATTCCGGGTCTTCCGCCGCCCGCAACTCCTGAGACACAAAGTCATAGGCCCGCAGGTTCAACGCCAGACCCACCACGCCGATGGAACACATCCACAGCCCGGTCACCGGCACAAACAGCATAAAGAAGTGCAACCACCGCTTGTTGCTAAAGGCGATCCCGAAAATTTGGCTCCAGAACCGGTTGGCCGTCACCATCGAGTAGGTTTCTTCCGACTGGGTCGGCTCAAACGCCCGGAAGGTATTGGCCGCTTCCCCGTCTTGGTACAGGGTATTTTCCACCGTCGCCCCGTGGATGGCACACAGCAGGGCACCGCCGAGAATCCCGGCCACCCCCATCATGTGAAAGGGATTCAGCGTCCAGTTGTGGAACCCTTGGAAAAACAGAATGAAACGGAAAATCCCCGCCACCCCAAAGCTGGGCGCAAAAAACCAACTGGATTGCCCCAAGGGGTACAGCAAAAAGACCGACACAAACACCGCAATCGGGCCGGTGAAGGCAATCGCATTGTAGGGACGCACCCCCACCAGGCGGGCAATTTCCAACTGCCGCAGACAAAAACCGATCAGGCCAAAAGCACCATGCAGCGCCACAAAGGTCCACAAGCCGCCGATTTGGCACCAACGGGTAAAGTCCCAATTCGCTTCCGGCCCCCACAAAAACAGCAGGGAATGGCCAAACGCATCCGCCGGGGTGGACACCGCCACCGTCAAAAAGTTACAGCCTTCCAGGTAGGAAGACGCCAAGCCGTGGGTGTACCAAGAAGTCACAAAGGTCGTGCCGGTCAACCAGCCCCCCAACGCCAAATAGGCACAAGGGAACAGCAACAAGCCCGACCAGCCCACGAACACGAAACGATCCCGTTTCAGCCAGTCGTCGAGGACATCAAACCAGCCCCGCTCCTGGGTCCGTCCAATTGCAATGGTCATCGTTGTTCTCCAAACAGAGATTAAAAAAGTAGGACAAAACCGTCCCGAAAACTATCCGATAGTCACCACTGTAACCCCTCCCAAGGAGGCAGCGCAGCTATCAGGAAAATTTACGTTTCTTCACGGTTTGTCTTAATTATAGGGGCAACCGGCGGGAATGTGGGGTTTACCGTCCCCCAATCCTTAACTTTTCCCAGGCGACTGCCCCAGAAAAAAGGAGATGTCACCGTTACGACACCTCCTTGATGTGACCTCAGGCTGGAGCGGAGAGACTACACATCTTCCTTCAAGAAGCCCGCATAAGCCTCCATGGCGTGTTCGCCAATATCCAGACCCTTGAGTTCCTCTTCGGGGCTGACCCGCAGGCCAAAGATGGCTTTCAGGATCAGCCAAACAACACTGCTGACCACCACCACCCAGC
Organism: uncultured cyanobacterium; assembly: GCA_937936705.1. Taxonomy (GTDB): domain Bacteria; phylum Cyanobacteriota; class Cyanobacteriia; order Gloeomargaritales; family Gloeomargaritaceae; genus Gloeomargarita. Next base: position 3,088 of record CALHCP010000021.1, on the reverse strand, counting down.
CGCCGACAATGATCACCCCCAAAAACTGAGCCCAGAGTTGTTCAATGCCGCCCCCCAGGAGCAAACCGGCGGTAGGACCGGCATCTTCAGCGTACAAGTCGCCCGGCCCGGCGGCAAACAAACCCACCGCCAGCGTGCCCCAAACCCCACAGACCAAGTGGACGGAGACGGCTCCCACCGGGTCATCAATCTTAATCTTGTCGAAGAAGGAAACCGAAAACACCACAATCACCCCGGCGATCAGGCCAATAATGATAGCCGACACCTGGGTGACAAAGGCACAGCCCGCCGTGATCCCCACCAAACCCGCCAGAATGCCATTGATAATCATGGACAAATCCGGCTTACCGAACAAAATCCAAGCCGTCACCGTCGCCGCAATCGCCCCTGCCGAAGCCGCCAAGTTAGTCGTCAGGGCAATGTGGCCAATCGCCGCCGGGTCAGCCGCCATCGTCGAACCGGGGTTAAACCCAAACCAGCCCAACCAAAGGATCAAACAACCCAGGGTCGCAAACCCCAAATTGTGTCCAGGGATGGCATTAACACCATTCTCGGTGTACTTGCCCAGCCGAGGGCCGAGGAAAGCCGCCCCCATCAGCGCCGCCCAACCCCCGACCGAATGCACCACCGTCGAACCGGCAAAATCCCAAAAGCCCAAGCCCGACAGGAAACCACCGCCCCAAACCCAGTGACCGCCGACCGAGTAGATCAGACCGACCAAAATAAAGCTGAACAACAAAAAGTCAATGAACTTAATCCGCTCCGCCACCGAACCGGACACAATCGTGGCCGCCGTCCCGGCAAAAGCCACCTGGAACAAGAACTTCACCGACAGGGGCACCCCCGTCCAGTTCAAGGCACTGAATACCCCCTGGTAGGCATCCCCGGTCGCGGGACTATTGTCCGCGCCCGCCAAGAAAAAGCCGTTCAGGCCGATAAAATCAGAACCGTTCCCAAACATGAAGGCAAAACCAAAAATCCAGAAGGAAATGGTACTGATGCCAAACACAATCAAGTTTTTCGACAGGATATTTACCGCATTCTTCTGACGGCAAAAACCCGCCTCCACCATGGCGAACCCGGCATTCATAAAAATCACCAGGAACGCACACAACAACACCCATACCGTATCCACCGCCACTTTCACCGCGGCAGCCTGACCCGTAATCGTGGTGATGCTTTCCTTGATCACCGTTACGTCAATTTCGGGGGCAACCGGCGCGGGGACAGGACTGGGAACAGGCGTTGGTGTTTGAGCGACGGCAACGGTGCCCCAAGCCAGCACACCCAAAATCAGCAAAGGCACATAGAGATACCCCAACAGAACCAGCCAGGCATGGGGAATCTTGAACTCAGTAAAGCGTAGCTTGCGTGGACTGAGACGAAAGCGACGACGAGGCTTCATACGGACAACAGGCATGGGTGACACTCCTCTAAAAAAATAAATAATGCCGGTCTTTTTAGCGATGCCGAATCTAGGACAGACTGGGAAATCTGACCCAGCTCCACACCGGAACACCGGCTTGCGTCATCACGTCATCCCTTTATTAGGGGACAGAATGTTCAAGGCAATTTGTATCTCAGGTAACCATTTTGCCGGTCGGTGCCGAAAACTTTAGTCGCGGTGCTTGATTGCCCGTGCCATTTCCCGTTTTTCCTGGCGCTCTTTTAGGGTTTGGCGTTTATCGTGTAGCTTTTTCCCGCGTCCGAGGCCGAGCAGTACCTTTACCCAGTCCCCCTTGAAGTACATTTTCAGGGGTACCAAAGATAGACCTTTTTGCTCCACTTTCCCGACTAATTTGCGTAATTCCGCCCGGTGCATGAGCAACTTGCGGGTGCGGCGGGGGTCATGGTTAAAGTAGGTACTCGCCGTTTCGTGGGGCGAGATATGCACATTGATTAAATACAATTCCCCATTTTTGAAGCGGGCAAACCCATCCCGCAAATTGACTTTTCCTGCCCGCACCGATTTGACTTCTGTGCCTTTGAGTTCAATGCCACACTCATAAGTTTCCAGAATTTCGTATAGGTGACGGGCTTCCCGATTTTCACTGATGGATTTCACGGATTTGGGCGAGATTCGTAGAGGAGAAGTCTAGGGATTCAACAGGAGGGGTCGCAGGGAATGCCCCCATTCGCGGTGGTCGGTTTTGCAGGCGTTTGGACAACAAAATAATTTTTCCGGCACCGAAGCAACAGAGGTATTTTTTAGTATATAGCAGTCTGACCTAATTGGTGAAGCAAGATTCTGGAGAAGCAAGTCCGGGGTCTGTGTTGCTGCAAACGCAATTCTAAACTCCAATCCGATTGCCAGATATAGCCATCACTGACCCAGAACCGAAACGGAGCCATTGGGGACGACTCGCAATAGCCACAATTGCTTTTTAGCGCAATTATTTTTAGGGCATCTCTATCGGTATAAACCTGATGCAAACCAACCGAAAATCTCCCCGGCAGCATGCAGAGATTAAGGAGAACTAGAGACGGGGCTGCCCGCCTGCGACCGCCTATCCACAGGCTCCCTTTAGACTCCCAAATGATTCATCGCCCAACGAGCCAATTCCGTGCGGTTGCCCAGACCGATTTTATTCAGCATATTGCTCACATGACTTTCCACCGTGCGCCGGGAGACCTTCAGTTCATCGGCCACCTGTTGGTTGGTCAATCCCTGCGCCACCAACCGCAACACTCGTCGCTCGGTAGGAGTAAGATAGGTGTCCGCAGGTAACTGCGCCAAGGGTTCTCCCTGGGTCGCCCAACCCAATCGCGCCAGGGAAGAACGGATTTGCGCCAGCAACTCTTCCGGCTCAAACGGTTTGACCAAGTACACATCTCCCCCGGCATTCAAGCCCACAATCCGGTCAACGACATCGCCCTTGGCCGAAAGAAAAATCAAAGGGATCGAGCGCAGACGGGGATGTTGCCGTAATTTTTGCACAAACTCGTACCCATCCATCACGGGCATCATGACATCACAGACAATCAAATTGGGATGCACCTGACTCAACAAATCCCAACCCTCCTGCCCGTTGCCGGCGGTCAAAACCGTATAGCCCCCCTCCAATTCTAGGTATTCCTTGGTGAGAAA